>NZ_CP040749.1:2702500-3026666 GCF_006065315.1 Aureibaculum algae | reverse complement strand
ACGTGAATGTTAAAATCGATAGCGGTGTTTTGATATATGTTCCGCATAGTTTCGGCTACTTTTTCTGCAATTTTTTCTCCTTTAGATAAAGCAAAAATGGTAGGGCCAGACCCAGAAATTCCAACACCTAAAGCTCCTGCTTTTAAGCCTTCTGTTTTTATAGCATCAAAATGAGGGATTAATTTTTTGCGAAATGGTTCTGCAATTACATCTTCTAACGAGCGACTAATCAACTCATAATCATCCGTGTACAGTCCGCTAATTAAACCTGCTAAGTTTGCACTTTGCTTTACAGCATTAGCAACGGTAACAGTTGGATGTATGGCATTACGAGCATCTTCGGTTTTAATTTCTATTTGTGGATGAATTACTGTGACCCACAATTCTTTCGGTACTGGTAGTTTAACAATTTCTAACGGTTCATAGCTTTTCACCAATATAAAGCCACCATAAATAGCAGCGGCAACATTATCTGCTATAGGTGATCCACAAGCTGCTTTTTCTCCTAATCGGGCAAATTCAGTAAGTTCTAAATTAGAAAATGGTTTTCCTAATAATTGGTTCACCCCAAAAGCAGCACCAGCTGAGCTTGAAGCACTACTACCCAAACCGCTACCTGGTTTAACTTTTTTGAATAGTTGCATATCTATTCCGAAATCAGGTTTGGCTTCATCTATCATTGCCCAAGCAACCACACTAGCCGCATTTTTGCGACTGTCAAAAGTTAATTCAGCTCCTTCAATTTTACTTATTGTAACCCCTTTATCGACCGTTTTTGTAAAGATCATTTCATCACCAACAGCATTTATTGCAAATCCTAAGGCATCAAATCCACAGGACACATTTGCGACGGTTGCGGGAGCAAATATTTTGATTGAGTTCATAATTAATTATTTGCAATTTTAATAATATCTGCAAAAAGTCCTGAAGCTGTAACGTCTGCACCAGCACCAGCACCTTTAATAATCATAGGTTGTTCTGGATATCTTTTTGTATAAAACATTACGATATTGTCCTTGCCTTCCAAATTGTAAAAAGGATGTCCTACTGGTATTTCCTTTAAACCTACTTTAGCCTTACCGTTAATAAGCTCAGCTACATACTTTAATTGACAATTGTTACTGTTCGCTGATTTTAATAACTCTTTAAAATGATCAGCATCAGTTTTTAATGAATTGTAAAAGTCATCAACACTATCTGCTTTGTGATTATTCTCCGTAAGGAATGAATCATTTTCAATATCTTCTAAGTTGATTTTAATACCGCTTTCTCTTGCTAAAATGAGTATTTTTCGAGCAACATCAACACCACTTAAATCAATTCTAGGGTCAGGTTCTGTATAGCCTTCTAGCTGTGCTTGTTTAACCACATCATAAAATTCAGTTTCAGTGGTGAAATTATTAAAAATGAAATTTAAACTTCCAGATAAAACGGCTTGAATTTTATGTACTTGATCTCCTGAAGTAATTAAATTATTTAAGGTATCTATAATCGGTAAACCTGCACCAACATTCGTTTCAAATAGATAAGGTACGTCATATGATCGTGATAATTCTTTAAGTTCTTTGTATTTTTTATAAGTAGCAGAACTCGCAATTTTATTACAGGCAACAACAGCTGTACTGTTTTTTAAATACTTGGCATACATATCAGCTACTTTTGCATTTGCTGTAATATCTACAAAAACGCTATTTCTAAGGTTCAAAGCTTTTACCTGTTCAAGAAAACTATCTAACGAAGCTGGTACCCCTTTTTTTATCTGCTCTTTCCATGAAGATAGGTCTATTCCTTCATCGTCAAAGATCATTTGTCTTGAATTTGACAAACCAACAATCCTGATATTAATGTTTAAATTATTTAACAAAAATTCATGTTGCTGTTCTATTTGCTCAATCAGTTTAGCACCAACATTACCAACACCAGTAATAAATAAATTAAGTTGCTTGTTATTGTTTTTAAAGAAACTTTCATGCAGGCTATTGATTCCTTTTTTAACATCCTTGGCTGCAATTACAGCAGAAATATTTTTTTCAGAAGCACCTTGAGCAATGGCTCTTATGTTCACATTATTCTTACCTAAAGTACCAAACATCTTTCCGCTAATACCTTGGTGACTTTTCATATGATCGCCAACAATAGCTATAATAGATAAGTTTTTTTCTATCTGTAAGGGTTTAATTTTATTTTTTAATATTTCGAATTCAAAAGTGCTATCAATAGCAATTTTGGCCAAATTAGCATTACTGTCATCAATACCGATACAAATAGAATGCTCAGATGATGCTTGCGTAATTAATTTCACATTGATTTTTTCAGTAGCCAATGTTTCAAATAATCGTTTTGAAAATCCCGGAATACCTACCATTCCAGATCCTTCTAAAGTAATTAATGTTACATCATCTATATGACTAATTCCTTTCACAGGATTTTTTTTGTCTTTACTAGTTTTTGTGATAAGCGTACCTGCGTCTTCTGGTTTTAAGGTGTTTTTTATAAGAATAGGTATTTCCTTTTTTAATACCGGATGAATCGTTGGAGGGTATATAACTTTGGCTCCAAAATGCGATAATTCCATTGCTTCTTCATAAGAAATTTGCTCTATTGGCATGGCCTGAGGAACAACATTAGGGTTAGCTGTAAACATTCCACTTACATCAGTCCATATTTCTAATACATCTGCATCAAGTGCTGAAGCTACAATAGCGGCAGTGTAATCAGAACCACCACGACCTAGTACTGTGGTGTCTCCATTTTCAGCAGAAGAAATAAACCCAGGTAAAACAGTAACTTTCGCTTTATTTGATTTAAAATAATCTTGAATTTGACGATTCGAAACTTCAAAATTTACTGAAGCATTTGTATAATTAGTATTGGTTAAAATCAGTTCTCTAGTATCTTTTCGCTCCGCATCAATATGATTCACTTGTAATGCTTTTGCTATTACAAATGAGGATAATAGTTCACCATGACTAACTATATTAGCTTCGCTTTTTGCGGAAAGTTCGCTTATTAATGAAATACTATCTAATATAGATTTAAGATCAGCAAGTTTTTGATTTACAAATTTTAAAACTTCATTTTTATCCTTTTCTGTAAATAAATCTGAAATTATCTGATTGTGTATTGTTTTAATATCTTCAATAACAGAGGTGTATGCTGTTTTTTTGATAGATGCAAGCTGAGCAGCTTCTAGCAATAAATTGGTGACTTTTGCAAATGCAGAAACAACAATAATTTGTTTTTCTTCTTCGTTAGCTTTTACAATTTCAATTATTTTATTAATATTTTTTGATGAACCTACTGATGTTCCTCCAAATTTTAAAACTTTCATAAATAGTGGATTACTGATAAATAATTATTTTATGGTTATTCCTTAATAGACCAAATAAAACGGATGTGTAAGAATGATTAACCCCAAAGGGTGAAAACTGAAGTAAATGCATTAAAAATCGTACTTTTTATGCGAGTAGTTGTGTTGGTATGTAATGTTCTTAATTGCACACTTCAAATGTACTAGTTATTGTTTTAATAACAATCTATGTTTAATGTTTTATTATGTTTTTTATTAATTATTGATGAATCAGTATTTTTTTTTTTCAAATAATTATAATTTAAGACTTTCATTGAAAGGAATATAATTGTACTTTTGATTTATAACCAATTATTACATATAATGAAATCCCTCCTAACTTGTTTGTTTGCGTTACTTATTTTTCAATTCAGTTTTGGCCAAGATGATCAATTACCAACTGATTACTTGTCTAAAGAATTTCATAAAGAAAGAAGAGCTGCTTTACGACAAAAAATGCCAAAAAACAGTGTTGCCGTATTATTTGCGAACCCTGTTCGCAATAGAGCAAATGATGTAGAGTATATATATCATCAAGATCCCAATTTCTATTATTTAACTGGTTATAAAGAACCTCATGCTGTTTTATTGATTTTTTCAGAAAATCAGACGGATGGAGATACTACATATAACGAAGCAATTTATGTACAAGAAAAAGATCCTAGAGCAGAACAGTGGACAGGTAAAAGGTTGGGCGTAACTGGTGTTAAAGAACAGTTAGGGTTTAATAAAGTGTTTAACGGAAGTGAGTTTAGTACTGCAACCTATGATTTTGAAAAATTCAGTAAAGTATTAATTGTTGATTTTAATGATGATTATAGAGATTCAGGTAAAAATAAGGCCGATTTATATGATTTAGTACAACAGTTTAAAGAAAAGGCAAAATATGATAAAAGTTTATTGTCAAATCCTACAACCGACAGAATATATGAAGTAATAAAAGCAACGGGAATAGAAAATAGTGCAAATGTGGCTCAAGATTTAGGTCGGTATATGGATTATTATCCAGAATTAAAGGAAGATGAATTGATCAATGGATATCATAATGCGGCGAATGATGAGCTCAGAAATGAATTTAAACAAAAAATAAGCTTAAAATTAGAAGCTCCACCTAAAACGAATATTGATATCAGTAGTTTAAATGATTTTATGGGAGACTTACGAGAAAAAAAGCAACCCGAAGAAATGAAGTTGTTAAAAAAAGCGGTTGAAATATCAGCTATAGGACAAAGAGAAATTATGAAGGCAATGCACCCTAATATGTCGGAAGCTGAAATTCAAGGAGTACATGAATTTGTATATAAAAAGTATGGTGCAGAGTACGAAGGGTATCCATCTATTGTTGGAGGTGGTCATAATGGCTGTATTCTACATTATATAGAGAATAGCAAAACAAAAGTAGGTAATGATTTGGTATTGATGGATTTAGGAGCAGAATACAGAGGCTATACAGCCGATGTAACTAGAACCATTCCAGCAAATGGTAAGTTTTCAACGGAACAAAGAGCCATTTATGATATTGTTTATGATGCCCAAGAAGCGGGTATCGCTTTGGTAAAAACTGGAAGTACTTTTGCAGCATCTCATGAAGCTACACGAAAAATAGTGAATGCAGGTTTGTTGAAATTAGGCATTATTAAAACCATCGATGAGAAACATAATTATTATCCACATGGCTCATCCCATCATATTGGTTTAGACGTACACGATGCGGGTAGTCAAGGTGAATTTAAATTAGATATGGTAGTGACCGTTGAACCGGGAATCTATATTCCTGAAAATAGCCCATGTGATAAAAAATGGTGGGGTATTGCCGTTCGCATCGAAGATGATATTTTAGTGACTGAAAAGGGCCCTGTAAATTTGTCAGCCGCTGCACCAAGAAAAGCAGATGAAATTGAAAAGTTAATGAAAGAAACGAGTGTATTAAACAGTTTTAATTTACCAAAGTTAGATGATTAACGTAAATAGCTATTGATAATAATTTAAAATCATCAATTATGAAATTAGGAGCATTTTCAATAAGTTTAAATGTAAAAGATATTAATGTCTCAGTAGAATTTTACAAAAAATTGGGATTTACAATTTTTGCAGGTTCTATAGAAAGTAAGTATCTCATTATGAAGAATGGAAATTCTTTAATAGGGTTATTTGAAGGAATGCTTGAGGACAATATTTTAACTTTTAATCCTGGATGGGATGAAAATGCAAAAAAATTAGAATCTTTTGATGATGTTAGAACAATTCAGAAAAGCCTAAAGAATAATAAAGTTAAATTGGATAGGAAAGCAGATGAAACAACAACTGGACCTGCCAGTATGATGTTAACAGACCCTGATGGTAATCAGATTCTTATTGACCAACATGTTTAATTCATAACTTCGAAAATGTTTTAAACCCCTTTTAAGGTTGAAATCTAAGTATTCTTAAAAGCGATACCCAATTCGTAAATGTAAATTAATGGCTGTACCGCTTTCATTACTAGAATATCCATTTTGTTTATAAAACTCTTTGTAATATCCAATTCCAAGCCCAGTTTCATAGTTAAAATGTTTTCCTATATTTCTTCGAATTCCCCATGTTGGGACTATTTGTAGCGTTGGAATAATAGATACATTTTGGTCGCTTGATATAGTAAATATATCAGGATTGAAACTCGTTTTTATGGAAATGAAATTACCACTATTACCGTCAATTCTTTTTGACTTTTTAACACGCTTTTCTAAGTTATAGTAAAATCTTGGTTCTATAACAATTACGGGGGTTAATAGAAATCCTCGATTATCCTGATATATTCCTCTTTCCCAAAATCCAAAATCTAGCCCTAATTCGCCTCTTAAGGCAAATTTATCTGATAGCTTCGTTTCCCCATGAAAATAGAGACCTAAAAACCCTGTTTGTACACCAAAAACATGATCTTCAACAGAAGCATTTTGTGATGTTGCACTATAAGAAAGTAAAACCAAGACCGTGGCAACTATAAATTTTTTCATATCTGAATTTGTGATGAGTTTGTAAACGAAATAGGTAACAACAATAATACCTAGTATCTTAGAATGGTTCTAAATTAAATAACCCTGAAAGGACTTGAATTCATTTCGGGGTTATTTATGTAGTATTAAGTAAATATTTTGAATCTAAAAATTCAAATCTAAATTTTGTCCTTTCAGTAAATCTTGAATTGTTTCTCGTTCACGTATTAGATAATCTTTACCATCTTTCACTAAAACTTCTGCAGGTCTATAACGAGAATTATAATTGGAAGCCATTGAAAAACAATATGCTCCGGCATTACTAAAACTCAAAATATCCCCTTCAGTTATTTCAGTTATTCTTCGGTTGGCACCTAAGGTATCGGTCTCACAGATGTAACCAACAACCGTATAAAAACGTTCTTTTCCTTTTGGGTTAGAAATGTTTTCTATTTGATGATAAGAATCATAAAACATCGGTCTTATCAAGTGATTCAATCCGCTATCTACACCTGCAAAAACAGTTGAAGTAGTTTGTTTTACAACATTTACATGAACTAATAGTTTACCTGCTTCACTTACTAAAAATTTACCAGGTTCAAACATAATCGTTAGCTCTCTACCATAACTTTTACAAAACTCATTAAAACGTTTACTGAGTTTTTTACCTAACTCTTCTATATCTGTAGAGATGTCGTTTTCTTTATAAGGAACTTTAAAACCACTTCCGAAATCAATAGATTCTAAGTCTTGAAATGATTCAGCCGCAGTAAAAAGAATTTCAGTTGCTCTTAAAAAGGCATCTACATCATAAATGTCAGAGCCGGTGTGCATATGTATTCCATTAATTCGCATACCCGTATTTTCTACCACACGAAGAATTAACGGTAATTGATGTACAGAAATACCAAATTTAGAATCGATATGACCTACAGAAATTTTTGAATTCCCACCTGCCATAACATGTGGATTGATACGGATACAAACAGGTGTTTCTGGATATTTTTGTCCAAATTGCTCTAAAATAGAAATATTATCGATGTTAATATGAACTCCTAAATCTTTTGCTTGTTCAATTTCTTCTAAAGAAACGCCATTAGGTGTAAAAATAATATCTTCTGGTGCAAAACCAGCTTTCAAACCTAATTGGACTTCTTGAACAGAAACGGTGTCAATTCCAGAATCTAATTGCTTAAAAACTTTTAATACGTTAATGTTAGAAAGAGCTTTAACAGCATAATTTATTTTCAGATTTTTAACTCCTGAAAAGGCTTTAGTCATACGCTCATATTGCGAAATGATTTTGTCAGCATCGTAAACATATAAAGGTGTATCGTATTTTTTAGCAAGCGATAATAATAATTTTCTATCCATGGTTGAAATTTAAAAGCGGTAAAAATAAGGAACTAATTAAAAGGATTTAACTTTTGTTTGAATAATTACAAAATTAACTTATTTGTTCAGTTCTCTCGTTGCTGTAATCTCAGCAATTTTCACAATTACTTCAACTGCTTTTTGCATAGATTCTGCAGGAACATACTCATAACGACCATGAAAATTATGTCCACCGGCAAATATATTAGGGCAGGGTAGTCCTTTATAAGATAATTGAGAACCATCTGTACCTCCACGGATGGCCTTAATTAATGGTGTTACACCAACCGCCTTCATAGCTTCTTCTGCAATATCAACAATATGCATTACAGGTACTACTTTTTCCTTCATATTATAATATTGATCTGTAATTTCAACATGAACTAAATCTTTGCCTAGCTTAGAATTAAGATCATCTGCTACTTTTTGAAAAACAGCTTTTCTTTTGTTGAATAATTCCATATCATGGTCACGGATAATATATCCTAATTCTGTTTTTTCAACTTCACCATTTAAGGTATGTAAATGATAGAATCCTTCATAACCTTCGGTTCTTTCTGGAACTTCATCTTTAGGTAGAGCGGCAATAAATTCGCTAGCAATAAGCATTGAATTTATCATTTTGCCTTTTGCATAACCGGGATGTACAATTTTTCCAGTGATAACAACCTTTGCACCAGCAGCATTAAAATTCTCATATTCAAGTTCTCCAATTTGGCTACCATCCATAGTATAAGCCCATTCGGCTCCAAATTTATCTACATCAAAAAGGTGTGCACCTTTGCCAACTTCTTCATCAGGTGTAAAGCCTATTCTAATTTCACCATGGTTTATTTCAGGATGTTGTATGAGGTATTCCATTGCGGTTATAATTTCTGTAATTCCCGCTTTATCATCAGCACCTAATAGGGTAGAACCATCAGTAGTAATTAATGTCTGTCCTTTGTATTGTAATAAATCATCAAAATAATCTGGAGACAAAATTATATTTTCTTCTTGGTTTAAAACAATGTCTTTTCCATCATAATTCTTATGAATTTGTGGATTAACATTAGTTCCACTATAATCTGGACTCGTATCTATATGAGAAATAAAACCAATAGTTGGTACTTTATGAGCAACATTACTTGGCAATGTTGCCATGATATAGCAATTATCATCTAACGTAACATTATGTAAACCAATATTTTTTAAATCTTCAACCAAAACCTTAGCTAGGTCCCATTGTTTTTCTGTACTAGGAAAGGCTTCGTTTTCAGGGTCAGATTGGGTGTCAATGGTAATATATTTTATAAATCTATCTATGATGTGTTGCATGCTATTATTTTTAATTATTTAAGATTTCTGTTCCAAATTGACCCTATTCAATCAGTTTAAGGTTATCAAAAATTTCTATTGAATTACAAATTCTTTGATCTACTAAACTGTCGCCATAAACTTTTGAAGTTAAGGTTATGTATTCATCAATATTTGTTTTTAAGTAAACTTGTAAAAATTTGTGATTCATTCCCGAACGAGACCCTTCTGATAGGTTATAGTACATTGGTTTCTCTTTGAATTCACCAAAACCAGATTTGACCATTTTTAGTTTCTCTTTGAATTGTAACGTATCATTTATTTTTTTTGCAAAAGACTCATCTAAAGTCAGTTCTCCTTGTTTCCAGGAAATTTCAACTACAAAAGAATCTGTGAATTGTTTTGAGGTATCTGCGGTGTAAATATCTGAAGAATACTCATCATAATAAAGTGTGGTTTTCCAACTTTTTGGAATCTCAATTTTAAAATGTTTTAAAAAATCTCTGTATTCTTTTAATTCTGAATTTTCAGAACTTGCACCACAATTAAACTCTTTTTTTAAGGAATTACTTTGGCAACTAACAAAACCTATTGCCAATACTAAAATTATTAATTTTTTCATTTATTGTTCTTAAGTTGAATTACTATTTATTTAAAATAAGCTTTCCTATTTTATTATTACCCGCCAACCATGCAAAATTCTTATTCACAAATCGGATCGTATAATAGGCATCATCACTAACTTTTTTCCAAGTGACTCCACTATCCTTAGAAAAGGAAACACCAGTGGTGCCTACCGCAAATAATTCTTGTCCATTAGTGTCTGGCACATATTGCACACAGCTTTTATAACCAGGTTCTAAACCTTCAGCTACTAATTGCCAAGTTTTACCGCCATCCTTTGTAACGGCTTTATTACCTTTATTATTATCTTTATTATTCCAATCGCCTCCAAATATAATTCCGTTTTTTGCATCATAAAAATCGATACTATAAATGCCCGTCATATCATCACCTTGAATCATTGGTGTTTCGTAAGCTTTCCAACTTTTTCCCATATCAGGAGAATGATAAACCCTGGCTGATTTACCTCCAGTCACTAACCATACATTTTTTCCTTGGATTGCAATGTTGCTATTACTTGCAGCAAAAGCAGCTTCGCCTTCATTAATTTTTGGTAACACATCACATGGTAATTTTTGCCAAGAATCCCCCCCATTATTAGTTAGAATTACAGATAAGCAATCGTCCGTCGGGTCACCCATAGCAATTCCATTTTTTTCGTCAAAAAAAGCCATGGCATCATAAAAAACTTTCGGATGATTTTCTGAATAAACAATTTCTAAATCACCTTCGTCATATTTGTACAAAAGTGCAGGGTTGCCTATACTTAGCATAAAAATGTTTTCTGAATTAGAGGCTATAGCTCTGAAATGAGGAACAATAGTATCATAAAACACCTTTTTATCTTTAATATTTTGATTTGTCGGTAGTATTAAACCCAAATAACCATCAGAAGTTGCGTAAAAGAGACTAGAATCTTTCATCGGGTAAATGGCTCTTATACTTGAACTATCTATAGTTATTTCTTCGATAGTGATCTTTTCAATAGTTCTAGGAATACTTGTATTTTTGCAGGAAATTATTAAAACGGTAGTAATAAATAGAAAAATAAATAATTTCAATTTCATATAAATGTGTTAGTTTTATCAAAAGTAAAATTTTAAATTAAAATAGCTAAGAATTATAGTATAAATATGAGAGCATTAGTAATTTCAGGGGGAGGAAGTAAAGGGGCATTTGCAGGTGGTGTTGCTGAATATCTTATAGATGAAAAAAATAATACATACGATTTATTTTTAGGCACATCAACAGGTAGCTTAATGGTGTCGCATTTGGCGTTAGGAAAGCTTTATGAGTTAAAAGCTATTTATACGACTATAAATCAACGAAAAATTTTCAGCAATAATCCTTTTGTTGTAAAAACCGTTGATGGAGAAAAAGTGGTTTCCATTAATCATTTAAATACAGTGTGGAATTTTATTAATGGACGGCGGACTTTTGGTGAAAGTAAAAATTTAAGAAAATTGATAAAAAAGTATGTTACTGAATCGTATTTTGACCGTATAAAAGCATCAGAAAAAGACGTGGTAGTTACTGTATCAAACTTAACCAAAAATGTAGTAGAGTATAAAGCGATACAAGATTGTACCTATCTCGATTTTTGTGATTGGATTTGGGCATCTTGTAACTATGTGCCATTTATGAGTTTATTGCGTAAAAATGGATGTGAATATGCCGATGGAGGTTTTGGTTCTTTAGTGCCTATAAGAGAAGCCATATTGAGAGGAGCAACTGAAATTGATGTAATTATTTTAGAAACTGAAGTAAGCCAACTCAATAGAATTCCTTCAAAAAACCCCTTTTCATTAATTACTCATGTGGTTCAATTTATGATGGACCAAGTGGAAAGGCATAATGTAACCATTGGTAAATTACAGGCAGCACACGATAATGTGAAACTTAATTTATATTATACACCAACCGTTTTAACTACAAATTCTTTAGTGTTCAATAAAAAGCTAATGGCCAAATGGTGGCATTACGGATATACTTATGCTAAAAAGCAGCATCAAGTAGAAATGAATAAGTTAAAGGAAGGATAAGTTATTGAACAATGGTTATATAAGTATTTCAAAAACAAGAAAAAAAATCCTAAAAAATTTGCATTATAAAAAATTTATCCATTAAATTTGTGCTTCAATAATAGAAAAAATGTCTTTAAATCACATACATCATCATTTCCATACTGGCTTTCAGGCGAGGTGAGTTGTTGTGTTTTAAATCTAAAATCATATAAACCCGTTTGAATAGTTCAAGCGGGTTTTTTATTTGTTTGCACTATCGAACCTAATTTTAAATAAATGAATAAATTAAAAATTGCCATTCAAAAATCAGGCAAATTAAACGAAGAATCATTAGAATTGCTTAAAAATTGTGGTATTTCCATTGATAATGGAAAAGATCAATTAAAAGCTTTTGCAAGAAATTTCCCTATTGAAGTTTTGTATCTAAGAAATGGAGATATACCTCAGTATCTTAGAGATGGTGTAGTAGATGCTGCTATATTAGGTGAAAATACATTAATTGAAAAAGGAAACGACTTACCCATAGTTGAAAAATTAGGCTTTTCGAAATGTAAAGTTTCTATTGCTGTGCCTAAATCAGTTGAATACGGATCAATTAAGGATTTAGAAGGTAAGAGAATTGCAACCTCCTATCCAAATACGGTCAATCAGTTTTTAGATAAAAAAGGCGTAAAATCAGAGCTACATGTTATTAATGGTTCTGTAGAGATTGCTCCAAATATTGGATTGGCTGATGCTATTGTCGATATTGTTTCAAGTGGTAGTACTTTATTTAAAAATAACTTAAAAGAAGTTGAAGTCTTATTAAAAAGTGAGGCTGTTTTAACGGTTTCACCTTCATTATCTGATGAAAAGCAGCGTATATTAGATAAACTTCAATTTAGAATTCAATCGGTTCTTAAAGCAAGAAATAGTAAATATGTGTTGTTAAATGCTCCAAACGATAAGGTAGCTGATATTATAAAAATCCTGCCAGGAATGAAAAGCCCAACAGTTTTACCCTTGGCAGAAGCAGGTTGGAGTTCAATACATACTGTAATTAATAAAGATAGGTTTTGGGATGTAATTGATGAATTAAAGTTGAATGGAGCAGAAGGGATTTTAGTTTGCCCAATTGAAAAAATGGTTTTATAAATGGATTCACCTTATCAAATCAAATTTATAGCTGATGAGGATATTTTTACACTTATTCCTTATTTAAGGCGACTTGATGATAGAATAAGTGTTGAGGTTTTAAAAGAAAGGCTCCCAGAAATGCTAAAGCATCATTATAAATGTGCTGGAGTTTATGAAGAAGATAAATTGATTGGAATTTGTGGTGTTTGGGTGTTGTTCAAGTATTATATTGGTAAACATTTAGAAGCTGATAATGTGATGATTCATCCAGATTATAGGGGGAAAGAAATTGGCCCATTGCTTTTAGATTGGGTTAATGATTATGGCAAATCAATTGGTTGTGTTGCAACAGAATTAAATAGTTATATTGGTAACAATAGAGGAAATAAATTTTGGGAAAACTATGGTTGTCAAAAGTTAGGTTTCCATTTTAGAAAGACATATACAAATGAATAAAATATACAACCCAGAAAAAGACAGTTGGTCAACGCTATTATCGAGACCTACACAGACTGTGGAAGATATTGAAGCAACGGTGTTAGAAATTTTCAATGAGGTAAAACAGAAAGGTGATGTTGCCATTGAAAAATACACCAATCTTTTTGATGGTATAGAGTTAAAGAATATACAAGTTTCTGCAACTGAAATTTCTGAAAAAGGGAAAACCATTGACGAGAGTTTAAAACAAGCCATTCTTTTGGCTAAGAACAACATTGAAAAATTCCATAAAGCTCAAAAAACCTCAAAAATTGAAGTTGAGACTGCTGTTGGTGTCAATTGTTGGCAAGAAAAACGCCCTATCCAAAAAGTTGGAATTTACATTCCAGGCGGTACCGCTCCGTTGTTTTCAACGGTATTAATGTTAGCTATTCCAGCTAAATTGGCTGGGTGTTCAGAAATTGTATTGTGTTCTCCTCCTGATAAGGAAGGGAATATTAATCCAGCAATTTTATATGCAGCTGAACTTTGTGGGGTTACTAAGGTTTATAAAGTTGGTGGAATTCAGGCTATTGCCGGAATGACTTTTGGTACCGAAACGATACCACAAGTATTTAAAATTTTTGGGCCTGGTAATCAATTCGTAACCGTAGCTAAGCAATTAGCAACAAAATATGGTGTAGCAATTGATATGCCAGCAGGGCCTTCTGAATTGTTAGTAGTAGCCGACGATACGTCAAATGCCAGTTTTGTGGCTTCTGATTTATTGAGTCAGGCTGAACATGGTTCCGATAGTCAAGTTATTCTAGTTTCTACCTCTAAATCTTTAATAGATAAAGTGGAATCAGAAATAGAAATACAAATAGAAGATCTTCCGAGAAAAGCTATGGCTCAAAAAGCAATAGATAATTCCAAATTAATTTATGTTGATAATGATGCTATTGCCTTAAATTTAATCAATCAATATGGACCAGAACATTTTATTATTTGCACTGAAAATGAAGATTTTTATATAGATGGTATACAAAATGCAGGTTCTATTTTTATAGGGAACTATACACCTGAGAGTGCTGGAGATTATGCTTCGGGTACTAATCATACCTTACCTACTAATGGTTATGCTAAGCAATATAGTGGTGTAAATTTAGATAGCTTTTTAAAGAGTATGACTTTTCAAAAAGTGACGAAAACAGGAATTAAGAATATTGGCAATGCCATAGAAATAATGGCTAGTGCCGAAGGTTTACAAGCTCATAAAAATGCAGTTACATTGCGGTTAAATAGTTTAAAAGATGAATAATTTTAATCTAAATAGTTTAATTCGTCCAAATGTTAAGGCGTTAAAACCGTATTCATCAGCACGTGATGAATTTAAAGATTTTGATCAGGATATGGTCTTTTTAGATGCGAATGAAAATCCTTTTGAAAATGGTGTAAATCGTTATCCAGATCCGCAACAAAGGACTGTAAAAAAAATATTAGCAGAACAAAAAGGTGTTCAACTAGAGAATATTTTGTTAGGTAATGGGAGTGATGAAGTTTTAGATCTCATTTATCGAGCTTTCTGTGAGCCCAAAGAAGATAATGTAATTACATTACCACCAACATATGGCATGTACGGAGTTTTAGCTAACATTAATAATGTTGAGAATAAGGAAGTGTTACTAGTAAATGACTTTCAGCCGGATGTTGATGCAATTTTGAAGGCAGTTGACAAGCACACAAAGTTGTTGTTTATATGTTCACCAAATAACCCTTCGGGTAATACTTTTGATGCCGCAATTATTGAAAATTTACTAAAATCATTTAATGGTTTGGTAGTCATCGATGAAGCATATGTCGATTTTTCATCAGGAGATAGTTGGTTGAATAAACTTCAGAATTATCCAAATTTAATAGTTACACAAACACTATCTAAGGCGTATGGTATGGCAGGAATACGACTGGGAATTTGTTATGCTTCTTCAGAAATTATCGCAGTAGTAAACAAAATTAAACCACCATATAATGTTAATGAATTAACGCAGCAGCGAGCAATTGAAAGGTTGGAAGATGTTATTGTTATTGAAAATGAAATTAACATAATTACAGCCGGAAAGAATAAGTTACTTGAAGAGTTACTTGAAGTGAAATATGTTGATACTATTTATCCCACAGATAGTAATTTTGTGTTAGTGAAAGTAGATAATGCGGATAAAAGGTATGCACAATTATTAGAAAAGGGAATTGTAGTTAGAAATAGATCAAGTCAACCATTATGTGAAAATTGTTTACGATTTACAATTGGTACAGAACAAGAAAATGAAAAATTGATAAAAGCATTAAAAGAAATATAATTATGAAGAAAGTTCTTTTCATTGATAGAGACGGAACAATTATTAGAGAGACTACTGATGAGCAAATTGATAGTTTTGAAAAATTAACATTTTATCCAAAGGCATTAGCCTATTTACCAAAAATAGCCAATGAATTAGATTACGAATTGGTTATGATAACCAACCAAGATGGATTGGGAACGGAGAGTTTTCCAGAAGATACATTTTGGCCCGTTCATAATTTTATTGTCGATGTTTTTAAAAATGAAGGTGTTGTATTTAACGAAATAGTAATTGATAAAACGTATGCTAAAGATAATGCACCGACAAGAAAGCCAAATACAGGCTTATTGACAAAGTATTTTTCAGAGGAATATGATTTAAAAAATTCATTTGTTATTGGAGATCGTTTAACAGATATCGAGTTGGCTAAAAATTTAGGGTCAAAAGGTTTTTTTATAAATGATAATACACATTTAGGAACAGATGAGATTACGGTTAAGCGTGATGAATTAGATGAGTTCATTGCGTTAGAAACGAATGATTGGCAACGCATTTATGAGTTTTTGAAATTAGATAATAGGACGGCAGAGATTCAAAGAAAAACGAATGAAACGGATATTAGCATCAAATTGAACCTTGATGGTACCGGAAAAAGTAAAATTGATACTGGAATTGCTTTTTTTGACCATATGTTAGACCAAATTTCACGTCACGGACAAATGGACTTAGAAATTAGTGTTAAAGGCGATTTAGAAGTTGATGAACATCATACTATTGAAGATACGGCCATTGCTCTAGGAGAAGTTTTTAGTGAGGCATTAGGTAATAAACTAGGTATAGAACGTTATGGTTTTTCTTTACCTATGGACGATTGTTTAGCTCAAGTTAGTATTGATTTTGGAGGCAGAAATTGGTTGGTTTGGGATGCTGATTTTAAACGCGAAATGATTGGAAAAATGCCTACAGAGATGTTTTATCATTTCTTTAAATCTTTTACAGATGGTGCTAAAGCGAACTTAAATGTAAAAGTTGAAGGTGAAAATGAACATCATAAAATTGAGGCAATTTTTAAAGCTTTTGCTAAAGCTATTAAAGCTTCTGTAAAACGTGATGCTGATAAAATGATACTACCAAGCACAAAAGGAATGTTGTAAATAGAGAAAGCTCCATTGTTAACCTGTAAGCTTATATTTGTCAAGCAATACACTTCAGGTTTGGAAAAAAGTGGAGGGATTATTTATTTAAATCTTATAATAATATTTATACTATGAAGATAGTCATCATCGACTACGGAGCCGGAAACATTCAAAGCATCAAATTTGCTATTCAAAGATTGGGATACGAAGCCATTCTAAGTCATGATGTGGAGACCATTCAATCCGCCGATAAAGTTATTTTTCCTGGTGTAGGAGAGGCGAGTAGTGCCATGGAAAAGTTAAGATCCACTGGGTTGGATACCCTTATTCCACAATTAAAACAACCCGTTTTAGGTATTTGTTTAGGAATGCAATTGATGTGCAACTACAGTGAAGAAGGCAATACAAAAGGATTGGGTATTTTTGATGTAAATGTTGTCAAATTTAGTAACAACGTAAAAGTACCCCAAATTGGTTGGAATACACTTACAGATTTAAAATCTACTTTGTTTAAAGGGATAAGAGAGCAAGAATATATGTACTTGGTACATAGTTTTTATGCACCAATTTGTGCTGAAACCATTGCCGTCACTAATTATGAAATGGACTATTCTTCGGCTTTAAAAAAGGATAATTTTTATGGGGTACAATTTCATCCAGAAAAGAGTAGCAGTGCTGGGGAGTTGTTATTGAAGAATTTTTTGGAGTTAAAATAGGTCATAAATTAGTAGAATAGGACTTTAATTATATAGTTTTAACTTGCAATTATAATTAACTAACTATGAAGCAATTTATTTTTATCTCCATTTTATGTTGGAGTTTAAGTTCCATTTCTCAACAGAAAAAGCCAAATATCTTATTCATTATAGCTGATGATTTAACGGCAACCGCAGTTTCATCTTATGAAAATAAGGCTAGTAAAACGCCAAATATTGATAAATTAGCTTCAGAAGGAGTTCGGTATACAAAAGCATATTCTCAATACCCTGTATGTGGCCCCTCAAGAGCTTCGTTTATGTCTGGGTATTATCCTAATGCTACCAAGACTTTCGGTTATGTTAGTGGGCGAGAAAATATTGGTTCCGATAGAAAAACAATGACACAATTGTTCAAAGATAACGGATACTACACGGCAAGAGTAAGTAAGATTTTCCATATGGGAGTTCCTATTGATATTGAAACAGGATCTAATGGTCAAGATGATGAAGCATCTTGGACGGAGCGTTTTAATAGTCAAGGGCCTGAATGGAAAGCCATCGGCGAAGCGGAATTAGTCCAAGGAAATCCTGATGGTAAAATAGAAAGAAAAGGAGGTAATGTGATGACCATTGTTAAGGCTGAAGGTGATGACTTAGTCCATTCTGATGGAAAAACAGCTCAAAAAGCCATAGAATTAATCAAGAAACATAAAAACGAACCTTTCTTTTTGGCTCTAGGTTTTGTGAGACCTCATGTGCCTTTTGTAGCTCCAAAAGCATATTTTGAACCCTATCCACATGAAGAAATCATAATGCCTGAAAAAGTAAAAGGTGATTGGGATGATATTCCTAAAAGAGGTATCAATTATGTTACAAGCGTTAATGGACAAATGTCTTTAGAGCAAGAGAAAAAAGCAGTGGCTGCATATTATGCCTCGGTATCATATATGGATACTCAAGTGGGTAAAGTGCTTGAAACTTTAAAAAATGAGGGATTAGAGGATAATACCATAGTTATTTTTACTTCAGATCATGGATTTCATTTAGGAGAGCATAATTTTTGGATGAAAGTGAGTTTGCATGAAGAATCTGTTCGGGTTCCTTTGATTGTAAAAGTTCCAGGTAAAGATCCGAAAGTTTGTAATTCATTTGTAGAGTTGTTGGATTTATATCCTACAATTTCTGAATTGGCAGGTCTAAAAACCTCAAAGCATTTACAGGGTAAGAGTTTGGTTAAAACTATAGATAATGCTGAATTTCAAGTTAGACAAGAAGCCTTTAGTGTATCACAAGGAGGGAAGTCTTTTTTGTTAAGAACAGAAAAATGGGCTTATATTCAATACAACGAAGATGCTTCTGCAGGTATTGAATTATTTGATATGGTCAAAGACCCTCAGCAATTTACAAACTTGGCCAATGACCTTAACTACAAAAAGATAGTATCCTCTTTTCAAAAGAAATTAAAGAAGAAATTAAAAAAAGTAAGGCATAATGATTTAGGTTTTAAATATCCATAGATAATGTTAAGGATATTAAAAACAGAAAGTATTTGAATATAACTATTGGATAATGTAATTTAAAAATTTACATTGAACTTATATTTGATAGAATATTTTTTGTATTATGATTATAACTAGTTATATAAAATAATTATCATGAAATTTTTTTCGACACTTTTGAATGTACTGTTACTCTTTAATTTAGAGTATGGATGTGCTCAGTCTGCATTTTATTCTTTAGATGACATGCCAAACACAATAGAAGTAAATGCACCAGAATTCAATACAGAGAAAAAGTATTCATTTAGAGTGGACACTATAAAAAATAAATTATACATTGAGGATATAAGATTATCCGCTGAAGGGAAGAGTCATTTCTATCAATGGTTGTATGAAATTCCACTTAACCATTTAAATTCAAGCAGTTTTAAGGTTTCAAAAATTGATAATGAGATTAAAATTAGTATAACTACCGTTAGCCAAGTAAATTCAATTAATATTTATATGTTTCAGGATAGTAAAGTTAGCTCAATTATGACAAATTCTGCACTAATACTAGGAAATTGGATTTACTCTGATGCTCTCTTTAAGGATTTAGAAAGAAAGGTGAATAAAATAGCTACTGAATTACCTTATGTTGATAAGATTCAAATTAAAACGAAAAATAAGTCTGGAACATTTAAGTTTGTAGCTAATAATGTAACTCAAAGAAATGTGAAATTCAGTGATGATATAACAATTGGGAATGGATATAATTTTAAAAAATTTATACTTGAAAATAATTCAAACGTTTCGAATAAAATCATGTTGCAGGTGAAAAAAACTTTGAAAAATGAAGGTATCGAAATTAAGTATCCAATTCCAGTTATAGTTTATGTTTCCGAAGGGGAAGTGGAAAAAGTATATATCATGAACAATGAATCTAAGAAATATTTAAATGTTGATATTTCTAAAATTAGACAATTTAAAAAAGTAAAAGAGCCAACAAAATATTTATTTTTGTTAGATAACAATCTTTAAATTTAAATTAGCCTACCAAACGCTTTCTATGATCAATCTTTTCAAAAACTTGTACATTCATCAACGCTTTTTTGTGTATATAAGCATTATAGCAGCCCTTTTTTTGGTTTCTTTTTGGGTGGACTTATTATATCAAGTAGCTTGGTTATTTGTATTGGGCTTAGCAGTGTTATTCTTATTTGATGCTTTTGTTTTATTTCGTTTTAAAAACGGAATTAAAGCCAGACGTATTTTACCAGATAAATTTTCTAATTCTGATGAAAACCCAGTCCCAGTTACTATTGAAAATAAATATCCTATAAAAATATTTTTAAAAGTTATAGATGAGTTGCCCAAGCAATTTCAAAAAAGAGATTTTGAACTTAATACCGAGATTGCTACAAAGCAATCTCATAATTTTGAATATCAAGTGCGACCTGTAGAACGAGGTGAATATAATTTTGGGAACTTAAATTTATTTGTTTCCTCTTCTTTGCAAATGGTAGCTAGGCGTTACCGATTTGATGCTGAACAAATGGTGGCTGTATATCCGTCGTATATTCAAATGCGTAAATATGAATTTTTAGCATTGAGTAATAAATTAACAGAATTTGGACTTAAAAAAATACGTCGAATAGGGCATACGATGGAGTTTGAACAGATTAAAAATTATGTTGCTGGTGATGATGTAAGAACTATAAACTGGAAAGCAACGGCGAAGCGAGCTCAATTGATGGTGAATCAATATCAAGATGAAAAGTCACAACCTATTTATTCGATTGTGGATACAGGGCGGGTTATGAAAATGCCTTTTGAGGAATTGAAATTATTAGATTACGCCATAAATTCAACGTTGGCGTTATCAAATATTGCCTTGTTAAAAAATGACAAAGCAGGCCTGCTTACCTTTTCAAAAAAGTTGGAGAAACTGATTCCCGCTAGTAATAAACGGACTCATATTAATGTTATAAATGAAGCTCTTTATAATGTAGATACTAAATTTACAGATTCTGACTTTGGTTATTTATATGCAACTATTAAAAGGAAAATAAATCAACGTAGTCTCTTAATTCTCTATACTAATTTTGAACACATTTCTTCCTTGCATAGACAATTACCATTTTTAAAAGCAATTTCGAGACAACACTTATTGGTGACAGTATTTTTTGAAAATACAGAATTGGATGATCTAATATCTGAAAATGTAGAAGATTTACAAAGTATTTATCATAAAACAATAGCAGAAAAATTTGCTTACGAAAAACGTTTAATCGTAAAAGAATTAGAAAATAGAGGAATACATGCTATTCTTACAAAACCTCAAAACTTAAGCGTTAATGTAATTAATAAGTATCTAGAATTTAAGGCTAAAGGACTTATTTAATTTAATAAAAGTAATAGTCTTTAAATTTGAGCTTTATAAAAGTTGATGTTGGTTGTTTTAATGTAATGTATAGTAATTGATATAGAAGGGATGGGGCTTTTAATCTATCTCACTAAATGTCTTCCGTTTCAGTGCAAAATGTTGCCAAACAATACTTTTACATTGGTAGTAATTGATGCTTTTATTAACTGTATTTCTACGTTTTTTCAGGAATTTAGGAATGTTCCCGTAAAAGTTAAAATGGGCTCTGACAATGGCCCAAGTATGTCCTGGACGTAATTCTGTCAAAAACTTAATTCCTGCAAAACCATCAAGTATAAATCTTAATAAAAGTACTACTATTAAATATTGCTTTGGTACATTTTTTAGAATTGAAAGTAAACTATTTCTAAAATTTAAATACGTTTTTTTAGGATTGGCTTGGTTTAAAGTAGCACCTCCAACATGATATACCGTTGAGGTTCCAATATATTTAATGGTATAACCTTCATTTTTTATTCTCCAACACAAGTCTATTTCTTCGTAATGTGCAAAAAAATCTTCATCAAAGCCATTTAACTGATGATAGACTTCTTTACGAATAAAAAAACAGGCACCGGAAGCCCAGAATATACCTGTATTATCATTGTATTGGCCTTTGTCTTCTTCTACATCAGAGAATAATCTACCTCTACAATATGGATACCCATAAAAATCTATAAATCCGCCGCCAGCACCCGCATATTCAAATTTAGATTTATCCTTGAAGTCTAAAATTTTTGGCTGAATAGCCACCGTATCCTTAGAGGATTCAAATTCAGCAATAATTGGCTTTAACCAGTTTTCTGTTACTTCAATATCTGAATTTACCAATGCGTAAATATCTGCATCAATATGTTTTAATGCATCATTATATCCTTTAGCATAACCACCATTTTCGCTATTCTGAATAATTTTAACCGTAGGGAATTGTTGCTTTACAAATGCAACAGAATCGTCTGGTGAGTTATTGTCAGCTACATAAATATCAGCTTCACCTTCACTGTATTTTAGCATTGCGGGTAAAAACTGCTCTAAGAGTTGTTTTCCATTCCAGTTTAATATGACTACAGCTATTTTCAAGTGATAATTTTAGGTTGCAAACTTAAGGTTTTTATTATTCTTGTTATTCCAAGGTCCGAGGAATCTATTTTTTATTTCAATCTGAATATATAATTGATTAACGGCTATAATTAGGCAGTGTTTCTAAAAAAACATATTTTTCATTCTCTGAATCCATTTGGCAAAAATAATGATTAAGACCATTTGTAACCATTAAGTATTTGGCATTTAAATTTAAATTATATCGTGCAATTTGATCGAATGTATCTTGAGTTATTTTTACTTTAGGAGCTTTGCATTCAATAATTATTTCAGGGTTCCCTTTTGTATTGAACACCAAGATGTCAAAACGTTTTTTTAACGTGTTAATGGTCAGTTGCTTTTCAACGGCAATTATAGATTTTGGATAATTTAGATGATTAATTAAATAATGAACCACATGTTGTCTTACCCATTCTTCGGGTGTAAGCACCATATTTTTTTTTCTGATAATATCAAAAATAAACTGCTTATTTTCTTTACTTTTGACGCTTAATTCGGCCTTAGGCAAATTCAATACAACCATACTACAAAAATGAATATTTTTTCTTAGAAATGGAACGCATCAATCAAATAGTTTCTGACATTAAAAACGGAAATATCAAACCCATTTATTTTTTAATGGGTGAAGAGTCGTATTATATTGATAAAATATCAGATTATATTGAACGTAAGGTGCTTACCGAAGAAGAAAAAGGATTTAACCAAATGGTATTGTATGGTAGAGATGTTAGCATTGATGATATTGTTTCCAATGCAAAACGTTATCCAATGATGGCTGAAAGGCAAGTGGTTATTGTAAAAGAAGCCCAAGACCTATCAAGAACAATAGAGAATTTGGTTTCTTATGTTGAAAACCCACAGCCTTCAACAGTTTTGGTTATATGTTATAAATATAAAACCTTAGATAAACGTAAGAAGTTAAGTAAAATTATAGGAAAAAACGGACTGCTATTTGAAAGTAAGAAACTATATGAAAATCAAGTCGGTGATTGGATTCGTAGAGTATTAGCTGGTAAAGGGTATCAAATTGAGCCAAAAGCGGCTTTGATGCTTGTTGAATTTTTAGGAACTGATCTTTCTAAAATTGCAAATGAACTGGAAAAGTTGATGGTTGTCTTACCTAAAGAAAGTTTGATTAGACCCATTCATATTGAAGAGAATATAGGAATCAGTAAAGATTTTAATAATTTTGAATTGCGTAAGGCAGTAGGAGAAAGGGAATTGGTAAAAGCGAATCAGATTATAAATTATTTTGCTGAAAACCCTAAAAGTAATCCCTTAGTGGTTACGATCTCTTTACTCAATAGTTTCTTTACACAGCTATTAATTTATCATGGTTTATCAGATAAATCAAAAGGAAATGTTGCCAGAGCATTACGGGTTAATCCTTATTTTGTGGGTGACTATGTAAATGCTGCACGGAATTATCCAATGCGAAAAGTATCACAAGTTGTCGCTTATTTACGAGAAGCAGATCTCAAAAGTAAAGGTGTTGGTGCTCAAAATATGCCCAATGGAGATATTCTGAAAGAGTTGTTATTCAAGGTGATGCATTAATGACCGATTCCGTTAGTAATTGGGTTTCTATTTAAAACTCAACAAAGTATTTTAAAATTTCAATAATTTTTTGACTACACTTATCTCATTATCTTTTTTAAATACAACAAAATAAATACCATTCTTTAAGTTAGAGACATTAAAGGAATTATTATCCATAGGTCTTTTTAAACGAACTTCTCTTCCAAAACTGTCATGTAATTCAATGGCATCATAGCCATCTAAATTGTTACCTTTCATGGTTACTTTATCAGTAGCAGGATTTGGATAAATAGCAATAGCTTTGCTGTCCAAAGATGATTGAAATTTAGAAATATTAACGTTTTCTTCAATGTTAAAATCAGAGAAAAATATCTTTTTTTCTGTGGTAGTATCTATTTCAACAGATGCTTTGAAAATTCCCCATTTTGGTCTAATAAATTCAGCATCTGTTTTCCAAGTTCTAATGGCATCATCGTTATATTCTAATACAGTTTTTTCATCATTCAATGTTTTTATGCTAATATCATAAGCACCTATTTCATTATAGGTAATGGTCTCAGAAACTTCAATCCATTGACCTTTTAAATTGGTAATGTCAATAGATTTTAAAATAACTTGAGTATCCATTTCGGAATATCGTAATTCTAAACTTTCAAATCTGCCTTTCCTAGATGTTGTTAGTGTGAATAAGGGTACTTCAGCTTCAGATCCTCCAATAGCTTTTAATTGATGAATATCCATGTTGTTGTTACGCACAACAAAATGATCATCAAACTTAAACTTCCAAGAATAGGTTATGGTTTCCCCAGCTTCTCCTAATAAATTTTTTGGTGCATCTGATACAGTTTCAAATTCGTTAAACTTTGTACCGAAATTTTCACAAGCTTCAGTATCATCAGATTTATGTATTTGAAATTGACCAACTTTGATGTTTAATTCATCATCATGTATTTCATTATAATGTCCTCCAAAACCATTCTGATTACAACTGGTATGGGTAACCAAATTATCGGGTGCTAATATTGCGGAAATTAATTCAGGATTATCTGAAACTGATTGTGGAAAAATAAGTTGTAACGTAAAAACGCAACTTATAATACATAAATTAAACTTCTTCATTTTTGAGATAAAAACATTAGGGTTATAAGAAGTAATTTATGCTACATATAATAATGGGTGTTTGTTTTTGTTAATAACTCTTAAAATATCATTTTAGTATATTAAGCGTATTAAAAACTTTTAATTTAACTATTTAAATTAAGGTCACTGCACTTAAGTAGTTGTGCTACAAGCATTTATAAATGTAATTAAAATTGGCGTAAAAAAAATGTAAATCGCTGTTATTCACAAAGTTGTTAAAATTTCAAATTTTTGTTATTAACAATTACGTTTTTGGTGTTACCTCGTCTTTTTCATTCTTTTGGGTCCGTACCAAAGCCAAAAACCTGTTATGGTAAAGAGAAGTAAAGCTAAACTCATCGTTGTAGTGTAAATAATTTTTATTTGGCCGTAGGAAGTGTTATAATAATTATCTAATATAGAGCCATCATGTATATTTTCTATAGTATCTGAATGTCTTTTTCCAATATTTAAAACGTTGCCAGTAGCTCCGTCTAATTGAATTTCGTTTGAATGATTTTGATACACAAATTTAATAATACCTTTTTCTTTTCTTATATCTATTCGATCAAGTTCTATTGACAAGTTAGTATCAATAGAATCATGTAAAACCTGATTTGCAATTTTGTGAAGTTGATCGATAGTAATCCATTCGGTAAGATTATTTGAAGTACCAACATATGTGTTAGGTAAGAGAAGCTCATTACTATTTTTTTTTAACCCCAATAGAAAACCAGTAATTGATATGATAAAAAAAAATATAAATAAGAAAGCACCCATAGTTCGGTGTATTTTTCTGAAAATCCGTAAAATTTTAGCTTGGTTTTGTCTCTTCTCTCTCATTTAAAAAATAAAAATAAGGCGTGAAGATATAGATTTTATATAAGAATTTCAAAACTAATCAATTCCTAAAACTTGATAGGGATAACAACAGTTGAATTCATAGTATTTACCATCATAAATACTTTCAATTAAATGTAAAAAGTTACATATATTGTATAAATAATTATTTTCAAAATGTGTTTAAAATATTTTTTTCTTTTTGAACCAACTAGCATTTAAACTAATATTTAGTGTTAGTTTATGGTAGTTTTCAAGAATTAAACTATTATCTGTAGTACCTTGTTTTCCGTAACTATAAGAAAGGTTCAGCATTGAACTATTCGTAGCTGACAAAGGCATGCCTAATCCAATAGTGCCAAAATAGTTATCTATATTATTATTTGACAAACGTAAGAAACCTGAATCGTAGTTAAAACCTAATCTATATGTTACGTTATTCCAAAAGAAACTTTCATTGTTTGATTTTCCATATTCTAAGCCTAAGGCATAAATATCTTGATTGGTATATGCTCCAATATTATCTTTTTGACTCGTATCTGACCAAAAGTTTTTCTTATAATCAAAATTAAATGTGATGTTTTTATTAATTCTACTGCTTATTCCTATGCCAAGTTTTACAGGTAATTGAAAGTTATCTAAATCTGTTTCTTCTTCTTCTTCGAAAGTAACTTGATTCGAATTTGAAAGTGTTTTATAAGCATTAAGGGTGTTTTTTCCACTTAAGCTAGTGGGTAGATCTAATGTAGCTCCAAAAGTTGTTCCTTTCAATAATTTATAATTAGTATAGTGTAGACCAAATTTAGCGTCAAAGCCATTGTAGTAACTTGAATTTTCTAAATATGCACTTGAATTGGTTGTATACACCCATTTTTCTTGAGTAATTGCACCAAAGAGAAAAGACATATCTACGCCTACATTTATATTCTTATTGATTTTAATACCATTACTTAAAAAGACTTTATTTAATCCACCTGAACCAATGATATTGGTTTTGTAACTGTTTGTTGAGCTTTCAATATTTTCTAAAATATCAACTTCATAACCAACCTTAGTATAAGGTAACAATCCAAAACTTAGACCCCAGCCTTTTTTAATAGGAAAGGCCAATGCTAAATGTGAAAAATTAAAGTCATAGGTTTGTTCATGAATGGAACTTGTTTCATTGTTTGACATAACACCGTTAACACCCAATTCATATAAGAAAGTATTATTGCCAATATCAGCTAGAGAAGCAGGGTTTGTGTTATTTAATGAATAATGATCTCTATAGGCAATACCTGAGTTACCAAGAGAAGTAAAACGATTAAAATAAGTCGTATTTTCTATGCCTAACCCGTAAAGTGAATATGGAGAGCTTGTGTCATTTTGTCCACTAACGATACTTGATAAACCGATAGTTATTATAATTATAATTTTTTTTATCATGATCATTTTAATAGGTAAGATATGTTATCGCTAATTCCATTTTGGTGTTTTCAGAACTGGAGAAATCGTCTAATTTTAATTTATCTAAAGTTTTGTCAGAATCAGGTAATAGTAGCATTATTGAATAGTTGTTATCATAATCTGTCGTTACAGTACTCTCGACAAACGAAGTTAAATCTAAGGTGTAATAGGTGTTATTATTAAACTCGTCATCTTCATTTTGAAGTGTTGCATATAAAGTGTTTGAGTCTGAATCTAAAAGTTGACTAACATATCTATTTTTACTGTCTATAACATAAGCAATTATAGATTCACTCAATTTTGTTTTGCTGTTGTAACTACTTTTATTGGGTACTATTTTTAAGATGGCTTCTAATAGGGTACTGTTTTCTTCAAGCCTCAATAATTCTTTTAAATTTGAAATTTCGATTTTGGTACAAATACCGGTACCTGATTGTATAAAAGTTGAATTATTGGTCTCACTACTTGATAAGGAGCTTTCGCTATCTACAATACCATTTAAAATGGAGTTTTCTTTATCATAAGAAATATTGTTAAACTGATTGGCCGTGCTTGTAATGTAAAATTCTTTATAATAATCATTGTTTTCATCATCGTCATCCTTTATCGTGTAATACAGCCTTATAGCAGAATTATTAAAGGTCGCCTCTGCAGAAAAACTAAAACCTAAAAATGAGCTGTTATTATTGTCTGGAATTACAGCTATTCCTTTTAAATAATCTGTGAAGTCATCATTATCTTCAATTTCATCATTCTGTATTTTATCAAATAAATCTAATCCAAACTCGTGGCTTAGTTTAATATATATTGAATCGTGTTCTGCATCTATAGGTTTGGGATAAAAACTTAAAGACCCTAAGGCATCATCATCATAAGTTAATGAAGAAGAGTTGTAAAAATTAGCATCTTCGTCATCTTCATCATCATTATTTGGTTCAAAAGTTTCATTAATTCTATGTACATTAAATGTTTGTATTTTAGTAGTGTCACCATAATAATAAGTATCATAATATAGAACTAGAGCAATAGAATCATATGTAGCATCATCATCAATAGCTATAGTATTGTTTCCTACCTGAAAGAAACTTTTTGATGTGATACTTCCCAAGTCATCATCATTAACAGTACCTAATAAAATTCTTTCTGTACCCGAAGTAACAATTGAATCAAAAACGATGGTTGAACTATTTAATGTCAATGTATCAACCAACTTAACCTTTAGATTGTTATCAACAAAATCTTCCCCTATTTCGTAGGTTGCACTATCACTTTCGCATGACATAGAAAGTAGTATTAAACACAGTAAACCAATCGTATAATATCTCATTTAGTTTTCAATTTTGCCCAAAAGTATCTCAATCATAATGTATAAGTTCTACAAAATAGATTAAGTGCGTATTTGTATCGACTAAAAAGCTAAAATTTTGTTAAAACACTGTAAATCAGTAATTTTAATAGTTTGTATGTAAGTATTATCAGTTAGTAGACAAAATTTGATGGTTCATCTATTTTATAATTTTTATTAAAAGCTTTGGTTATACTTTTGCTTCATAAAGTAATGCTAAAAGGTACTTATGCATTAAAATAATTATAAATATGATAAATATGAAATTAACAAAAATGATTTTTAAAAGCGTGTTCTTTATGCTTTTTATGATAACTATCGGTTGTACAGACGATGATGATGAAGATTATGGAAATTGGATTGAAAGCTCTGATTTTGATGGTGATGCTCGAGCAAATGCAGTTTCGTTTGTAATTGGTGATAAAGGATATTTAGCAACTGGTTATGATGGGGACGATTATTTGGTCGATGTTTGGGAGTACTCTGCTGAAGGTAATTATTGGGTACAGAAAGCTGATTTTCCAGGTACGGCTCGTAGTGGAGCTGTTGGCTTTGAGTTAAATGGAGTTGGTTATTTAGGTACCGGTTATGATGGAGATGATAAATTAAACGATTTTTGGGCCTACGATGCTACTACGAATTCTTGGGAACCTAGAGCAGATTTTATCGGAAGCGAACGATATGGTGCCATAGGGTTTTCAGTTTCAGGTAATGGTTATATTGGAACGGGTTATGATGGTAGTGAATTGAAAGATTTTTATAAATATGATGATGTTGCTGATTCTTGGGAGCAATCTGTAGGATATAGTGGTTCAAAAAGAAAAGATGCAGCAACTTTTACCATTGGAAATAAAGTTTATTTAGGAACAGGTATTCATAATGGTATTTATGAAGAAGATTTTTATGTGTTTGATGGTGATACAGAAGTGTGGACAAAATTGACAGATTTAGATGAAGAAGATGAATACTCAATTACTAGAAGTAGTTCTGTAGGGTTTACGTTAGACGGTAAAGGATATTTAGTATCTGGTAATTACACTTCTGATGTTTGGGAATATGATCCTTCTGATGATACCTGGGAAGAGTTGTCAAGTTTTGAAGGAAGTGGACGTCAAGACGCTTCTGGTTTTAATTTTGGTGATAGAGCTTTTTTAACCATGGGTAATAGTGGTAGTTATTACTTCGATGATATTTGGGAGTTTAAACCTTTAGATGAAGTCGATGAAGACGACTAAAAATTTTATAGTTCATGTTAATATAGATTAATTATTAAAAAGGGAGTAGGTTTGAAATTATAATCTACTGCCTTTTGTTATTTTTTAAGGATGAAAAATAGATTTCTAATTATAAGTTTTGTTATATTATTAACAACCATAATTGTTTTTTTTATTAATAAAAGCAATACTTTCGAACCCGCATCTAAATCATATTCAATAGAAACATTTAAAATTGATGATGGTTGGGGGTATAAGATATTGAAAGATGATAAAATTTTTATTAAACAAAATTTTATACCAGCAGTAAAAGGCAATCGACCTTTTGTCTCAGAAATGGAGGCGTATAATACTGCTAATTTGGTTATAATAAGATTAGATCAAAACAAATTACCAACAATTACTATTGCAGAGTTAAATAGTATTGGTGTCACACTACTAAATTAACTTACTGATTTTGAACTATACTAACTGTTATTTTGATAAAAAACCATAAATATATAAACGTCATAATAATCCACGTTTTAGCATGGATGCTCATGTTTGCAATTGGTATAATTCAGCTATATTACAAGCTGGAGTATATTCCTACTAATGTTTATATATTTTGGTTAGTTCTAGTCTTAATCTTTTATATAAATTATTTTATTTTAGTTCCCAAACTACTTTTAAAACATAAGATTTTATTTTATGTAATAATTGTATTGATAATAGCCACTACCGTCTATGTAATGGGACACGAATTCAGGCCAGATACAATGTTAAATCAGTTTAGGCCCAATCTACTTTTAAATAGATTAGAAGGAGAGAGAAAAGCACCTCCATTTTTTGTTAAATATTCAAAATTAATAACCGTTTTATTGTTTTTTGCAATAAGCACTAGTCTTAGATTGGCGTTAGAGTGGTACAAAAATGAAAAGCAAAAGGTACTTATGCAATCGGAAAAGGTTAATACTGAATTGTCATTTTTAAAAGCACAGTTAAATCCTCATTTTTTATTTAATTCGTTAAATAGTATTTATGCATTAGCTAATAAAAAATCTGATGATACTAGTGAGGCAATTATAACATTATCTGAATTAATGAGATACATGATTTATGAAACAGATAGAGCGTTAGTACCTTTAGAGGACGAATTAAATTATATCAAAAACTATATATCCTTACAGACCTTAAGGATAAAAGATTCTATTGGAGTGCGTTTTAATATGCATGGTAGTTTAGACCATAAGATAGAGCCATTATTATTGATTTCATTTATTGAAAATGCCTTTAAGTATGGCACTGATTTTACGGGTAAAACTGATATTAGAATTAAGATGACCGTTGAAGATGAACATTTAATTTTTGAAGTTATCAATCATATCTCCTCATTGCGTAAAAAGAATGAGCATAATTCCGGAGTTGGTTTACACAATATAAAAAACAGATTGAATTTATTATATCCCAATAATCATGAGTTAATTATAACAGATGAAAATGATCACTTTCGTGTTTTTTTAACTTTAAAATTAAAAAGAAAATGATGCGATGTTTAATTATTGATGATGAGCCACTAGCTATAGAGTTATTAGAAGATTTTGTTTCAAAGGTTCCCTTTTTGCAATTAGAAAAAAGTTGTTCAAATGCAATGGAAGCAACTGAAACAATAAAATCTAGCCAAATAGATTTAATATTTACAGATATTGAAATGCCTGATTTTTCTGGTGTTGAGTTTATCAAATCATTGGAAGTAAAACCACTATTTATTTTTACCACTGCTTATTCACATTATGCGTTGGAAGGTTTTAATTTAAATGCAGTTGATTATTTAGTAAAACCGATACCTTTTCATAGATTCATTAAAGCAGTAAATAGAGCACAAGACCTTTTTAGTTTAAAAAATGATTCAAAAAAGGACATAGCAATTATAAATTCAGCACCGCCTGAATTTATTTTTGTAAAATCTGATTATGAAAATGTTAAGGTAAATCTAAGGAGTATCCTTTATATTGAAGGTTTAAAGGATTATGTAAAAATTTATACAAACTTAAATCCTAAACCTATTTTAACCTTAAACAGTTTGAAAATATTTGAAGAAAAATTGTCAACCGCTAATTTTATAAGAGTTCATAGGTCATTTATAGTGTCATTAAAGCATATTAAATCAGTACAACGAAATAGAATTGTAATAGACGATAAAAGAGTACCTATTGGATTAAACTATAAAGATGCATTTATAAAACGCATTGATGGTTAATTTTTTTAATTTCTAGTGCCAAAAATTGCACTACCAACTCTAACCATAGTGCTACCGCATTCAATGGCAAGTTTGTAATCGCCACTCATACCGATAGATAAAGTAGTAAACTCTTTGTTATCGGTTTTTAATTTTTTAAAGAGGGTGTTTATTTTGGTAAACTCTCCTTTAACTTGTTCTGTATTATCGGTAAAGGTTGCCATGCCCATTAAACCCGTAATTGATATGTTTTCTAATGCTTCAAGTTCTTTTGAAGATAATATTTCTTCAATTTCGGTAAACGGTAAACCAAACTTAGTATCTTCTTCTGCTATTCTGGCTTGTAATAGGCAATGAATTACCCTATTATGTTTTTTTGCTTGTTTATTAATTTCTTGAAGGGTTTTAAGACTATCAACACCGTGAATAAGGTTTACAAAATGGGCCATATATTTTACCTTGTTTCGCTGTAAATGACCAATCATATGCCATTCAATATCTTTTGGTAGAGCATCATATTTATCAACCATTTCTTGAATTCTATTCTCTCCAAAAATACGTTGTCCTGTACTGTAGGCTTCTAAAATAGCTGAATTTGGTTTTGTTTTGGAAACAGCAACCAATTCAACCTTAGCAGGTAGGCTTTGTTTAATTTTTTTAAGATTTTCAGAAATGCTCATATAAATATTATTAAATAACAATAATTAAATTACTCCTTAAAATTAGGAGTAATTTAATTATGAAAAATTTTAAATAAAAAAGATATGATTACCCTAAAATGGCAATAATCTGTTCTGCCAATTCACTTCCTATTCTTTCTTGAGCTTCATTAGTAGCAGCACCAATATGAGGCGTTAATGAAATATTTGGATTCATTAATAATTGAATTTCTGGCATAGGCTCTTTTTCAAAAACATCTAAAGCTGCTTGTGAAATTTTACCCTTATCAATAGCTTCAACCAAAGCAATTTCATCAATAACACCACCACGTGCAGCATTAACAATACAAGCCTTGTCTTTCATTAGGTCAAATTCCTTAGTAGAAATAACATACTCATCTTGTGCCGGAACATGTAGTGTAATAAAATCTGATTGTTTTAATACTTCTTCTTTTGAAATCGTATCTATTTTGAAATTCAGACGTTGTCCATCATAAAAATCTAATTCTAAATCAGCTGATTCTAAAAAGGGGTCAAATGCCACAACTTTCATTCCAACACCTAAAGCAATTTTAGCAGTAGCTTGTCCAATACGACCAAAGCCTAAAACACCTAACGTTTTTCCTTTTAACTCTACACCCTTTGCATATGCCTTTTTTAAATCTTTAAATTTTGAATCTCCTTCTAATGGCATATTTCTGTTAGAGTCGTGTAAGAAACGAACCATACCAAAAAGGTGAGCAAAAACTAGCTCAGCTACTGAATGAGAAGATGCTGCTGGTGTATTAATGACTTTAAGTCCTTTTTCTCTCGCATATTCTACATCAATATTATCCATACCAACACCGCCACGGCCTATTATTTTTAAGGAAGGACACGCATCTATAAGGTTTTTACGTACAGTAGTTGCACTTCTAACCAATAAAACGACTACTTTATTTGTATTTATATAATCAATTAATTGATCTTGAGCTACTGTAGTTAAATCTACTTTATAACCTGCATTTTCTAATGCTGTAACACCACTTTGTGCAATGCCGTCATTTGCTAATACTATCATCTACTTGTTTTTATTTATTTAATTCTTTCATTACATTTACTAAGGCCTGTACACTTTCCAAAGGTAGGGCATTATACATACTCGCTCTGTAACCACCAACTGATCTGTGACCATTGATTCCACTTAGGCCAGCAGCTTTACATAATGCATCAAATTTGTCTTTTAAGGTTTCATCCGTTAAGACAAAGGTAGCATTCATATTAGATCTGTCTTCTTTTTCTGCGACACCTTTAAATAGAGGGTTGCTATCAATTTCATCATATAATAATGCAGCTTTGGCATTGTTTATTTTTTCAATTCCAGCTACACCACCTAGATTTTTTAACCATTGTAATGTTAGCATAGATACATAAACAGCAAAAACAGGAGGTGTATTAAACATACTGTCTTTAGAAATATGAATTTGATAGTCTAACATTGAAGGTATTTTTCGTCCGGTTTTTCCTAAAACGTCATCTTTTACTACAACTAAAGTAGCTCCAGCGGGTCCCATGTTTTTTTGAGCTCCAGCATAGATTAAATCAAATTGAGAAAAATCTAAAGAACGAGAAAATATATCCGAACTCATATCACATACGAGTAAACTATCGCTTTTCGGAAATGATTTCATTTGGGTACCATAAATGGTGTTATTACTTGTACAATGAAAGTAATCAGCATCAACTGGTATTTCAAATCCTTTTGGTATGTAATTGTAATTTTTATCTTTAGAAGATGCAACAATTTCTACATCACCAAACAATTTTGCTTCTTTGATTGCTTTTGAACTCCAAGCTCCCGTATCTAAATAAGCGGCTTTTCCACCCTCTTTCATTAGATTATAAGGAGTCATCAAAAATTCTAAACTGGCACCACCTTGTAAAAACAATGCTGAATAACCTTTGTTTTCAAGATTTAACAACTCCAAAACTAGATTGCTGGCTTTTTCCATAACCGCAACAAAGGCTGGGCTTCTATGCGAGATTTCTATTAATGATAAATTTTCATCATTAAAATTTAATATTGCTTCTGAGGCTTTTTGCAAAACTTCTTGTGGTAAAATAGAAGGTCCTGCACTAAAATTATGCTTTTTCATTTATTGTAAAATTAGAGCACAAATTTGAGGATTTTATAACGAATAATTGTTAAGAATTATTCAAAATTTGATAACAAAGACAGAATATTTGTTAATAATTACTGATTTTTATCAGGATTTTAAAAGAATTAATAATAATAAACCCTATACTATTCTTTTTTAAAGAATAGTATAGGGTTTATCTAACTGATTGAGGGCAATAATTACTTTGGGTCCATAATTATACAGGGTATAATCATTTCTTCTAAACTAACACCTCCGTGTTGATATGTGTTTTTATAGTATTTGACAAAATGATTGTAATTATTAGGATAAGCGAAGAAGTAGTCTTCTTTGGCAAAAACAAAAGAGCTACTCATGTGAATTGAAGGTAACTGAATGTCTTCTGGGTTTTTTACCGCGTAAACTTCCTTATCCGTATAAGTTAAGCTTCTTCCTGTTTTGTAACGTAAATTTGAACTGATACTTTTTTCACCAACAATTTTTGATGGTTTTTTAGTGTTTATTGTTCCGTGATCTGTAGTAATGATTAATTTAAGTCCGTATTCTTGGGCTTTTTGAATCATCTCTAATAAAGGAGAGTTTTTAAACCAACTTAATGTTAAAGAGCGATATGCTTTATCATCACTAGCTAACTCTTTTATCATTTCCATTTCAGTTCGAGAATGCGACAGCATATCAACAAAATTGTACACAATAACAGTTAAATCATTATCTTTTATAGATTTGAAATTTGCGGCTAAGTCACGTCCTTTTGGCATGCTTGTAATTTTAAAGTACTCATGCTTAATATCTAATTTTAATCGTTTTAGTTGAGCTTCTAAAAATTCATTTTCAAATAGATTTTTTCCTCCTTCATCAGTATCATTTTTCCAATAGTCAGGGTGCTTTTTAGACATTTCTAAAGGTGTTAATCCTGAGAATATTGCGTTTCTAGCATATTGCGTCGCAGTAGGTAAGATGCTGAAAAAAGAAATTTCTTCTTCTTTCTTATAATAATTGTTAATGATGGGTTCTAATACTCGTAATTGATCGAAACGTAAATTATCAATAACAATAAGTAATGTTTTTTCTTTTTTTATTTGAGGAACAATAATTTCCTCAAATAAATTATGTGAAAGCAATGGTTTTTCTTCACCTTCAAACCATCCTTGGTAATTTTTCTGAATAAATTTAAAGAATTGAGAGTTTGCTTCTTCTTTCTGACTTTCAAGTATCTCAATCATTCCAGGATCATCAATAGACTCCAATTGAATTTCCCAATGAACTAATTTTTTATAAAGGTCAATCCACTCATCATAAGTATTTACCATAGCGAGATCTAGAGATATTTGTCTAAATTCTTGCTGGTAAGTAGAAGTAGTCTTTTCAGAAACCAATCGCGAATGGTCCAAGTTTTTCTTTAAACTCAATAAAATTTGATTCGGATTTACAGGCTTTATCAAGTAATCAGCTATCTTAGAACCAATAGCCTCTTCCATAATATACTCTTCTTCACTTTTTGTAATCATTACAATTGGAAGATTTGGTAATTTTGCTTTTATCTTAGTTAGCGTTTCAATACCAGATAAACCGGGCATGTTTTCATCTAAAAAAACAACATCAAAATTGCCATCGTCTACGCATTCAATAGCTTCAGCACCATTATTGCATGTACTTACGTCATAATTTTTCTTCTCTAAAAATAATAAGTGTGGTTTTAATAATTCAATTTCATCGTCTACCCAAAGTATTTTGATTGCATTCATTCCTTTTATATAATGATTAAAAATTAAACGTCTATTTTTGTGTTGTAATTTTAAAAAAATTCAATTGAACAAATTTAAAATTTTTAACGACCCAATTTACGGATTTATAAACATTCCGAGTGAATTAATTTTTGATATTATTGAACACCCTTATTTTCAGAGGTTAAGGCGGATTTCTCAAATGGGTTTGTCATCTTATGTTTATCCAGGGGCACATCATACGCGTTTTGAACATGCTACTGGAGCGATGCACCTAATGGATAAAACGATAACTATATTAAAAAATAAATCTATTGCAATTTCTAAAGAGGAAGAAGAGGCACTTCTAATTGCCATATTATTACATGATATAGGTCATGGTCCTTTTTCTCATACCTTAGAGCATAGTTTAGTAACAAGCATAAAGCACGAAGACATTTCTATAATTTTTATGGAGAAACTCAATAATGAGTTTCAAGGAAAATTGAGTTTAGCTATTCAAATATTTAAAGGAAATTACCATAGAAAATTTTTACATCAGTTAATTTCTAGTCAGCTTGATGTAGATAGATTAGACTATTTAAAACGCGATAGTTTTTACACTGGAGTAACAGAAGGGAATATCAATTCTGAACGAATAATCTCTATGCTAACAGTTGTAGATGATAACTTGGTTGTAGAAGAAAAGGGCATTTATTCTGTAGAAAAATTTATAGTAGCTAGGCGTTTAATGTATTGGATGGTTTATTTACATAAAACTAGTTTAGTTGCTGATTATTTGTTGGTTAAAATTTTAAAAAGAGCTAAGAGTCTAATGTTGAACGGTACAATTTTACCCTGTAGTAAACCGTTAAAGTTTTTTTTGGAGGCAGATGAAAATATGAAGTTCGATGAAAGTAAACTCAACTACTTTTCACAGATTGATGACTATGATATAATTATGGCTTTAAAGGAATGGAGAGATAATGATGATTTCATTTTGTCCTCTTTATGTACTTCAATATTAGATAGAAAATTACCCAAAATTATCATACAAGATGATGAATTTTCGGAAGAACAACTTCAACTAATAAAAGAAAAAGTCAATTTAGTGAGTACATCTGATAAGTGTGAAAAACATTATTTTACAGATACGGGTATTATTAAAAATCAAGCTTATTATTTACATCACGACTCTATAAGTATTTTGTATAAAAATGGGCAAATAAAAGATCTGACAGATGCTTCTGACCATATGAATTTGTTGGCATTAACCAAACCTGTAATTAAACATTTTGTCTTTTACCCCAAATCATAGTTTTGTATTAAACTGAAAACATAATTTATATTTAGCATATCGTTAATCTTTTTTTATATTTTTGCAACAATGAAATTTACAGCACAGCAAATCTCAGAAATACTTCATGGGGAGATAAAAGGTAATCCTTTAGTTGAAGTTTATAAACTTTCAAAAATAGAAGAGGGAGGTAAAGGGTCGTTGACTTTTTTGTCAAATCCTAAATATACTTCATTTTTATATTCAACAAATGCATCGATAGCTATAGTAAATAAGACTTTTGTGCCTGAAAAGGATATAAACGCAACTTTGATTATGGTTGAAGATTCTTATAAGGCTTTTTCGAAATTATTAGAGTTTTACAATCAGGTAAAATTGAATAAAACAGGGATTGAAAGACCAAATTTTATTAGCGATTCTGCCAAACTAGGTAAAGAGGTTTATATAGGTGCGTTTGCTTATATAGGTAATAATGTGGTTATAGAAGACTATGTCAAAATCTATCCTAATGTATTTATAGGCGATAATGTAACTATAGGAGAGGGGAGTATGTTATTTGCTGGATCAAAGATTAACTCTGAAACTGTAATAGGTAAACATTGTGTAATACATCCAGGAGTAATAGTAGGGTGTGATGGTTTTGGTTTTGCCCCAGATTCAAATGGTGTGTATAGTAAAATACCACAAACGGGTAATGTTATTCTTGAAGATAACGTTGAAATAGGCTCGGGTAGTACTATTGATAGAGCTACTTTAGGATCAACAATTATTAGGAAAGGAGTGAAGTTAGACAATCAAATTCAGATTGCTCATAATGTAGAAATTGATGAAAATACCGTAATTGCAGCTCAAACAGGAATTGCCGGTTCTAGTAAAATTGGAAAAAACTGTAAAATAGGAGGGCAAGTGGGTATCGTTGGGCATCTTAAAATAGGTGATAACGTGAGTATACAAGCTCAATCAGGTATAGGTAGAAACTTGAAAGATAACGAAGTTGTACAAGGAAGTCCCGCATTACCTTATGCAGACTATAATAAATCTTATGTACATTTTAAAAATCTATCTAAATTAATGGATAGAATAGATGAGTTAGAAAAAATGTTAAATGCACAAAAAGAAATTAATGAGCAATAAACAAAAAACAATAAAAAAAGAGATTTCACTTTCAGGTGTAGGTCTTCATACTGGTAAACAGGTTAATTTAACGTTTAAACCTGCTCCAGAAAATTATGGTTTTGCTTTTACTAGAGTTGATCTAGAAGGAAGTCCTGTTATAGAGGCAAGAGCAGAATATGTTGTGGACACACAACGCGGTACAAATATTGAGAAAAATGGAGTTAAAATCCAAACGAGTGAGCATGTTTTAGCTGCAGTTGTTGGATTGGGGATTGATAATATTTGTATAGAATTAGATTCTCCGGAGCCACCTATTATGGATGGTTCTTCTTGGTTTTTTATTGAGGCGTTAGAAAAAGCCGGCTTACAAGAACAAGAGGCTGAAGTTGAAGAATATATAGTAAAAGATATAGTTTCATATAAGGACGAAACTACAGGAAGTGAGATTATTTTAATGCCTGCAGATCATTATGAAGTTACTGCGATGGTTGATTTTGGGACTAAGGTTTTAGGAACTCAAAATGCAACCTTAAAGAAAATAACTGATTTTAAAGCGGAGATTTCTTCTGCAAGAACTTTTAGTTTCTTGCATGAAATTGAAATGTTATTGGATAACAATTTAATTAAAGGAGGCGATTTAAATAATGCTATTGTCTATGTTGATAATGAAATTTCTCCTGAAACAATGGAAAAATTAAGAAAGGCCTTTAAAAAGGAAGCAATAGCTGTTAAACCAAATGGAATTCTTGATAATTTGACATTGCATTATCCAAATGAAGCTGCAAGACATAAGCTTTTAGACGTAATTGGTGATTTAGCGTTAGTTGGTGTGAAAATAAGAGGTAAGGTTATAGCAAACAAACCTGGGCATGGTGTAAATACCCAGTTTGCTAAGAAATTATCAAAAATTATCAAAATTGAAAAACGAAATAACGTTCCTAAATTTGATTTAAATGAGCCGCCTTTGATGGATATTCATCAAATAATGGATATTTTACCTCATAGGCCTCCATTTTTATTAATAGATAGGATTTTAGAGTTGACTGATAAAACAGTAGTTGGTGTAAAAAATGTGACAATGAATGAACATTTTTTTGTGGGTCATTTTCCGGGAGCACCAGTAATGCCAGGAGTTTTACAAATTGAGGCTATGGCTCAAACAGGTGGTATTTTAGTGTTAAGCACTGTGCCTGATCCTGAGAATTATTTAACATATTTCATGAAAATGGACAATGTTAAATTCAAACGAAAAGTATTACCAGGAGATACACTTATTTTTAAAGCAGAACTAATTTCACCAATACGAAGAGGTATTTGCCATATGCAAGCTTATGGATATGCTAATAATAAATTAGTTGTAGAAGCACAACTAATGGCACAAATTGTAAAAAGAACGGAGTAATTATGAACCAACCACTCGCTTATATTCATCCAGGGGCTAAAATTGCCAAAAATGTTGTTGTAGAACCTTTTACGACTATTCATAATAATGTTACAATTGGTTCCGGAACATGGATAGGTTCAAACGTTACTATCATGGAAGGAGCTAGAATTGGAAAAAATTGTAATATTTTTCCAGGTTCTGTAATCTCTGCAATTCCTCAAGATTTAAAATATCAAGGAGAGGAAACTACTGTAGTTATTGGTGATAACACCACTATTAGAGAATGTGCGACCATTAATAAGGGAACGTCTGATAGAATGAAAACGGTTATAGGTGAAAATTGTTTAATTATGGCATATTGCCATATTGCTCATGATTGTTTGATCGGCGATAACTGTATCTTTTCTAATAATTCTACATTAGCTGGTCATGTAACTATTGGTGATAATGTGATCTTGGCAGGATTGGTTGCAGTACATCAATTTGTTTCTGTAGGGCAACACGCTTTTGTTACTGGTGGTTCTTTAGTTCGTAAGGACGTACCTCCTTTTGTAAAGGCAGCAAGAGAGCCGCTTTCTTATGTTGGTATTAATTCCGTAGGTTTACGTAGAAGAGGTTTTAGTTCTGAAAAAATTAGAGAAATTCAGAATATTTATAGAATATTATATCAAAAAAATTATAATAATTCACAAGGGGCTCAGATTATCGAGGCGGAAATGGAAGCAACCCCAGAAAGAGATGAGATTCTTCAATTTATAAGAGATTCTCAACGAGGAATTATGAAAGGATATTTTAGTAATAATTAATACATTTTATGGCAACTACATCAGATATAAAAAAAGGATTATGTATCGTATATAATAATGATACTTTTAAAATAACAGAATTTCAACACGTAAAACCAGGGAAGGGCCCTGCTTTTGTACGTACCAAAATGAAAAGTTTAACCACTGGAAGAACATTAGATAATACTTTTTCTGCTGGACATAAAATAGAGGAAGTACGTGTAGAAACACGTAAATATCAATATTTATATAAAGAGGGCGATGCTACATATCATTTTATGAATAATGATGATTACTCTCAAATTGCTCTTCAAAAAGATATTTTAGACAGTCCAGATTTGATGAAAGAAGGAGAGACTGTGACAATTGTAGTTCGAGCAGAAGATGAATTACCACTTTCAGTAGAGATGCCAGCAAGTGTTATATTAGAGGTTACACAAACGGAACCAGGTGTGAAAGGCAATACAGCTACCAACGCTACAAAACCAGCAACTGTTGAGACGGGGGCAAGTGTAAACGTTCCCTTATTCATTAATGAAGGAGACAAAATAAAAATTGAAACAGATAAAGGTACCTATCAAGAAAGAGTGACGAATTAAGGAACATGAAGAAATTAGTTGTCGTTTTTATATTATTGAGTTTGTTTTCTTGTAAGGACATAATTAAAGGGGTTGTCAATGCAGGTTCTAATGCTACGGTAGAAAAATTAGAAACTTCTGATTTTAATGAGGTGGTAACAGATAGTTTGTTCAAATTATCTTTACCAAATTACATGAAGACGTTAAGTAATTTGAATGATGATGCTTCTTTACAATATGCCAATATTTATAAGGAAACATATACGATTGTTATTTACGAAAACAAGCAAGACTTTATTGATTCTTTTAAAGAGTATAATGAGTATGATGATGCTATTTCTTTTATAGATAATTATAGTAGAGCTCAAACAAAATTTATTACAGAGAGTTTGACAAATAAACAGGTAATTCCTTATAATTTGACAGAAATTGGAGGTTTAGATGCAAGACAGATTATGATGAAAGGAAGCTTGGATGGTCAAGATATAGGTTATGTTATGGGGTATGTTGAAGGAAAAGAAAACGTATACATGATTATGACATGGACTTTATTAGAGAAACTGAATAAATACGAGGAAACCTTTAAAGGTATAATAGGTTCTTTTAAACTGATGAATTAGATTTTACACATGAAATTTTCTAAAACTTATACTTTAAAAGAAATATCACAAATCATTAATAGTGAATTTGTTGGTGATTCTAACTTTCCTGTATTAGGAATGAACGAAATTCATGTCGTTGTAGAGGGTGATATTGTATTTGTAGACCATCCTAAGTATTATGACAAGGCACTAAATTCTGCGGCATCAGTAGTTTTAATTAATAAAAATGTCACTTGTCCAGAAGGAAAAGCACTATTAATATCCGACGATCCTTTTCGCGATTTCAGTAAACTTGCTAAATATTTCAATCCTTTTCAAAAAGCAGATAAAGCTATTTCAGAAACGGCAGTAATAGGAGAAGGTACAATTATTCAACCTAATGTGTTTTTAGGTAACAATGTGAAAATTGGTAAGAACTGCCTTATCCATCCCAATGTTGTCATTTATGACGGTTGTACTATTGGTAATAATGTTACTATACATGCCGGTACTATTTTGGGTTCAGATGCATTTTATTATAAGAATAGGGAAACGGGATTTGATAAATTAATATCCTGCGGAAGCATTATAATTGAAGACAATGTAGATATTGGAGCATCTTGTACAATTGATAGAGGAGTTACAGGTAATACACATATCAAGGAAGGTACAAAAATTGATAATCAGGTTCAAATTGCACACGATACTGTAATTGGTAAAAAGTGTTTAATAGCCTCGCATGTTGGTATTGCAGGTTGTACTGTATTAGAAGATGAAGTTACCTTGTGGGGCCAAGTAGGTGTTATAAGTGGAATTACAATAGGTAAAAAAGCAATTGTTTATGCACAGTCTGGTGTGGGCGGAGATTTAGAAGGTGGTAAATCCTATTTTGGATCGCCATGTGACGAGGCAAGAAAGAAATACAGAGAGTTGGCAGGAATAAGGTTGTTGCCTGAACTAATTAGTAAAGTAAATAATATTTAATCCTAATAATTTTTTAAAGTTAGTTGTAAGAATTACTTTTGTGTTAAAGAATTTGAAGCAATTGATATAATAATTAATAACCAATAACTAAAAATGAGCGTTTTAGTAAATAAAGATTCAAAAGTAATCATCCAAGGGTTTACAGGTAGTGAGGGTACATTTCATGCTACTCAAATGATAGAATATGGTACCAATGTAGTTGGTGGTGTAACTCCAGGTAAAGGGGGGCAAAAACATTTAGATAGACCTGTTTATAATACAGTTTCAGAGGCAGTTGCAAAAGCAAATGCTGATACAAGTATCATTTTTGTACCACCAGCTTTTGCTGCAGATGCGATTATGGAAGCTGCCGAAGCAGGAATAAAAGTAATTATTTGTATTACGGAAGGAATTCCTGTTGCAGATATGGTAAAAGTAAAGGCTTATATTCAAGATAGAGATTGTAGATTAATTGGCCCTAACTGTCCAGGTGTTATTACTCCGGGTGAAGCTAAAGTAGGTATTATGCCAGGCTTTGTATTTAAAAAAGGTAAAGTAGGTATTATATCTAAATCAGGTACTTTAACTTATGAAGCAGCAGATCAAGTTGTAAAACAAGGTTTAGGTATTACTACAGCAATAGGTATAGGTGGAGATCCAATTATTGGTACAACTACAAAAGAAGCCGTTGAGTTATTGATGAATGATGATGAAACTGAATGTATTGTAATGATTGGTGAAATAGGGGGGCAATTAGAAGCTGATGCCGCTAGATGGATTAAAGCAGATGGTAATAGAAAACCAGTAATCGGATTTATTGCAGGGCAAACGGCTCCTAAAGGTAGAACTATGGGACACGCAGGTGCTATTGTTGGAGGAAGTGATGATACAGCTCAAGCAAAAATGAAAATTTTAGCAGAAAATGGTATTCACGTTGTGGATTCTCCAGCTGAGATTGGATTAAAAGTTGCTGAAGTTTTAGGAGTGCTCTAAAGTTATACCAATTAAAATATAAAAAAGCCTGTTTGAAATATTCAAACAGGCTTTTTTTATGATTTATTATGAATTATGAGACGTAAATTGTTAAAATTAGGCTGTTTATGTTAAATTTTTAATTCTAATTAATACTATTGGGTATATTTGGAAAACACATTCAACAAACTAAAATTTTTAAAATGAGAAGAATACATCTTTTATTTATGTTTGCTTTTTTAACTGTATTAATTGGTTGTAAAGGTAATTCAAGTGAAAAAGGCGATTATACTGCTGAAAAACAAACGGATGCCAACAATTTTAATTATGAAACAGTTAATAACGATCCTACTGGTTTACGCTTATATACCTTAGAAAATGGATTAAAAGTTTATTTAAGTAAAAATACAGATGAACCAAAAATTCAAACATACATTGCTGTTAGAGCAGGTTCAAATTATGACCCTAAAGAAACGACAGGTTTAGCTCATTATCTAGAGCATATGCTGTTTAAAGGAACAGAAGAATTTGGAACCGCTGATTGGGAAACAGAACAAGAATATTTATCTCAAATTTCAGATTTATATGAGGAGCATAAAGCTGAAGAGGATGCTGATAAGAAAAAGGACGTTTATAGGAAAATTGATAGTGTTTCTTTAGAAGCCTCAAAATTTGCTATTGCCAATGAATATGATAAAATGACAGCTTCTATTGGTGCTCAAGGTACAAATGCACATACTTGGTTTGAGGAAACGGTCTATCATAATAAAATTCCTTCTAATGAGTTGAATAAATGGTTAAGCTTAGAAGGAGAGCGATTTAGCCAATTGGTATTGCGTTTATTTCATACAGAACTTGAAGCGGTTTTCGAAGAGTTTAATAGAGGTCAAGATAATGATTATAGAAAAATTTATGCGTCCATGTTAAAGGGATTATTTCCAAATCATCCTTATGGTCAACAATCTACTATCGGTACAGCAGAGCATTTAAAAAATCCTTCCATGATTGCTATTCACAACTATTTTAATAAGTATTATGTTCCAAATAATATGGCATTGATATTGGTTGGTGATATAGATTTTGAAGAAACCATTAAAAATGTTAATAAGACTTTTGGGAAATTAGAAAATAAAGAGGTTACTCATCCCACTTTACCTAAAGAAGACCCTATAACTTCTCCTATTGTTAATGAAGTGTTTGGGCCAACATCAGAAAGTGTTTCTGTAGCCTTTCGATCTCAAGGAGTAGGAACCGAAGAGGAGAAATTAATGACGCTTGCCGATATGATTTTGGCAAACGGAGAAGCAGGTTTAATTGACTTAAACTTAAATCAAAAACAGGCCGTTCAAAATGCAAGTTGTTCACCAACTTTTTTAAATGATTATGGCTATCATTCATTTACAGGTAGCCCTAAAGAAGGGCAGACATTAGATGAAGTAAAAGATTTACTTTTAGAACAAATTGAAAAATTAAAAAAAGGTGAATTCGAAGAATGGATGATTGAGGCTGTGGTAAATGATTTAAAATTAAGTAGAACAAGGCAATACGAAAATAATAGTGCATTAGCTTCAATGTACTATGATGCTTTTATACATCATGAAGATTGGGCTAACAAAGTAAAGTTTTTAGACGATCTTAAAAAGATTTCAAAACAACAATTGGTTGATTTTGCTAATAATTTCTATACGAATAATTATGTACTTACTTATAAGCGTAAAGGTGAAGATAAGTCTATCGTAAAAGTTGAAAATCCTGGTATTACACCTATAGAAGTAAATAGAGATATGCAATCTGATTATGTAAAGCAATTTAATGCTGAAGTATCTCAGGATTTAAAACCAAGATTTGTCGATTACAAAAATGAAATAAAACATACATCCTTATCCAGTGGAATAAATGTTGATTATGTAGAGAACAAAAATAATGATCTTTTTGACTTGAATATTATTTTTGATATGGGAAGTGATAGTAATAAACAATTGTCATTAGCTGTTGGTTATTTAGATTTTTTAGGAACAGAGAAGTTGTCACCAGAAAATCTTAAAAAAGAATTTTATAAACTTGGAGTATCTTACGGAGTACAAGCACAAGGGGATAAATCTTATGTTTATATATCAGGATTAAATGAAAACCTAGATAAAGGTTTAGGTTTGTTAGAAGACTTATGGGATCATTCAGAAGCGAATGAAGAAACATATAAGAAGTATGTAGAAAAGATATTAAAAGATAGGGTAGATAGTAAAACTCAAAAAGGAAATATCCTATGGAATGGATTGTACAGCTACGCTAAGTATGGTGAAAATTCTCGTTTAAGAAATATATACACAGCTGAGGAGTTATATGCAATTAGTCCAACGGATTTGGTAAACTTATTAAAAGACTTAAAAAATTATAAGCAACGTGTATTTTATTATGGTAAAGATGTAGATGCTGCTGTTGAAGCCATGAATACCGCTCATATCGTACCTGAAAATTTGAAAGAGTATCCAAAACCCATTGAGTACGTAGAAAAAGAAACAGGAGAGCAAGTCTATTTTACAGATTATGATATGGTACAATCTGAATTGATTTTCCTTTCTAAAGGAAAGCAGTTTGATCCAAAAGAATTGGCCTTATCCAGGGTTTTTAATTCTTACTTTGGTAGTGGTTTGTCATCTATTGTTTTTCAAGAAATTAGAGAATCTAAATCATTAGCTTATTCTGCTTTTGCAGCCTATTCAGATGCAAACAAAAAAGGTGATTCTAATTATATTTATGGTTATGTAGGTACGCAAGCTAATAAGTTACCTCAAGCAGTTGACGCAATGTTAGAATTAATGAATAATATGCCAGAAGCAGATAAGCAGTTTAATTCCGCTAAAGAAGCAGTGTTAAAACAAATAGCAGCTGAACGTATTACCAAATCTAATATTTTTTGGAGCTATGAAAGATTAAAGAATAGAGGTTTAGATTATGATAATAGAGAGGAGATTTATAATGAAGTACAAAATATTACTTTAAAAGATTTGTCTAATTTCTTTAAAACGAATATTAAAGGAAAGAAATATACCACATTGGTAATTGGTAATAAAAAAGATTTAAATGTAGAGGCCTTGAAGAAGTTAGGTAAAGTTACAGAGCTTGATGTAGATTATTTATTTAATTATAAAATAACGCCCGTTAAGCAATAACAATATTTATTCTAAGAAAAAACCATTGTCTAATCTATTTAGATGATGGTTTTTTTATTTCAAGCTAAAGTATTTTCTTATATTTGAATGTTATAAAAATATTTAAATGAAACTACTAGAAAATAAAACTACATTAATTACAGGAGCCTCAAGAGGTATAGGAAAAGGTATCGCTGAAGTTTTTGCAAAACAAGGTTCTAATATAGCGTTTACGTACAACGCTTCGGTTGAAGCTGCCAATGCATTAGAGAAGGAATTGCAATCTTATGGTGTAAAAGCTAAAGGTTTTCAGTCAAATGCTGCAAACTTTGATGCCGCTCAACAATTAGCTGCTGATGTTATTAGTGAGTTTGGTACTATAGATGTCTTAATAAATAATGCAGGTATTACCAAGGATAATCTCTTGCTACGTATTTCTGAAGAAGATTTCGATAAAGTAATTGAAGTAAACTTAAAGTCAGTTTTTAATTTGACGAAGGCAGTTATAAAACCTATGATGAAGAAGCGTTCGGGTTCAATTATAAACATGAGTTCTGTCGTTGGAGTAAAAGGTAATGCGGGACAATCAAATTACGCCGCATCAAAAGCAGGAATTTTAGGTTTTACCAAGTCCGTTGCTCTTGAGTTAGGTTCTAGAAATATACGTTGTAATGCTATAGCTCCAGGGTTTATTGAAACAGAAATGACAGCAGCGTTACCTGAAGAGACTGTAAAGGGGTGGAGACAAGGTATTCCATTAAAACGTGGGGGAACGCCAGAAGATATTGCTAATGCATGTGTCTTTTTAGCTTCTGATATGTCTAGTTACATCACAGGTCAAACGTTGAATGTTGATGGTGGAATGTTAACATAAATGGCGTTTTAATTACATTAATAGTATATTCAAAACTTTTAAATAACTAATAATTAAAATCGGTGTCATCAAACACTATTTTTTTAATACTTCTAGCCGCCATCATTGCTATAATGATGGCTTTTTTTCAGTATTATTATAAGAACAAAGATCGCAGTAGAACTGATATTATATTAACCTTTTTACGATTCTTATCTGTTTTTTCTTTATTGGTTCTACTGATAAATCCAAAGATTAAATCGAATGTAATCGAAAATGTTCAACCTGTGTTAAATGTGTTGGTAGATAATTCTACTTCTATAGCATATGCGAAGGCAGAAGAAAAAGTAACATCATTTGTTTCTGAAATTAAAGGGAACAAGGCTCTTAACGAAAAGTTTGATATTAATTTTTATGCCTTTTCAGATATTCTAAAGGAGCAAGACACTTTTGCTTTTATTATTTTGGAAACGAATATCGTAAAGCCGTTGCAAGAGCTTCAAGCACTGCATAAGGAAATTGTTGCCCCAACTATTTTAATTACAGATGGTAATCAAACACAAGGATCAAATTATGCCTATTATAAGGCGAAATACCCTATTTATCCTGTAGTTGTTGGTGATACTTTACAATACGATGATTTAAAAATAACTCAGGTAAACGTAAACTCATACGCCAATCTTAATAATAATTTCCCTGTAGAGATTTTTGTTAATTATGATGGAAGTGAAAATGTGAAACAAAATTTTACTGTATCGCAAAATGGAAAAGTGGTTTTTAGAAAAGTATTAAATTTTTCCAGTGAGAATTCTTCTCAGAAAGTACAATTTAATTTAGAAGCCAACCGCATAGGAATACAGAATTATACGTGTACCATATCACCCCTAAATAATGAGAAAAATACAGTTAATAATAGTAAGAACTTTAGCTTAGAAGTTGTAAATGAGCAAGCGAAAATTTTAGTTTTGAGTGCTGTTAATCATCCAGATATAGGTATGATAAGTAGATCTATATCTTCAAACAAACAGCATAAGGTTGTTGTGGAAAACAATCTAAATAAAAACATTCAATACAAAGATTATCAATTAATTATACTTTATCAACCGAATAGTAAGTTTAAGAAAATATTTGAGGATATCGAAACGGTTAAAGCCAATATTTTTGTAGTAACAGGTGCGGCAACTCAATGGAATTTTTTAAATAGTGCTCAACCTTTTTTTACAAAAAAATATGTATCAAAAATAGAAAGTTATGTGTCTATTTTTAATGAAGATTATGATGAGTTTATTAATGAAGATATTCAGTTTGCAGATCTAACTCCGTTGAAGGGATATTTTGGAGAAATAAAATTTAAAGTACCGCATAAAACAATTCTTTTTCAACGTATTTCAAATTTTGAAACTAAAAACCCTTTATTGGCAACGTTTTCTTTAGATGATAGAAGAGGGGCAATATTATTAGGTAGCGATATCTGGAAATGGAGAATGCAAAAACATGTGGAGGATAATTCATTTAAGCAGTTTGATAATTTCTTTAATAAGTTAGTACAATATTTATCATCAACAAGAAAATATGATCGATTAGAGATTGAATACGCTCCCTTTTATTATGCAAATCAAAATGTCCTGATTAAAGCTCAATATTTTGATGCTACCTATGTTTTTGATAATGAGGGAAGTTTAGTTTTAACGGCAACCAATAAGGCTACAAAAGAAACTACTAAAATACCATTTACGTTAATGGGGAATCATTATGAAGTATTATTTAAAGATTTAAAACCAGGTGATTATAGCTTTTCTGTACAAACGGAGGATAAAAGCAGTATAAAATATGGTAGTTTTTTAATTTTACCATTCGATATTGAACAACAGTTATCAACCGCTAACACAAAAGATTTAAAGCTTTTGGCAACTTCTTCTGGTGGTGATTTTACACATATAGATAAATCTGAAAAATTGTTTAATAAATTGACGAATGACAATAGGTATAAAATTATTCAGAAAAGTAAAGAGAAAATACAATCATTAATTGATTGGGAATGGCTGTTGGCACTAACTTTATTGAGTTTAAGTTTAGAGTGGTTTATAAGAAAGTATTATGGGAAAATTTAAACAATGCCAATTCTCGTTTAGTATACTACTTGTTTTGTTTTTATATAATTCAGTTTATTCCCAGAAAAAAGAATCTTTAGAAATTCAATTATGGCAGCAGGTTTTAGATACCTATGATCTTGAGGGGTATAATGGCAAGATTCAAAACTTTATAGATAATAAAGGATGGCAAGAGTGGGAGGAATGGTCAGATAAAATGAATTCCAATGTGTTGATTAATGATACTAAGAATGGCTATTTAGAAATTAATAGATTCTATTTGAAAGCTGTCGTTGGGGCATATAAAGACAAAAATAATGAATATACGTTGTTGAAAAATATGGTAAATCGTTATTTCAATAGAAGCTTATCTTCAAATCGTAATTTGAATCAGGTTTTGCCAAAAAATTTCGGTATTAAGGATTTTATTCCAGAGCTTTCCAGTATTCCATTATTAAAGTATAGTTGCTTTTATATAGAAGCAATGATTCCACAAAAAGGTACTGAGACACAATTGAATCTTAAATTAATTCCACTGGGTTTATTTAAAAAGGGAGACTTATTAACGTATAGTTTTTTGGAAAATAATGATGATAATGTTTTTCTGCATAGTTTTATTAATACTATGGTTAAAAAGATAAAAAACAAAGAGACGTTACCCTATTTGCTTAAAAAAAAATTTAAAGATATAAGTAAATCAGATTTTAAAATTATTGAAGAATTTATTTCAAAGGATGATCAATTTGAAAATATGGATGCTGTAAGTGAGGTTTTGAAACACTTATATGATATTTACAACTTAAGCTCAATAATAACTTTTAAAAGTGTTATTTTGGATTGGAATACTAAAGAAGGTCGTTTTATTATAAAAGATAAGGTGCACTATTATAATGAGATAATTCCATTTAAATCATTTTTAGAAAATTCGGAATATTATTATGCAGCTCAATAAGGTCGATTTTGCATCTTTCACAAACAATTGACGTCTTGTTATAAAAATAAGGACTTATGGCACACAACCATTCACATCATCATCACAATACAGAAAATATAAAAGTTGCTTTTTTCTTAAATTTATCATTTACTATCATAGAATTTATTGGCGGTATTTATACCAATAGTTTGGCTATAACTTCAGATGCGTTGCATGATTTAGGTGATAGTTTTAGTTTAGGCCTCTCTTGGTATTTTCAAAAATTATCTAATAAAAAGGCTACTAAAAAGTATTCTTATGGGTATAGAAGATTTTCCTTATTAGGGGCAATTATCAATTCAATAGTTTTGGTAGTCGGTTCCATTTTTATAATTAGAGAAGCTATATATGGAATAATAGATCCACAGCAAGCCGATGCCAATGGAATGATGTGGTTGGCTATTTTAGGAGTAATAGTCAATGGAGCGGCAGTATTTAAGTTGCAGCAAGGTAAATCGTTAAACGAACGCGTAGTGTCACTTCATTTGTTGGAAGATGTGTTGGGTTGGGTAGCTGTATTAATAGCGAGTATTGTAATGCAGTTTTGGGATGTGCCAATTCTTGATCCTATCTTATCTCTTTTAATAGCTCTCTTTATCCTTTTTAATGTTTATAAAAACGTAAAAGATGCATTACTCGTAATTTTACAAGGAACACCTAGAGATTTGTCATTAGAAGCTGTGCGTGAAAAATTAAAAATGTTACCAGAAATTACTGAAATTCACGATTGTCATATATGGAGTTTAGATGGTGAATATAACTTGTGTACGGTTCATCTTTCATTGAATAATGATTTACTGACCTTAGTAGAAACAACCGCTATAAAAAAGAAAGTAAGGAAATTGCTTCATGATGAATTTGATTTAGAGCACATCACGCTGGAATTTGATTCATCAATTGAGGATTGTGAATATAAAGACAAGTGTTAAAGCTCTCTGAAATGGTTTTAAAATCGTAAATTTGAAGAAAATAGACAATTATTTAATAAATAAAACGAAATACGATGAGTAGTAATCAATTACAATTACCCAAGGCAATTTTACCAATTATATTTTTAGTAATTATAGCAATTATTTTATTCTCAAAATCCTTTGTAACCATTGAAGCCGGTCAAGCCGGGGTTTTATGGAAACGCTTTGGGGGTGGGGTAGTAATAGATGAGCCCGCATTGGGAGAAGGGTTTCAGGTTATAGCCCCTTGGAACAAAGTTTATATTTATGAAGTAAGAAGACAAGAGTCCTTTGAAAAAATGAAAGTATTATCTTCAAATGGATTAGATATTCAATTAGATGCTTCAATATGGTATCAACCAAAATATGCAGAACTTGGAAAGTTACATCAAGATATTGGTGAAGATTATTTAAACAGGATATTGCTACCAACAATAAGGTCTGCTGCAAGAAGTGTTGTTGGACGTTATACTCCAGAACAATTGTATTCAAGTAAAAGGGACGCGATTCAAGCTGAAATTTTTGAAGAAAGTAAAAAAATAATAAATGACCAGCATATTTTATTGGATGAGATTTTGGTTAGAGATGTGACGTTACCTTCTACTATAAAAGAAGCTATTGAGCGTAAATTAAAACAAGAGCAAGAATCATTAGAATATGAATTCAGATTGGTAACGGCCGATAAAGAAGCTCAAAAACAGATTATTGAAGCTAAAGGTAAAGCAGAGGCTAATAAAATATTAAGTGCTTCTTTAACAGATAAAATATTGCAAGATAAAGGGATTGAGGCTACCTTAGAGTTAGCTAAATCACCAAATTCTAAGGTTGTTATTGTAGGAAGTAGTAAAGATGGTTTACCTCTTATATTAGGAAACAATTAAGTAAAAAAATTATAAACAGTAAACAAAAAAAAGGAGGTCAATTGACCTCCTTTTTTTTGTTTATATATGTTAGCCGAACATCGGTTATTAATTCTTCTCTTGATTATTAACCCTTACTTTTTCTTTAGAAACCGTTCCTTCTTTAATAGCTCTGTAATTCTCGTAGCATTCTAACACAGCTTCAATTATCTGTAAATCGCTTGCTTTTTTAGTGAAACTAGAAGAGTAATTACATTCTTTTAATAAATCGTCAAGCTCTTTCCTGCTCATGTCCATATAGTCCATAAGAATTTCTCTACTGAAGTTTCCCTCCATCATGTCGCGAGAGTTATCTTGCTCTTTTAGTTTTCTTAGTTTTTTAAGTTCTTTTGGTTTTTTACCAAACTTAGTATACCAAAAGTCAACAGGGTTGAACAAAGCTCCTCCAACACCAGTATATTCTTTACCTTGAGGTTTTCCTATTTCATAAGTTTGTGGCAAACCTTCAATGTGAATTCTAGAAAATTTATCCATAGGTACATTTTTTGCATCTATTTCTAATACACCTATTAAATTATGAGCCTTAACGGTTACTTCATCAATGTCTATTGTTTTTTCATGAATAGCAATTTCTAATTCATTTCCCCTAAGTAAATCATTAGTGATTTTTAATTTTATGGATTGGTAACCCAGATAGGAAATGTGTAAAGTGTCATTTGCATGAGCGGGAATTTCAAAATTACCGTTTGAATTTGTAATTGTACCTACTGCGGTGTTTAAATTAACAATATTGGCACTTTGTAAGGCCGTTTTGTCATTTACATCAATAATTCTACCTTTTAATATTTTAGCAGGGCTCTGTGTGTCTGAAACCTCTTTATCTTGAGCATTTAAAAAGCTAACAAACATAAAAAGAGAAAGTAAAGTGGGTAATAGTTTTTGCATAAGGCAATAATACTAATAATTAAATAAATTATTTTTAAAAGGATTACAAAAAAGGTACCATTTGTAATAAATTAACATTTTATTTTAATTGTTTATTAGATCTTGCTAAAGTTCAATTAAATTTAAACAGTAAAATAAAGGTAATTTAACTTCTTTAATATACAAAAAAAACTTTGTGCACATGACAGGAGTTGAACCTGCACGTCCAAATGGACATTAACCCCTCAAGCTAACGCGTCTACCAATTCCGCCACATGTGCCTAAACAAAAAAAAGTTAAGCTAAAATAGCTTAACTTTTTTGAAAATAAATGGTGACCGGGCTGGGGCTCGAACCCAGGACCCTCTCCTTAAAAGGGAGATGCTCTACCAACTGAGCTACCAGGTCATTGTAATTGCATATCTTTGTGATTGCGGTTGCAAATATAATATCTAATATTTATTCTGCAAGCTATTTTTAAAAAAAATTTACACGATATTTGTAACCTACATATTATAAGACAAATAAGTTTTTATGAAGTTAGTTTTTATTGGATATATGGCAAGTGGAAAGTCCTCAATTGGAAGAATTATTGCCAAAAAAGTGCAAATTCCCTTTATAGATTTGGATGATTTCATCGAAAAAAAGGAAAATTTGAGTATTGTTGAACTTTTTAAAACGAAAGGAGAGATCTATTTTCGTAAAAAAGAGACACAGTTTTTGGAAGAATTATTGAAAAATGAAGAATCTTTTGTGCTCGCTTTAGGAGGTGGAACACCTTGTTATGGAAAAAATATAGATTTAATTAATGAATTTTCAACTTCTGTTTATTTAAAATCATCGTTGCAAAACACCTATAACACATTATCAAAAGCTGAGAATAAAGAGAGTAGACCCTTAATTGCGACAATACCCAATGATAAACTAAAGGAGTTTATTGCAAAACATTTGTTTGAACGTACAACTTATTACGAACAAGCACAACATGCTATTTTAATTGATAATAAAGGTATGGACGAAATTGCTGAAGAGATATTGATTCGTTTAGATGATCCGGCTTTAAAAAAATAGTAAGGCATATCACTTATAGTAATAGAATAGCTTCCAAGAAGTATTAATCATCTGGTAAGTTTAAATTGCAAAAAGGGGACACTATATTAATCTAAATAAGCAATCATTTTATCGTCTTCAATTTCAACGGCTATATGTTCTTGTATCGATGTAGAAAGTGATAGCCCTTTGAAATCTGCCTTGATAGGATACTTTTTATGGTTTCTATTTACCAATACTGCAGTTTTAAATTGCTTTAACGGAACGTCTAGAAAGTGTTTAACGGCGTACATTAACGTAGTTCCTGAGTTTAAAACATCATCTACCAAGATCAATGATTTATTTTTATAATCACTTTCTGGAATTGAAGTTTCAACGCGGCTTAATGGTTTTTTCTTGTTAATAATCACTTCGCAAACAGTCGCTTTGATTGGTGAAATTTCTTCTAAAATTGTTTTTATTTTATTCGCTAAAACAAATCCGTTATTTGCAATTCCAGCAATAACAACTTCTTTTTGATTGGCATTAGATTCGTAAATCTGAAAAGCCATTCTTCTAATTTTATGTTGAATTTCCGTATTGTTAAGTATAATTGAACGCTCCATTAATTAAAGGTTTTATGAAAATCAAAGATAATGATTTGTATTTTTCTAAACATTGCTTTTGCAAATGTAACAATAGTTCATAAAGTATAACTTGATAATAAATCATTTAAAGTATTTTTTCACAGTTTTATTATATGGTAAAATAGTTTCTATATATTTGTATTATCAACTAAATGAGTTTTATGGAATACTTAGATTTTGAACAACCTATACAAGAATTAGAAGAGCAGTTATCTAAATGCTTGATTATAGGTAAGGAAAGTGATGTAGATGTTACAGAAACTTGTGAGCAAATAGAAAAAAAATTAGTAAAAACACGTACAGATATTTATAAAAATCTGACTGCTTGGCAGCGTGTCCAATTATCAAGACACCCTTCTAGACCCTATACATTAGACTTTATAAAAGCATTGACAAAAGGTACTTTTATGGAATTGCACGGTGATAGAAATGTAAAAGATGATAAAGCCATGATTGGTGGTTTAGGAAAGATTGGTGATCAATCGTATATGTTTATTGGTCAACAAAAAGGATTTAACACCAAAACACGGCAGTTTAGAAATTTCGGAATGGCAAACCCTGAAGGGTATCGTAAAGCATTACGATTGATGAAAATGGCTGAGAAGTTTGGTATTCCTGTAGTCACATTAATTGACACTCCTGGTGCTTATCCTGGTTTAGAAGCCGAAGAACGTGGACAAGGTGAAGCAATTGCCAGAAATATTTTTGAAATGACCATTTTAAAGACGCCTATTATATCAATTGTTATAGGTGAAGGTGCTTCTGGAGGTGCTGTTGGAATTGGAGTAGGAGATCGAGTGTATATGATGGAAAACACATGGTATACTGTGATTTCACCTGAATCTTGTTCGTCAATTTTATGGCGTAGTTGGGATCATAAAGAAGAAGCTGCAGAGTCTTTAAAGTTAACAGCTAAAGACATGAAAAAGCAAGGTCTTATTGATGGTATTATCAAAGAACCTTTCGGCGGAGCACATAGTAATAGAGCTGAAGCTTTTGCAATTGTAGAGAAGCAAATTGTTAAAACCTATGCTGAATTAAGCAAGCTTACCATTAAAAAATTAATTAAAGAACGCATGGATAAATACGATGGTATGGGAGTTTTTAATGCGTAATTTATGATTTTGTAAAACTTATTAAAAAGAGAACTTCTATTGTATTACGTGTAATAGGTGGCATTATCGCCTCGGCAAAAGCCAATAAGTTTCATTCCAAATTCTTTAGCAAAATCAACAGCTAATGAAGAGCTAGCTGATACTGATACTACTGTAGGTATATGTGCTATAAATGCCTTTGATATGATTTCGTAGGAGACCCTTCCGCTCACCATTAACAGCGAAGCTTCTTTTAATTTATTTTGATCTAACAAACTACCAATTACTTTGTCAACAGCATTGTGTCTGCCAATATCTTCATGCACAGCAATCATTTCATGTTTTTTATTAAAAATAGCAGCGGCATGTGAACCGCCTGTTTTGTCAAATACATCTTGATGCTTTTGCATTTGCAGAAGTAATTTTTCCAATTGATGTGGGGGTACAGAAACTTCATCTGTAAGTTTATTACCAGCAACTTTAATATCGTCAATTTTTTGTTTGCCGCAGATACCACATGATGATACTGAAAGTAAAGTACGTTTGTTTAAATAACCTTTTCCTAATTTTTCTTGCGATATAGTTGCATTTATAATGCAAAACCCGTTTTCTTGTGTGTCAATAATCTTTAAATCAATGTTTTCAGGTTTTTTATAGATATCTTCTGCATATAATAAACCTCTGATAAGTGCATTGTCATCACCAGGTGTTCTCATTACCACCGTATATGCTTCGTTATTTATATTTATTTGTAAAGCAGCTTCAACTACAAGTGTGTCTAATACTTTTTTTGCAGTTGCACCTTTAAATTTAAAGGTTTCGTAGTTAAATATAGGCATAATTGATCCTTTAAACTTTTTCAAAATCTACCGCTACCACTTTGTATTCAGGTGTCATCGTTTCTTTATCACCAACACTTCCTGTTATTATATTGATAAATACTTCTGGTTGATGAAAAGTAGTTCTTAAGATTCCTTTTTTTACATTTTTGGATATTTTAACCGGTATATTTACACTGCCTCTGTCAGAAAATATCCGAACGATATCTTCATCTGTAATGCCTTTTATTTTTGCATCTCTAGGGTTTACTTCTAGATAATCTTTAGATAAAATACTCTGGTTATCGGTTCTTCGAGTCATCGTACCTGAATTGTAATGTTCTAATTCCCTACCTGTGGTCAAAATAAAAGGATAATTAGCACCATGTTCGACAATTTCTGGTGATTCTACAAAATCGAAATGGTGAAATGTTCCTTTTCCTTTTTTAAACGCTCCATCAATGTGTAACATTTTAGTATCAGTACCATCTTCTTTGATGGGCCATTGTAATCCGTTTGTACCCAAACCTTCCCACGTCAATCCTTTCATAAAAGGAATAACATCAGCAATTTCTTCAATTATTTTGGCAGCATCATAAGTTAAGCCTGTGGGTTGGTCATAACCTAATTTATGCATCATGTCAATTATAATTTGGCCATCTGGCTTTGTATTACCTATAGGTTCAATAACCTTATTAACACGTTGTACACGTCTTTCTCCATTGGTAAATGTCCCATTTTTCTCAAAATAAGATGAAGCGGGTAAAACTACATCTGCCATTTCTGAAGTGGCGGTCATAAATAATTCTTGAACAACAATTAATTCTAAATTTTCAAATGCTTTTATACTATGATAAGAATTGGGGTCTGTCATAATTGTATCTTCACCCATAATATATAACGCTTTTATCTTCCCTTCAATAGCTGCATCTAGCATGTCAGGAATTTTTAAACCCTCTTTTTCAGGCATTTTAGCAATACCATATTTTTCTGCATAGTATTGTTGAATTTTAGGATCATTGACATCTAGATACCCAGCACCTTGATGCGGTTGTACGCCCATATCCGCTGCACCTTGTACGTTGTTTTGTCCACGTAAAGGATTTAAACCAACACCTTTTCTACCTACATTTCCTGTCATCATAGCTAAATTGGAAAGTAGCATTACGGTTTTACTACCTTGAAAATGTTCTGTAACTCCTAATCCGTGGAATTCCATGGCTCTATCTGCCTTAGCATAAGCAATAGCTGCAGCCTTAACCACATCCTTATCAACGCCTGTAAGCTCAGATAACTCATCCATATCTAAACCAATAACATGATTTTTAAAATCATTATACTTATCAGTGTATGTATCTATAAAATCTTGATTTACTAAATTTTCTGTAACAATATAATGAGCAATCATATTTAAAATAGCAACGTTGGTACCTGGTCTAACTTGAAGGAAATGCGTTGCTAAATCTGCTAATTTTGTTTTTACAGGATCGACGACAATCGAGGTAACCCCTTTCATAAATGCTTGTTTTATCTTAGCTCCCGTAACAGGATGTCCTTTGACAGGATTGGCACCAAATAAAAAGATAGCATCTGTATCTTTTAAGTCTTCAACAGAATTGGTGGCGGCACCAGTACCAAATGCCTGTTGCATACCGAAAGCGGTAGGTGCGTGGCAAACCCTTGCACAACCATCAATGTTATTAGTACCCAATGCTACTCTAATCATTTTTTGCATCAGGTAATTCTCTTCGTTAGTTGCTCTCGACGATGATATTCCACCAATAGCATCTACACCATATTTATTTTTTATTTCAATTAGTTTAGTAGCTATAAAATCATAAGCTTCATTCCAGGTAACAATTTCAAACTTGCCATTTTTCTTAATCATGGGCTCGCGTAAACGATCGGGATGATCGTAAAATTGAAATGCAAATCGACCTTTTAAACACGTGTGTCCTTCATTGACTTCTGCTGTTTCAGGGGCTTGAATACCTCTAATTTTTCCGTTAATCACAGAAACATCCAACTGACATCCAACACCACAATAGGTACAAGTAGTACGGACGGTTTTATCTGCAATAAGTGTTTTGGTTTCATATGTATCTGTTAAAGCTTCAGTGGGGCAAGTTTGTACACAAGCACCGCAAGAGACACAAGCGGATTCATCAAAAGTGGTGTCAAAACCTTTAATTATATTGGTTGCGAAACCACGTCCTGACATATTTAAAATCATTTCGCCTTGTATTTCCTCGCATGCACGTACACAACGATAACAGTTGATGCACTGAGATAAGTCGGACTTTATATACGGATGTGCCCGATCTGATTCAATATCTAGATGATTATCACCCTTTGGGTATCGGATATTTGGGATTCCTATTTGAGCAATGGTTTTTTGGAATTCAGTTGGAATTTTGTCATCTGGGGCAAATATTTTATCAGAAGGATAATCTGTCAAAACTAATTCAACAATATTTTTACGCAGGCGTTTCATTTTATCAGTATTGTGATAAATATAGTGGTCATTAGCAACTGGTGTATGGCAAGAAGCCATCGTTTTGGTAATACCATCTTTTTGTCTTGCTACTTCAACAGAGCATACCCGGCACGAGCCAAAATTTTCAAGCCTATCATCTTGACACATGGTAGGAATAGCATTTCTATCTTCAATCCTTCTTACAAAATCAAGTATGGTTTCTCCTTGAATTATGGGGTGGGCTATGTTGTTTATATATGCTTTCATAATTTGTTGTTCATGAGTTTTAACCGCGACGCCTTAAAAGACTGATAGAAGGTCGGTATTACAATTTATGCGAAATATTCTTTTAACTCTTTCTCAAAATACTGTAAGGCATTTTTAATAGGCAATGGAACGCCGCCGCCCAAAGCACATAAGGAGCCAATTTCTAAGGTTTCAATCAGGTCATCAAATAACTGCCTGTCTATTTTGTAATCTTCGTTTTGAGCTTTTTTAAGCATTTCGTAACCACGATGTGAACCAATTCTACACGGATAGCATTTACCACAAGATTCATCAGCAGTAAATTCCAGTAAATGTCCTATAAATTTTACCATTGGGAATTGCTCAGGAATAGAAACAACACTGGCATGACCGAGTAAAAAGCCCTGTGAGGTAAATGACTCAAAATCTAAGGATAAGTCCGCTATTTTATGAATTGGAATAATCCCTCCTAAAGGTCCGCCAATTTGAACAGCTTTTATATCAGATTTAAATCCGTGTCCATATTCATCAAAGACTGTTTTTAAAGGAGTTCCCATCTCAATTTCATACATGCCAGGACGATTAAAGAAACCATCTAAAGAAACTAGTTTTGTGCCTGTTGATTTTCCAATACCCATTTGTGAATAGGCGGTACCACCATTTTGTAAAATCCAATGAATATTAGCAAAAGTTTCTACATTGCTTAATACAGTTGGTTTACCATAGAGCCCATATTGTGCGGGATAGGGCGGACGCACCCTTACTTCAGGGCGTAAGCCTTCGATAGAACTCAATAATGCAGTTTCTTCACCACATACATAAGCACCTTGACCTCGTATGATCTTAAATCTAAAGTGATGAAGTAAGTTTAATTTTTCTAATTCTTTAATCGCTTTTTTTACCTTTCTTATTGAATCAGGATACTCACCACGGATGTAAAGTACCCCAGTATCAGCACCAACGGCTATGCCCGCCATCATCATACCAAATAAAACTTTATGTGGCTGATGTTCCATTAGATACATATCAGAATAAGCTCCAGGGTCTCCTTCATCAGCATTGCAAACAATATATTTTTGCTCCGATTCTTCCATGGAAACAGTATCTAATTTAAAGAAAAATGGAAAACCAGCCCCACCTCGTCCACGTAAGTGAGATGTTTTTAACTCATCAATTACTTTATCAGCATCGTTTTTGAAATCTTCTATTAAACTATAGAACTCAGTGATATTTTCAACTTTTGAAGTTAAAATAGGTGAGGAATTATAATCTATATGGTATTGGTTTTCTAATGATTGTTTATTCGTAATTATATCTTGCAACGCTTCAATGGAATTTTCAGAATACGTTTTATCATCATATAAAAATGCATTATTCTTATGACAATGTCCAAGACATGGTACGTGCCCTATTTTTTCTTCACTTACAATAGTCTTCAATTTTTTTGTTAAGCCGTCTTGTGTGCCAGCAACCATACATGCAGTTCCGTTACAGACGTGAATGGTTTTATTCTGGTTTTCAGGTTTTAAAAAATCATAAAAGGAAGCAGTACCTAAAACGACAGAGTCATCAACCATAAAACGTTCCGCTAATTGATGAAATTCTTCTTGATTAGCTGGTTTTTTAGCCAATGTCGATATATTTTCAAAAAGATTATCGTCTAATTCTTTTCGATAAGATAGTGATCTTATATTTTTATTTGCCATTTTCGTTTGAGGTTAACAGCACTAAAATACAAAATATTGGTTCATTAAAAAAGTGCGAACTTTAAACTTTATGAGTTATTAACACAATGAGATTCTCTTTATTATCTGTTGTGAAAAATAAATAGTGATTTCCGCCATCTTTTAATTTTGTTTTTTTTCGGATTTTCACCACCGTTTCTGGAAAGTTTCTTGTTGTAATATTTGCTCTTTTTTCCTTAAAAATATTCTTTAATTCTTTAAGGTTGTAGGGAATCTTATTGATGATTTTAAAGCGGCGTCCAGGGAATTTAATTAAATTTTTTGAAGTGTATAAGTGGCTGTTAATATTTAATTTAAATACGTTTAATTGACCTGATACTTCATTAAATAGCCCAGCCTTTAAAATGGGGGAATTAGGTTCGTATAAGTAAGTAAGCGGTTCAGAAAGTACAGCAGGGGGAGTGTTTTTTACCCAACTAGCATCAAAGAATTCAATAGTGCCTTTTTTACTATTTATAGTCTTTATTTTAATCTCATTTTTGAACCCTTTCTCCAGTATAAACAATACTTCTTTTACCTCATTTTGAATAGCAATGACGTGAATTTCCTTTACAAAATCTAATTCTGATAAGGCCGATGTTAGATCTAACATAGGCGATACTTTGATCATTATATTAGCACTATACTCAAAGAGGTTGTTTAGATGTTTCGGAACATTTGGCTCACAGTCTTCTAATAAAAATACTTTGCCTTTTACATTATGCCTGCGAGAAGGGTCAATATAAATCCAATCAAATTGTTGTTTGTTTTCCTTTAAATAAGTGATTCCATCTTTATTAATCAATTGGATGTTATCCTTGTTTAGTACTTTGTAATTATGGGTTACAATGGCAGAAAGTTCTTGATTTATTTCACAATGAACTACTTTTTTGAATCGATCTGAAAAAGCAAATACATCAACACCAAAACCACCTGTAAGGTCTATTATTGACTCCCCTTTTAAAAGGCTCGATTTATAAGTTGCTGTAATTTCAGATGAGGTTTGCTCAATATTTAATTTATTAGGGTAATAAATATTCTCTGTATTGAACCAAGTAGGTAGTTTATGTTGAGCTTTCTTTTTAACTTCAATTTGGGCAGCCAATTCTTGAATAGTGATAGTTTTAAACGGGCTTCCTTTAAAGATAAGTTTAGCTATATCAGCATTTAAATGTTGATTAATAAATGTTTGTGACTCGGTATTTAAGATAGCAGGATTCAAAAATAGAAGTTATTTTTTTCGATGGTTATAGTGCGGCAAGGAGTTATAAGTCCTTCGTTAATGATTTTACAATTTTATTATCAGATAAAAATTCTTTTAGAATTACCTTAATAGCAGTATAGCCTGGAACGGCAACAATCATACCCATAACACCAAACAATAGTCCTCCAATAATAATCACTAAAAATATCTCTAAAGGATGAGCCTTTGTGGCTTCTGAAAAGATCTTTGGTTGGCTAAAAAAGTTATCTACCATTTGAGCAACAAAATATCCAATCATTACATAAATGGTTGTAGGTAGAATTTCAGTTCTAAAATCTAATGTAACATCACTATTCATTGTTAAAATAGCCATTAAAACACCTGCAATTAATGGTCCAATGTAAGGTATAAGGTTTAAAAGAGCACATAGAAATGCAATTACAATAGCGTTTTCAATACCAAAGATCACTAATACGATAGTATACAGAATAAAAAGAATAAGTATTTGTAATAATAGGCCTAAAAAATAGCGAGATAGTAAATCTTTTATCTTTTCAATTGATTTTTGAAAACGACTTTCTTTGCCTTTAGGCACTAAAGTTAATAGTCCTTTATTTAGAATACGACTGTCTTTCATAAAAAAGAAAGTAATGAACAATACAGAAAATAAACCGACACTGATACTGCCCACAGTACTTACTACAGTATTTAGTAAATAAGGCACTGCTTTAAAGTTTTTAAAAATATCAGCACTTTTTAGTTGTTCAAAAATATTAATCCCTATTTCTGAAAAATAAGTATTTACTTGAACTAAAAGCTGTTCAATATTGGATTCTAAGGTGTCAATATTAAGTAAGGAGAGATTTTCACCTTGTTGATTAATAAGAGGGATAAACATAGAAATCAATCCGAAAATTAATCCCATAAATAATATCATTGTTACGACGACCGCCAGTGTATTTGGGAATTTTAATCTTTTTCTTAAAAAAATTATTACAGGTCTAGCTATTAACGATAAAACTGCAGCTATAATAATATATACAATAACAGATTGTATCATATATAAAAAATAGAGTAGAAGAGCAACGCCTAATATCACTGCGATTGCTCTTAAAATACCGTTGGCTATAATTTTTGAATTCATAGGGTAAAGATAGTTAATTAATGATATTAGAAATCAAAAAAAAACCTCAAAGCAATTTACTTTGAGGTTTTTGAATTTTAAATGTTTAAGTGCTTATATTTCTAATTCAGCAAATAATGTTCTTAAAGCTGGGTCAGATGGTCTTGGAGCATTGTTATCTACAATATTACCATCAGGTCCAATAAGAATAAATCTTGGAATACCCGTAATACCATAACCTTTAACAAATTCTGATTCCCACTCTTTATCAGCCATAATTTGTGTTCCGGTAAGGTTTTTATCAGCAACCATTTTTTTCCACTTCTCTTGATCTGCCATTTTATCTATGGACATACTAATAATGGCTAAATTTTTATTTTCGAAATCGCTATGCAATGTTTTTAAAGAAGGTATTTCTTGAATACAAGGTCCACACCAAGTTGCCCATACATCAACATACACATATTTACCTTTAAAATCTTCTAGAGCTACTAATTTACCGTTTGTATTAGGGTAGCTAAAAGTTGGCGAAGGTTTTCCTTTTGCAATTGGTGCAAAAATAACATGTTGAGCGTCATAGTTTGAACTTAAGTATTCCATAAAACGCTTATTACCTTCTGTTTCTTGAGCCGTAAAAGTAGAGTCTAAATCTGAAGCATTATTTAAAAGAGTTTCCATCTTCGTAGATAAAGCACTTACCTTTTTGTCGAATTGAGATTTATCTAATTCAAAAAAGCTTGAAGGGTTACTTAAACTGTATTCATCTTCCAACTTCATTTTAGAAGCCATATATTTATTAGTTCCAGCACCTTGTCCTGAAAATTCAGCTGTATTTAGAAGATCTTCAGAATCAAAGTTTAAATTTAGATTATCGCCATTTTTTAGGCTAATAATCGTACGGGCAGTACCGTGAACTAACATGAAAAAATCTTCGTTTACTTTTAAAGTGTCAGAAAAAGTACCATCATCACTCACTTTAATACTCTTATTGTAATTTCTACTGCTAATAGTAATTAAAGAGTCTTGTACATTGGTTACTTTTCCTGATAATTTGGCATAATCTTTAGATACCATTTCTTCTTTTTTACAAGAAATCATAACCATTAATACTACCAATACCGTTGCTATTTTGTTCATTTTATCTGTTTTTTTGCATTTAAGTCGCGAAAATACTATTTTCCATACAATTAAACCTTAAAATTTAGTTAAGACAATCAATTTTTAGTAATTAGAATAATCTAAATTAGTGTCGTTTATTTCTTTACTTTTGAGTAATCAATTATTAAAATGACAGAAACCCACAGCATAAGCAGTAAGTACTTAAGTTTATCAATAATCGATACGATTATAAATACTAATATGTTGTTAGTTTTATCAGATGATTCTGTGCAAAAAATTAACAAATGTAGATTGTATTTAGATGAAAAGTTAGCCAAAAATAAAAATCCTATCTACGGCATTAATACTGGATTTGGAGCCTTGTATAATGTGAAGATTTCTAAAAAAAACTTAACAATTCTTCAAGAGAATTTAGTAATGTCACATGCCTGTGGAACGGGTGATAAGGTGCCAGAATCTATCGTGAAATTAATGTTGTTTTTAAAAATTCAATCGTTAAGTTATGGCTATTCAGGTGTTCAATTGGCAACAGTAAATAGGTTGATTGATTTTTATAATAATGATATACTACCAGTAATTTACACACAGGGTTCTTTAGGAGCGTCTGGAGATTTGGCTCCATTGGCTCACATGGCTTTACCTTTAATAGGTAAGGGAGAGGTAACCTATAAGGGTAAAATATTTACGGGAGAAGAAATCTTACAAAAATTTGGATGGAATACTATAGAGTTACAATCAAAAGAAGGGTTGGCATTACTTAATGGTACGCAATTTATGAGTGCTTACGGAGTTTCAATCTTGCTCAAAAGTTATAAACTCTCTTATTTAGCAGACGTTATTGGAGCCCTATCGCTAGATGCTTTTGATGGTAGAATAGAACCTTTCAATACTTTAATTCATATCATAAGACCACATAATGGTCAATTAAAAACGGCAGAAAAAATAAAGGGATTTTTAGAAGACAGTGAAATTATAAATCAAAAGAAAAAACATGTTCAAGATCCGTATTCATTTCGATGTATGCCACAGGTTCATGGAGCTAGTAAAGACACCTTAAATTTTGTAAAAAAGACGATAGAGACAGAGATTAATTCAGTTACTGACAATCCTAATATTTTTGTAGCCTCAGATGCTATAATTTCGGGAGGTAATTTCCATGGGCAACCATTGGCACTGGGATTAGATTTTCTTGGTATTGCACTTTCAGAATTGGGGAATATTTCAGAACGTAGAACTTTTCAACTAGTATCTGGTTTACGTGGTTTGCCTGCATTTTTGGTGTCTAATCCCGGATTAAATTCAGGACTTATGATTCCGCAATATACCGCAGCGAGTATCGTAAGCCAGAACAAACAATTGGCAACACCAGCTTCGGTAGATTCAATAGTTTCTAGTAACGGGCAAGAAGACCATGTGAGTATGGGGGCAAATGCTGCCACAAAAACCAAAAGAATAGTAGACAATTTGGAAACGATATTGGCAATTGAATTATTAAATGCATCACAAGCTATGGAATTCAGAAGGCCCTTAAAAACTTCTGAATTTTTAGAATCGTTTTCAAGCATGTATCGCATGGATGTGCATTTTATAAAAGAAGATTGCGTGTTACACGACTTTATATCAAAAAGTATTGCTTTTATTGAGAATTTAAATGTGGACAGTAAAGAGTTATTCGGTTAGAGGACAAAAAAATATAGATTAACCTCGTTCAATCAAGTGTAATTGTTCTGACTAACTGTAAAGTATCTAAAGGTTAAAATACTAAACATCACACGGCTTGAAGTTTTCATGTAGTATAAAAATGTAGCCCACATATAAGTAGAGAATAGTAATTTTCTACAAATGTTATGTGGGCTACATTATTGTTATTAAATATATTCTCAGCTAAAATTAATAAATAGCTGCTGGTTTATCTTAATTTAAATCGAACCGATCTGCATTCATTACTTTTACCCATGCCTTAACGAAATCATTCACAAATTTTTCTTTGTTATCGTCTTGTGCATAAACTTCAGAATAGGAACGTAATATTGAATTAGAACCAAACACTAAATCCATTCGTGTGGCCGTCCATTTTACTGCACCTGTTTTACGATCACAAATATTATAAAGTCCTTTTTCTATAGGTTTCCAAGTGTTAGCCATGTCTGTTATATTTACAAAAAAGTCATTTGTTAATTTACCAACAGTATCTGTAAAAACGCCATGTTTTGTATTGCCATAATTTGTACCTAACATTCTCATACCACCAACAAGAACTGTCATTTCTGGTGCAGTTAGTCCCATTAGTTGTGTTCTATCTAGCATTAATTCTTCGGGACTTACAACATAGTCCTTTTTACTCCAATTACGGTAGCCGTCGGCTAAAGGTTCTAAGGGTTCAAAAGATGCAGCATCTGTCATTTCATCGGTAGCGTCTCCACGTCCTGGTGCAAATGAAACGGTAATATCAAAACCTGCGGCTTTAGCAGCTTTTTCAATACCAATATTACCCGCTAAAACAATGGTGTCAGCAATACTAATTCCAGATTCAGCAGCAATAGGTTCTAACACAGATAAAACATGAGCTAAACGCTTTGGTTCATTTCCTTCCCAATCTTTTTGAGGAGCTAAACGAATACGAGATCCATTGGCTCCACCGCGAATATCTGAACCACGGAAGGTACGTGCACTATCCCAAGCGGTAGCTACCATTTCTGAAATAGTTAAATTAGTTGAACTAATTTTTTTCTTTACAGCTGCTACATTATAATCAGCAGTTCCAGTAGGAATTGGATCTTGCCAAATTAAATCTTCTTTTGGCACATCAATACCAAAGTATCTTGCTTTTGGCCCCATATCTCTATGCGTTAATTTAAACCAAGCACGAGCAAAAGTATCTGAAAAATAGTGTTGATCGTTCATGAATTTTAATGAGATCTCTTTATAAATAGGATCTACTTTCATAGCCATGTCAGCATCAGTCATCATTGGATTATGACGAATACTTGAATCTTCAACATCTACAGGTCTGTCTTCGTCTTTAATGGATACAGGTTCCCATTGCCAAGCACCAGCAGGACTTTTAACTGACTCCCATTCATGATTAAATAACATTTCAAAAAAACCACCATCCCATTTCGTAGGGTGTGTAGTCCATGCTCCTTCCAGTCCACTCGTTACTGTATAACGACCTTTGCCTGATTTATTAGGGTTGTGCCAACCCAAACCTTGTTCTTCTACATTTGCGGCTTCTGGTTCTGGTCCCAAAATACTAGCATCGCCATTACCATGTGTTTTTCCTACTGTATGTCCGCCCGCAGTTAAAGCCACCGTTTCTTCATCATTCATAGCCATACGTTCAAACGTTTCACGTACTTGAGCCGCTGTTTTTAACGGGTCTGGTTTTCCGTTCACTCCTTCTGGGTTTACATAAATTAGCCCCATTTGTACTGCAGCTAAAGGGTTTTCCATAGTTGAAGGTTTATCAACATTGTCATAACGTTCGTCACTTGGTGCCAACCATTCTTTTTCTGCTCCCCAATACGTATCTGTTTCAGGATGCCAAATATCTTCTCGCCCAAAAGCAAAACCAAAAGTTTTTAAGCCCATATCTGCATAGGCAATAGTACCAGCCAAAACAATTAAATCAGCCCAACTTACTTTATTTCCATATTTTTTCTTGATTGGCCATAATAATCTTCTTGCTTTATCTAAACTAACATTGTCAGGCCAAGAATTTAAAGGTGCAAAACGCTGATTACCTGAGCCACCACCACCACGACCATCAGAAATACGGTACGATCCAGCGGAGTGCCAAGACAGCCGGATGAATAAACCTCCATAATGACCCCAGTCTGCTGGCCACCATTCTTGACTGTCAGTCATTAAAGCGTGCATATCTTTATATAACGCCTCTATATCTAATTTTTTTAATTCCTCGTGATAATTAAAATCATGACCTAATGGATTTGTTTTAGTATCATGTTGATGTAAAATGTCTAGATTAAGTGCATTAGGCCACCAATCCATGACTGATTCTTTTGCAGTTGTATTTCCTCCGTGCATTACTGGGCACTTGCTAGTTGTCGAAGAATTGTTAGTTTCAGAAAGAACAGCACCTCGCACTTGTCCGTGATTTACTGGGCATTTACTTTCATTATCTGATTTATTATTTTCCATATTAAAAGATATAAAGATTTAAATTTTTTTTCTGTACCAAAACTAGCCTAATTCTTAGTTGTAATTATCAATCATTAATTTCTATAACCTATTTAACTATAAGTATAACTTATAGAAACCTCAATATATATAGGCTACGAATATGCAAAACGCGTCAAGCAACTCATGTGAGCGTAACCAGTTTAGTTGATCTTTCTCATTTTACTAAATAGCGGATGCATTAACAGTTAAAAAAGAGATACCATAAAATCAATTACTGAAAAAATAGGAAGCATTGAAATGATTTATAACTCTTGTAAATAATAGTTAATTACTTAATCTATAAATAATTGCTAATTTTAGACGTTAATTCATAAGATGTTTAAATTTAAGGTTTTAGTGTCTTAAATTACGCTTTTTTATTGAATTTAACAAATTTCTAAAAGCATTAAATGGCAGGTAAAAGTTAGGATGATACTATAAATCAGCTATAGCTCCGTATTCGAGTTTATTTTTTAAAGACGAAGGAAATCAATCTAGGAAGCTCGTTTTCATTTTTTTTATCAAACCATTCTTTTATTTCCACTAATTTTAATCCGTTATTATTGGCATTCTCAATATAATCTGAAATGTGATGAATATATACTTCTAATTCCTGAGTCCCACTTTCAGTTTCATATCGTGCTTTACTCCCTGAGTACTGTTTAAAGGGATGCAATTCACTAATAAAAAACAATCCATTTTTCTTTAATTTCTTATTTGCTTCACTAAAGACATGGTCTAAGTCTTTTATATGTTCAAGTGTTAAACTACTGGTTATTAGATCTACACAGTTATTGTCAATATCCCAGTTTTCATTTAAATCGGCTTTTTTGAAAGTTACTTTTTTACTAGTTATTTTTTCTTTTGCTTTAGCCATCATCTCTTCCGAAAAATCAATTCCAACGATATGGTTGGCTTTTTTTAATAACCAATTTGTGTTTTTTCCTGTACCGCAACCTAGCTCTAAAACATTTTCAAATTCATAGTTGCTTAATGTTTCAATTGTAGCTGTTTGATCTAAATCACGTGTCCGATTTTTATTCGTATCATATTGATTGGCCCAACTATTATATGCTTTTTCTATACTCATGTTGTTATTTTAATATTTCTATACTTAAATTATGACAACAGGTTAAAATTCCTTGAAAGTCAGATGAGGATTGTAGTTTTTATAAACATCTCTATAAATATACCAAAATTAATAAATGGACTGAACGAATTGCTCTTAAGAGTTTAATTATGGCTAGGGATTTGTTAATGAAAAGTAGCTATATTAGAATCACGATTCTGTAAAATAAGATCGTTTAATTATAATAATAAAGGTATATTTATTAAAAGTCTGCTTTTTTCTGAAATATCATTTTTTGCTTAGTTATAGGATGTGAAAATTCTAAAGTATCTGCATGTAAATATAATCGATTAGATTTTTTTCCATATAAATCATCACCAACAATAGGAGTATTTAGTCCTAATGAATGAGAAGCATGTACCCGTAATTGATGAGTGCGTCCGGAAATAGGGTAGAAGTGTATTTTTGTTTTTCCATTTTTCCGTTCAATAACCTCCCAATTTGTTTCTGCTGGTTTCCCGTGTTCAAAACAGACCAATTGTCTTGGTCTGTCGTCTAAATCAACTCGAAGAGGTAATTTTATTGTTCCTTTATTATCATTTATAATTCCGTCTAACATCGCTGTATAACGTTTGTGTACTGTTTTGTTAATAAACTGACTTTGTAAATGCTTGTGTGCTTTTTTATTCTTTGCCAGTACTAATAAGCCAGAAGTAGACATATCTAATCGATGTACTATAATTGGTCCAGAAATATTTTTTACTTGTTGCTTAACTCGGCTATATACAGAATCTTTAATGTGGATTCCAGGTACCGATAAAAATTCAGCAGGCTTGTAAACAACAATTAACGCTTCGTCTTCAAATATTGTTTCGAGTTCTTTACCAATAGCAGGGTTTTTTAATAATGGATTTATGTCCATATCAATACCCGATAACATATGTGTTAAAATAGGTTTGCACTTTCCTTGACAAGCTGGATAAAATTGTTGGTGTTTTCTTATCTCTTTATTTGGTGATTGTCCCCACCAAAATTCAGCCATTGTAATAGGTTTTAAATTGTTTAAAAAAGCAAATTGTAATAATTTAGGTGCGGCACATTCTCCAGAGCCAGCTGGTAAATTTTCAACAGATGTATCCGCAAATAAATCGGATAAATTTTTGACTTCCTTTTTTGTATTTAAAAAGTGATACTGTTCAGATAAATACTGTTGCAATGCCATTGATTTGGCTTTACGTTGTTCTTTTAATTGAGCTATTTCATTAGTAAAAACTGAGAGTTTTTCTTTGATAGGACTTAAGGTATGTGCCCAATAGCGATTTACATTATTGAAAAAATATTTAGATTCTAAACTCTCTTTACTTAGTGTTTCTTCAAAAGTAGCATAAGCCTCTGATGATAATTCGGATTTTGCTTTTCTTCTTCGTAAGTCTCTATTTTTTTTAGCCGCCTTTAACGCCTCCTTTTTGTCTCTAATATCAATAGCCGCTATTTTATTTTCAGATTTATATTGAATTAGTAAATCTAAATATTTAGTATTATTTAATGAATTTTCTAAAGCTATATTGATGGTGTTTAAAGCCTTTTTTTCTTGCAGAAAATAAGAATCTTTAGTGAGCATGTCATAAACAGGTGGAACAAATTTCTTATGGCTATTTTTTTCTGCCAGCGTACCTGAAACTGCTGAGATATATCCTACTTCGTTTTGTTGATTTTGTACCACTAACACCCCAAACATTTTTCCTATTGCTAACCCTTTTTTAGAAGTACCCAATCCAAAATTATGTTGAAAATCTGTTTGTGTTTTTAAATAATTTTGCACTTCATTTGCCGCTAATTTGCATAATGGATGAGGTTCGTAATAAAATGGAAAGGTAAACTTACTTGGAAGTTCAAATTCGTTTATAGGAGTAGAGAAGTGTTGAAAATATTTTTGCACAATTGTTTGAGTAAAATTCTGAGCAAATATATTGTTTTGGAATTTCAATTCAAATGTAAAATCACAATAGCGTTTTAGTCCGATGAACTGATGTCAGTTTTGAAATGTTTTAGGATGGTTTCTATAGCTAAATTATTACATGTATTTCGGACTATAAATAAATGAGTACATTCTAAAAAAACGAAAGTAATTAGTTATCAGCCGAATACTATTTGTAAGTAGTTCTATGTTTGCAGAGCTGAAATAGAAAAAAATATATTTCGATAATTTTAAAAAGATTATTATGGTCTGTGGAGGAGCACCTTAACTGTTATTTTTATAATACAAATATTTTTAACACCTTAAAAGTAAGGTACTATTGACATGAAACTTAGGAAACAACTCTGAAATTAGTACCTTTGAATCCAGAAAGAAAATCCCAAAATTTTATTATTACCACAAATCAACATTACAAAAGTGTTTATGGTGAAGAGGTAACGGAAATAGGATAGACCCACTAAACACAAAATAGCATAAAACGATAATGATAACCGCAAAAACGACTTTAAACCTTTTAAAAACTCATTTTGGGTACAGCAGTTTCAGACCACAACAGGAAAGTATTATCAATGATATTTTATCTGGAAAGGATGTAATGACCATTATGCCCACTGGTGGTGGAAAATCGATTTGCTTTCAGTTACCTGCGTTAGCACTTTCTGGAACAACCATTGTAATATCTCCCTTAATTGCGTTGATGAAAGATCAAGTAGATTCTTTATTAGCAAACGGAATATCAGCTTCGTATTATAATAGTAGTCAAGAATCTTACATACAAAATGAGACACTTAAAAAGCTACAGGCTGGTGAGTTAAAATTATTATATGTAGCTCCTGAAAGTTTACAAAACTTAATACCTCATTTTGCTTCAATAAAAATTAGTCTTATTGCTGTCGATGAAGCTCATTGTATCTCTTCTTGGGGGCACGATTTTAGACCTGCCTATACGAAATTAGGACATTTAAAAAAGCAGTTTCCCAATACATCAATCGCCGCATTTACTGCAACGGCAGATAGTGCAACGCAACAAGATATTGTTACACAATTAAATATACCAGAAGCTGAAGTGCATTTATCTTCTTTCGATAGAAAAAATCTATATTTGGAAGTCCGTCCTGGTAATAATAGAATAGATCAAATTTTAAAATATTTAGATTCACGTCCTGATGAAAGTGGTATTATTTATTGTTTAAGTAGAAAAAGTACAGAAAAATTAGCATCTAAGCTAAATAGTAACGGATTTAAGGCGAAAGCCTATCACGCTGGTTTATCAGCTGACGAGCGTAGTCGTATTCAAGAGGATTTTATCAATGACAGAACGCCAATAATTGCAGCAACTATTGCATTTGGTATGGGCATTGATAAAAGTAATGTACGTTGGGTTATCCATTATAATTTGCCAAAAAATATTGAAGGATATTATCAAGAAATAGGTCGTGGTGGTAGAGATGGACTTCCAGCAGATAATTTGTTGTTCTATAGTTATGCTGATGTGGTAATGCTTAGGAAATTTGCGAAAGGCAGTTCTAATGAAGAATATCAAATTGCCAAACTTGAAAGAATGCAACAGTTTGCAGAAGCTTTAAGTTGCAGAAGAATTGCTCTTCTCAATTATTTTGGAGAACACTTTACTGAAAATTGTGAAAATTGTGATATTTGTACATCACCTCCTAATTATTTTGATGGGACTGTTTTAACTAAAAAAGTATGCTCTGCAGTATCTCGTTTAGATGAACAAGAAGCAACGGGAATGGTAATTGATGTATTACGTGGTGCTCAAAATGCACAAGTATTAGAAAAGGGGTATCAGAATATTAAAACTTACGGAACAGTCAAGGATACGTCGTGGGTTGATCTGCAGCAATATGTAATTCAGATGATTAATCAAGGTATATTAGAAATCCGTTTTCATGAAAATGGACGGTTGGTGTTGACACCTTTAGCAAACAAGGTTTTGTTTAAAGATAAAAAAGTGCAATTAGCTATTTTGCCAAAGCTAGAAGATAAAATAGAGGAGAAGGTGATTACATCAAAAGCTCCATCTAATTTATTTCAGAAACTACGAGAACTACGATTGGTTATTGCAAAGGAAGAAAAGGTTCCTGCATATATTATTTTTAGTGATGCAAGTTTAAAAGACATGGAAAAAAAGCTACCTAAATCAAAAGCAGATTTTAAACAAATTCAGGGGGCAGGAAAAGTAAAAACAGATAAATATGGGAGTCGGTTTATGGGAGTAATTTCAAGACATCAGGCTTAATAATAAAAATTTTCACAATCCAAAGTTTTAAAATTTTAGAGCTATTAAAATGATAATGTATAATTAATCATCTTGTTTAGGTTAAGGCACTTATCAAGCTTATTGTTAGTTGTTAATTTTTTATTTTCCAGATTGGATGTTAATTTTTTTATTAATTATTGTCGGGGTCCGTACTTTTTATAACAGCTCCGTTTTTAATTGAATTTTCAGTTTCTTCTGTAGTCATTAAAATTATTTCTGGTTGATTTTCACTTCCTTTTGTAGTTTTTTGTTTTATAGCTGTATCAGGTGCTATTTCGTTCTCTCCATTTTTTTTATAATTGTCTAGCATTTCTAAAGTTTGCGTATAATCATCATCCATTTGATCCTCGCCATACTCCTTTAGTAGATTATGTAATTGGAAGTAACTAATCACTCTGCTGTCAATATTCTTGAATAATTCTACTGAAAAATGTTTGTCTAACATACTGTACGTTTCTGTTTTGTATTTTAAATCTAATGTACCAGCTACTAATTGATTCGTAATTTCATTACTTTCGTCAAGTAAAGCTTTAATAGAGCTATCTTCAAATCCTTTCTTTTTAAACTGGGTATTTGGACATGTATTCATGTCTTCGGTATTTTCTTCAGCATTTTTAAAATGAGCTCTTAAAATAGTGGCTATTTTTAATTTGTTTTGAAAGAATTGTTTGTCGACCTTATATGTATTCATATTGTTAAAACGACCAAATTGTTTAGGTATCACATAGGTTATAAAAAAATCTTTATACCCTTTTGGGGTTGCGTTTTTAAGAATGTTCTGATCTATAAGTGATTTTTCAATATCCTTAAACGAATGCTCTCCATGAATTAAAGTTTCATAAAGACAATCAGAGAGATAATTAGTGGTGTCCGTAACTTTGTTATTAACAGGTGTAACAATTGGCTCACTAAGGGAAGGGGTTATGTTTGTAACAACAATATTTGTTTCTAAATTTTCTTGTTTTTCCTTAGTTTTTGTATTGCAGTTATAAAGTAAAATAGAGCTTAAAAGTACTAATGATATTGTTTTAATTCTCATGTTTAAAAGTTCTCGTTTATTCTCAATTATAAGGTTTACGTTTCGTTGGCCCGTTTTATATTAAAGTCGTGCCCAGTACTGAATTATGAATTTCTTGTTATTTTCTCAATTTTACGACCTTTAGCCAACTCATCAACTAACTTGTCTAAGTACCGGACTTGTTGGGTCAATGGATTTTTGATTTCTTCTACGCGATAGCCACAAATAACACCAGTGATTAAATGAGCATTAGGGTTTAAAGTTGCTTTTTCGAAAAATGATTCAAAAGTCATTTTATTTTCAATGAGTTCTTCTATCTTTATAGTATTAAAGCCGGTTAACCATTCAATTATGTAATGTAATTCTTCTTTTGTTCTGCCTTTTTTCTCAACTTTTGAAAGATAATGAGGGTATACAGATCCAAATATCATTTTGGCAATGCGTTCATCATGATGACTTGTGTCTTTCATATACTTAAAATTTGAATGGTATTTATAAAGTGAAGTTTTTGCTTAGTAAAGTTATTTTTATTTTTCATAAATATATAGAAAACATAAATAATATGTTTTGATTAGCTTTTTAACTCCAATCTGCATACAAAAGCACTTCATTTTTATTGTTATCTAAGAAGAGGTGAATACGATCTTCTCCAAAACTAATATAGTTGTAACCTGTTACAGAACCAATAAATTGTTTAGTTTCCTTAGTTTCGTTATTGTTTTCTAATAGTTCTATGAAGTATTCAAAGTCATCATAGTTAATTTTTCCACCAATTTTTTCAAAGATGTCTCTTTCGTGACCGCTATTAGCATCCGAATAGAACCCGCCTTGAATAAATTTTCCAGTTTCTAAGTATTTATCGCGTGTTATCCAATAGTTAAAAAGTCCTTTTGCATAATGATAATAGTCAAAATCGTTAGTGTTTCTTTTTTCAAGACTTTTGTTTAAATCACTGTCATTAACTTCATTCCGTTGCTGTTGTTTTAAAAAGCTTGTTTTATTTTTGCGATATTCTTTATCGGCTTCATTGTACCATTTTTCTACTTTTTTAAACGTTTCTATACCATCAAGTTTGCCATTAAAAACATATTTATTACCGTCACGAACAAATTTTATATAATTATAATCAAAAACACCGGGATCTAAATCATCATCAGGGTCGCCATTTCCCCAAACAGAAACAAAGTGGACCAATCCATCACCAAGGTTGTGTTCGTTCAAATCAATAGTTAATAATGGAAAAAACAGGTACTTGTAATGCTCTTTTGGGTCTGTAAATACGTCTTCTATGGATGGAAATAATTTCATATCTGCTATATAGGTGGTAATTAATACTAATTACGTTTGGTTTATATTTTGTTTTAAAGATAAATAATCTGAAAAAAGTAACACTATTCATATGAAGTATAACAAAAAAAGTTGCCAATTGGCAACTTTTTTTAATAAATATATTATTGATTTTTACTCTTCTTTATTTTCTTCAACTGACTTTTTTGCTTTTTTAATTTTAATAGTCAGTTCTTGTTTGTCTTCGTCTAGATCCATGAAAATAGTATCATTTTCTTTCAATTTAGCGTTGACAATTTCTTCTGCTAGAGCATCTTCAATATACTTCTGAATAGCTCGTTTTAAAGGTCTTGCACCATATTGGCGATCAAAACCTTTGTCAGCGATATAATCTTTCGCTTTTTCGCTTAACATAAGTTTATAACCTAAACCATCAATACGGTCTAATAATTTTGCCAATTCAATATCAATAATGGCATGTATGTCTTCTTTTTCTAAAGCATTAAATACAATAACATCGTCAATACGATTTAAAAATTCAGGAGCAAAACTTTTCTTCAATGCATTTTCAATTACACTTTTCGCATCAGAATCTGCCTGTTCCTTTTTAGAAGCAGTACCAAAACCAACACCTGTACCAAAGTCTTTTAATTGTCTTGCTCCAATATTAGAAGTCATGATTATAATAGTATGTCTAAAATCAATTTTTCTTCCTAAACTATCAGTAATAAAACCGTCATCTAATATTTGTAATAACATGTTAAATACATCTGGATGTGCTTTTTCAATCTCATCCAATAGAACTACAGCATAAGGCTTGCGTCTTATTTTTTCAGTCAATTGACCACCTTCTTCATAACCGACATATCCCGGAGGTGCTCCAATTAATCTAGATATTGCAAATTTCTCCATGTATTCACTCATGTCAATGCGGACTAAAGCATCTGGAGAGTCAAATAACTCCCTTGCCAATACTTTTGCTAGTTGTGTTTTACCAACACCAGTTTGTCCTAAAAATATAAATGAACCGATTGGTTTGTTTGGGTCTTTTAGTCCAACTCTGTTTCTTTGAATGGCTTTTACAACTTTACCTACGGCTTCATCTTGACCAATAACTTTACCTTTTATCATATTAGGTAAGTCTGCAAGTCTTGAACTCTCTGCTTCGGCTATTCTGTTTACAGGAATACCCGTCATCATAGAAACTACTTCAGCAACATTATCTTCAGTTACGGTTTCTTTATTTAATTTTGATTGTTCTTCCCATTCCTTTTGAGCAATTTCTAATTCCTTTTCAATACGTTTTTCATCATCACGTAAACGTGCAGCTTCTTCGTATTTTTGACTTTTTACTACGTTGTTTTTTAGTTCTCTAACATCTTCTAGTTGTGTTTCAAGTTCAAGTACTTGTTTGGGTACAACGATATTGGTAATATGAATTCTAGATCCTGCTTCATCTAATGCATCAATAGCTTTATCTGGCAAAAATCTATCGGTCATATATCTATTAGTCAACTTTACACAAGCCTCAATAGCTTCATCAGTATAGACTACATTATGGTGATTTTCGTATTTATCCTTAATATTATTTAAAATTTGAATGGTTTCATCAACAGAAGTTGGTTCAACCATTACCTTTTGAAAACGACGCTCTAGGGCCCCATCTTTTTCAATATTTTGTCTAAACTCATCTAGGGTAGTGGCTCCAATACATTGAATTTCGCCTCTCGCTAATGCAGGTTTAAACATGTTAGATGCATCTAAAGAGCCAGTAGCTCCACCTGCACCAACAATAGTATGTATTTCGTCAATAAACAAAATAATGTCATCGTTTTTCTCTAATTCATTCATTAGAGCCTTCATCCGTTCTTCAAATTGACCACGGTATTTTGTACCAGCAACCAAGCTCGCTAAATCTAATGAAACAATACGTTTGTTAAAAAGAATACGCGATACTTTACGTTGAATTATACGTAAAGCTAAACCTTCAGCTATGGCAGATTTACCAACACCAGGCTCACCAATAAGAATTGGATTGTTCTTTTTTCTACGACTCAGTATTTGTGAAATACGTTCAATTTCTTTTTTACGACCAACAACAGGGTCTAATTTACCTTCTTCAGCCATCGCAGTAAGGTCACGACCAAAGTTATCTAATACAGGAGTTTTTGACTTTGTATTTGCTTTTGATGGTTTAGCACCAGAGCTCCCAAAAGGATTTTGTTTAGGTTCCTCAAATTCGTCACCCTTATCGCTTTCGGCGGTTGGAGTTTGTATAATGTCTACTTCGTCAGTAAATAATTGTGAAAACAATACTTTTACTTCGTTGTAATCAATATCAAATTTATTTAACAATTTTGTGGTAGGGTCATTCTCGTTACGTAAAACACATAACAATAAATGAGCTGTACTTACCGCATTACTCTTAAACAATTTAGCTTCTAAAAAAGTTGTTTTTAATGCTTTTTCGGCTTGTTTTGTGAGGTGTAAACTCTTTTTATCATTACCTGCCGCATTGTCAGTATTGGCAGGACTCAAGCTCTCGATTTTCTTACGTAGCATCGCTAAGTCAACATCCAATGCATTTAATATATCAATTGCATCACCATTAGCTTTACGTAATAAGCCCAGCATTAAATGTTCCGTACCAATAAAATCATGACCTAGTCGTAATGCCTCTTCTTTGCTATACGCTATTACATCTTTTACTTTAGGTGAAAAATTATCGTCCATTTTATAAAATTTATAGGGTAAAATTACTAGATTTTTTTTAATAATAATTGCAAAAGTTGTACCGAACTTTTAGGTTGTCAGTAAATTTATGAAAAACAGTATGTTTACTGGTGCTAATTGTTAATAAAAAATGATAATAAATACATTTTTATATAACTTAAAAAAAACAGATTTGTTGTATATTGCTCTCTTAAATTTAATACAAAAAATAGATAAGTTTTATGGAAGAAGGCGAAAAATTAATTCCTATTAACATTGAGGATGAAATGAAGTCATCTTACATTGATTATTCAATGTCAGTGATTGTGTCTAGGGCTTTACCAGATGTTCGTGATGGTTTAAAACCAGTACACAGAAGGGTTTTGTTTGGGATGCACGAATTAGGGATTAAAGCAACAGGAGCTCATAAAAAATCTGCCAGAGTAGTGGGTGAAGTATTAGGTAAGTACCATCCACATGGTGATACATCCGTTTATGATGCTATGGTACGTATGGCTCAAGATTGGAGCATGCGTTATCAAATGGTTGACGGTCAGGGTAACTTCGGTTCTGCCGATGGTGATAGTCCGGCTGCCATGCGTTATACGGAGGTTAGAATGCAAAAAATATCAGAAGATATGCTCGCTGATATTGAAAAAGATACCGTAGATCATCGTTTAAATTTTGATGATACTTTACAAGAACCAACGGTATTACCAACGCGTATACCAAGTTTATTGGTAAATGGAGCGTCTGGTATTGCTGTAGGTATGGCCACTAACATGGCTCCACATAACTTAACTGAAGTTATTAATGGTACTGTTGCGTATATAGAAGATAATGATATCGATGTTGATGGTTTAATGCAGCACATCAAAGCACCTGATTTTCCTACAGGAGGAACAATTTATGGTTATGATGGTGTTAAAGATGCCTTTCATACAGGTAGAGGACGTATTGTAATGCGTGCAAAAACAGTATTTGAAGAAGTTAACGGTAGAGAGTGTATTATTGTTACTGAATTGCCATATCAAGTGAATGGTGCCGATTTAATGAAGAAAACGGCTGACTTAGTTAATGATAAGAAAATTGAAGGTATTGCTTCGGTTCGTGATGAAACGAGTAGAAAAGGACGACGTTTAGTATATGTCTTAAAAAGAGATGCAATACCAAATATTGTTTTAAACAAATTATATAAATATACAGCTTTACAAACTTCGTTTAGTGTAAATAATATAGCATTGGTTAATGGTCGACCAGAAATGTTGAATCTTAAAGATTTGATTAGACATTTTGTAAACCATAGACATGATGTTGTAACACGTAGAACGAAGTATGAATTGAAGAAGGCTGAAGCTCGTGCTCATATTTTAGAAGGGTTAATCATTGCTTCTGATAATATTGATGAAGTTATTAAAATTATTAGAGCTTCTAATAATGCAGATGAGGCAAGAAATAACTTAATTGAACGTTTCGAACTCTCTGAAATTCAGGCTAAAGCAATTGTTGAAATGAGATTGCGTCAGCTTACTGGTTTAGAGCAAGATAAGTTAAGGGGTGAGTATGAGGATATTATGAAGTTAATTGTAGACTTAAAAGATATTTTAGCTAGTGAGTCTAGAAGAATGACCATTATTAAAGATGAATTAATTGAAATTAGAGATAAATATGGTGATGAGCGTCGTTCAGTTATTGAATATGCTGGTGGCGATGTAAGTATTGAAGATATGATTCCTGATTCTCAGGTTGTTGTAACTATTTCTAATGCGGGTTATGTAAAACGTACAAATTTAGAAGAGTATAAAGTTCAAAATAGAGGTGGACGTGGGCAAAAAGGAGTTGCGACTAGAAATGAAGATTTCTTAGAGCATTTGTTTGTCGCTACAAATCATCAATATATGATGTTCTTTACACAAAAAGGTAAAGTATTCTGGATGCGAGTCTATGAAATACCTGAAGGTAGTAAAACCTCTAAAGGTAGAGCTATTCAAAACTTAGTAAATATTGATCCAGATGATAATGTAAGTGCATTTATTTGTACACAAGATCTTAAAGATGAAGAGTACGTAAATAGCAACTATATTATAATGGTTACTAAAAATGGACAAACTAAGAAAACTTCTTTAGAGCAATATTCAAGACCTAGATCTAATGGTATTAATGCTATTACTATAAAAGAAGGTGATGAATTGTTAGAGGCTAAATTAACTGATGGTAATAGTCAGATAATGATTGCCATAAAATCTGGTAAAGCTATTCGTTTCGAAGAAAGTAAGTCTAGACCGATGGGGAGAAATGCTTCTGGAGTTAGAGGTATTCGTTTAAAAGATGATCAAGATGAGGTAATTGGAATGATTTCATTGAATGACATGGAAAGCGATGTACTTGTAGTTTCTGAAAAAGGATATGGTAAACGTTCAAGTTTAGATGATTATAGAATCACTAATAGAGGTGGTAAAGGTGTGAAAACGATTAACGTTACTGAAAAAACGGGTAAATTAGTGGCTATTAAAAACGTAACTGATGAGGATGATCTTATGATTATCAATAAATCAGGAATTACGATTAGAATGGCGGTTGCTGATTTACGTGTAATGGGTAGAGCAACACAAGGAGTTAAGTTGATTAATATCAAAGGTGATGATTCTATTGCAGCTGTAGCTAAAGTGGTTCGTGAGGAAGAGGATGAGGATGATGATCAAGAACTTGGCACGGATATTGAAAATAACCAAACCGATCAAGTAAGTGATCAGGAAGAATAACAAACAAAAATGAACACTAAATTTTAAACAAAAATGAAAAAAGTAGTATTATCGATGTTGGCACTATCTATGAGTATGTCAATTTTCGCACAAAAAGACGAATTAAAAGCTGCCGATAAAGCACTGAAAGGTGAAGATTTAGCTAAAGCTAAGGCTTCTATAGATCAAGCAGAAGGGTTAATTGCTAATGCTGATGCTAAATTAAAAGCGAAGTTTTATTTTTTAAAAGCGAAAGCTTATTATGAAATAGGTAAGAAGCAGCCTGCTTTGGCCGCGGACGCTTATGATGTAGCAGCGAAGAGTTTTACAGAATTAATTGATTTTGAAAAAAAATCTGGAAAAGCAAAATACACTGCAGAAGCTCAACCGCTATTAAATAGTTTAGTTGGAGATGTCTCTAATAAAGGTATTAAAGAATATCAAGATAAGGATTATACTAAAGCTAAAAAAACACTTTTGCAAACTTATAATTTAAGTAAAAAAGATACAGTTTTCTTAGAGTATGCAGCAACTGCAGCGTATTTAGATAAAGATTTTGATACTTCTCTTGAGCATTTTAACGCTTTAAAAGAATTAGGATATACTGGAATTGCAACAACGTATTCTGCGATTAATGTTAAGACTAATGAATCTGAAAATTTTGGTTCTAAAACGGAAATGGATCTAAGAGTTAAAACGGGAGAATATAAAGATCCCAAATCAGAGACTTCAGAATCAAAAAGAGCAGACATAATCAAAAATATAGCATTGATTTTGGTTGAAAAAGGAGAAACTGAAAATGCTATTGCAGCAGTAAAAGAAGCAAGGAAAGCAAACCCAGATGATTCTGATTTAATTTTTACAGAAGCTAACATTCAATTAGAATTAGGTAATAAGGATGAGTTTGCAGCTTTAATGAAAGAAGCTATTAAAAAAGATCCTAATAACCCAAGCTTACACTTTAACGTTGGAGTAATTAACCAAGAACAAGGTCGTTTAGAAGAAGCTAAAGCTAATTATGAAAAAGCTATTGAGTTAGATCCTAATTATGGTGATGCTTATTTGAATATGGGTGCATTAGTTTTAGAAAAAGATAAAGAGTTGGTTGAAGAAATGAATAAAAACTTAAGCAACTTTAAAAAATATGATGAGATTAAAGCTAAGCAATTAGATTTGTATAAAGTAGCTTTACCATATTTTGAAAAGGCTCGTGAAGTTAAAAAAGACAACATGGATGTTGTTAGAACATTAATGAGTATGTATGAGAATCTTGAAATGGATGACAAATACAAAGAAATGAAAGCCCTATGGGATGCTTCTAAATAATTAGTTAATTATTAAAACAAAAAAAATGCCTTCTATAATTAGAGGGCATTTTTTTTGTTTGATATTTAAGACTAAGGCTTTTGATATTGCGTTTCCTTTGTATGTAATTGGAATGGGGTTTTATTCTTTTAAAATATTTTCTTAATAACTCTTAACTTATGAGTATGTTTTTTAAGATCACTATTGTAAATACCACTATGGTCAAGTTGGTCAATTCTAACTTTTCCACTGCAATGGATGATATGATGGTTGGCTAAGATAATACCAACATGAATTATTTCACCTTCACTATCATCAAAAAAAGCTAAGTCTCCTGGTTCTGACTCTTCAATAAAACTTAATACTTCACCTTGTGTTGCTTGCTCAGATGCTTTTCTTAATAGTGAATATCCATTTAATCTATATACCATTTGGGTAAAACCTGAGCTATCAATACCAAATGATGTTCTTCCACCCCATAAAAAAGGTGTATTTATATATAAGAACGCGGAATTTATAATAGATGCTTTAGATCGTTTTTGAGATGTAACATTACCTTCAAAAATAAATGCTTCATCCAATAAGTTAAAAGATTGTTCGGCATAAAATGGCAATCTGGATCCTAAAAGAACGGATGACAACCTATGTTTTTCATCTTCAATAAAATCAACTAATTCATTTGTAACAATAGTCTCCGAATTGTTTAAATCATCATAGTAGTCTTCAGAAATTTCCGTGTGTTGAATGCTTTCAATCCAACCTTCACAATGATCAAATTCTAAGCGAATTTTAACCCATTCCTTATTTTCTTGTAAGACTTTATAATGATCTCCAAAAAGGATTTGAGAAATCATTTCACTGGTATGATCAGCAATCATACGCAAGGGAATAGTACTTAAGTTACAAATACCGTACTTCATTAAGAAATGCTTAGTTGTTTTCAATTACGATAGCACTAGCACCACCGCCACCATTACAGATAGCCGCTGCTCCTAACTTACCGTTATTTTGTTTTAGTACATTTATGAGTGTAACTATAATTCTAGCACCGGAACAGCCTAATGGATGCCCTAAAGATACAGCACCTCCATTTACATTAACCTTTTCAGGATCTAAACCTAGAATTTTTGTGTTGGCTAAGCCAACTACAGAAAATGCTTCATTAAATTCAAAATAATCAATAGCGTCTAAAATAACATTTGCTTTTGAAATTGCTTTTGGTAGAGCCTTCGCTGGAGCAATAGTAAACCATTCAGGTTCTACAGAAGCATCTGCATATCCTTTTAGGGTTGCCAGTGGAGTTAAATTTAACTCAGCTGCTTTTTTCTTACTCATTAATACAAGAGCAGCGGCACCATCATTTAATGTAGAAGCATTTGCTGCTGTAACTGTACCATCTTTATTAAAAACAGGTCTTAGATTAGGGATTTTATCCATCATCACATTCTTATACTCTTCATCTTCTGTAATGATAATGGGGTCGCCTTTACGCTGAGGTACTTCAACAGGAATAACCTCATTATTAAACTTACCTTCTTGCCATGCTTTTGCAGATCTTTTATAAGAAGTTATTGCAAAGTTATCTTGATCTTCTCTAGAGAATTTGTACTCGATAGCACATAAATCACCACAGGTTCCCATATGTTTGCCATCATATACATTCGTGAGTCCATCCTTTAATAGTCCATCCTCCATGTTTATAGGTCCCATTTTTTTTCCAACTCTTCCATTAAGATAGTGAGGTACCATTGACATGTTTTCCATGCCACCTGCAACTACTATTTCTGCATCACCTAGTTGAATAGCTTGAGCAGCCTGCATAATGGCTTTCATACCTGATGCACATACCTTATTTACTGTTGTACAAGGCACTGTATCTGGTATTCCAGCATATAAAGCGGCTTGTTTTGCTGGAGCTTGTCCTAAGTTAGCCTGTAAAACAGAGCCCATAAGAACTTCATCAACCAAATTGGGTTCCAAATTTATTTTTTCAAGAGCTCCCTTTATAGCAGTGGCACCTAATTTTGTAGCTGGTATGCTTGATAGGCTACCTAAAAAACTCCCAATTGGAGTTCTAACTGCGGAAACGATTACAACTTCTTGCATATTTTTAAATTGGTTTTAATTTTCAATTGAACCACTTTATTTATAAAAAAAAGCATAAAATATTTTATACTAAATTCACCAATAATGGTTTGATTCTGCGAATTTAGTTATTTTTACAGTTATTATTAAATAATTGCGGTACTTTGTACAATTGTTAACAGTACGCACTAAGCTATATGTTAGTATAAGAAAGACTAATGAAAAAAATCAACTTCAAAAATTTTTTAAATACCCTATATCAAAATCACGCATTAGCATATAAAATAGTTCTATTTATTGTTACTGCTTTTGCTATTGTTTACATGTTTCCAAAGGGAGGACATTTTAAATATGAATTCCATAATGGTAAACCTTGGCAGTACGAAAATTTATATGCTCCTTTTGATTTTGCGATTCAGAAATCAGAACAAAAAATTGATGATGAAAAGAAAAATATCACTTTAAATAAAAAGCAGTATTTTACTTCAAAAGAGGGAGTTATAGAAAAGGTAAAATCAGAAATAGAAAATGATCTTACCGACAAGTCACAAGACTCGATTCTGAATAATTATAATATTCCTAGAATTGTTAAGTATTCAAATAACCTAATTTCTGCAATTTATAAATACGGGTATATTAACGAAAGTGATGTTAATAGAGTAGAGGATAAACAGCTTATCGCTCTAAGAAAAGGAAATACAATTTCTGATTTAGTATTTGACCGTTTTTTAACTTCAAGTGAAGTAAATAAATATTTAGAAAATAATATAAATGATTCTAGATATAAATCATTATCCAATTTTTTAATACCTCTTTTGAAACAGGCCTTAGAACCTAATATTTTCTTTGATGAAGAGTTGACTGATAAAATATTACAAGATGAATTGAATAAAATCTCCTATACCGAAGGCTTAGTTACAGAAAATGAAAGAATTATATCTAAGGGCGACGTTGTTGAAGGTGAAAAATTGCGAATTTTAAATTCGTTACAAAAAGAATACTTATCTCAAGTTTGGAATCAATCCAATTATAATTGGATTGTTTTTGGTTATGTATTGTTAGTGGCCCTTAACTTATTAATGCTATTGCTATTTTTACAAAAGTATAGACCATTTATTTATGAGAATAATACAAAAGTAACTTTTATATTTTTCAATATTTTTCTAATGGTATTGTTGGTAACATTAGTAGTGAAGTATAAAGTAGATTACTTGTATGTAATCCCCTTACCAATTTTACCTATTATAATCAAAGCCTTTTTTGATGCACGTTTGGGCTTTTTTACACATGTTTTAACTGTTTTGTTACTTGGATTTATTGTACCGAACAGCTTCGAATTTATCTTTTTACAGATTATTGCTGGTATTATTACCATATTAACCGTTTCTGAACTGCATAGAAGAGCTAATTTATTTATTTCAATAAGTCAAATTACCTTAGTGTATATGATTGCTTATTTCGCCTTTTCAATAATCCAAGAGGGGAATATGGAAAAAATAAATTGGCAGTATTTTATTATGTTTGCATTGAATGGTGTCTTATCCTTTTTGTCTTTATTTCTTATTTTAATTTATGAAAAAACATTCGGATTGGTTTCTGATGTTTCGTTATTGGAAATGTCTAATACTAATTCTAAATTATTAAGAGAACTGGCAGAGAAAGCACCCGGTACTTTTCAACACTCCATGCAAGTTGCTAATTTAGCAGAAGCATCGGCGAATGAAATTGGTGCCAATGCCATGTTGGTTCGAACTGGAGCTCTGTATCATGATATTGGTAAGATGTTGAATCCTAAATATTTTACAGAGAATCAGACCACAACGGTTAACCCTCACAATGAACTAAGTCCAAAAGATAGTGCTGAAATAATTATTAATCATGTAATTGATGGAATAGAATTAGCTAAAAAACACCGGTTGCCTGATAGGATTATAGATTTTATTAGAACGCATCATGGTACTTCATTGGTGTATTATTTTTATAAGCAACAAGAAAATGAAAATCCACAGGATTTAAATGTAGAAGATTTCTCTTATGGTGGACCAATTCCTTTTTCAAAAGAAACTGCAATTTTAATGATGTGTGACGCCGCTGAAGCTGCTTCTAAAAGTTTAAAAGAGCCAACGGCTCAATTAATTGATGATTTAATTGAAAAAATCGTTGCGAGTCAAATGGCAAATGGACAATTTATGAATGCTGATATTACCTTTAAAGAAATACAAATTATAAAAAAGGTAATCAAAAAGAAATTAAATAATATTTATCATTTACGTATAGAATATCCAGAATAAAGGAAAAGTTACACCTTTTTTCACCTACCTTTTAAGGCTCATTATGCCATTATAGTGTTGCAATTATAATTGTTAAAATTAGCAAATCCGTTAATCTTTTTTTTATTTGAGTCAAGCTCTGATTTTATTAATATGCAATTTTGTATTGTAATTAAATCAGAGTATATTTAATACAACTTTAAATTATTAACCTTAAAAACACAAACAATGAGTAACACATCAAATACATTATTAGGATTATTGACAGGAGCAATTGCAGGTGCCGCTATTGGTATACTTTATGCTCCAGATAAGGGAGTGAACACCAGAAAAAAGATTGCAGATGGAGCTGTAGATGCTAAAGACACGTTTGTTGAAAAAGCAACAGAAATAAAAGATACAGTAGTGCATGCCGCTAAGGACAAAAAAGCAACATTAGAGGATCAAATGGAATCTATAGTTTCCGATGTAAGTTACAAAACAGATGATGTAATAAGTACATTAGAAAAAAAATTAGCAGAGCTAAAAAAACAAAATAAAAAATATCAAAAAGCATAATGAATATTTTTGAATCTATAAATGAATCCACTACCAATGCCGTAAAGTCAGGGGAGAATTATGTAAAAAAGACAGAGGAGTATTTAAAGCTAAAAATATTTCAACAACTGTCTTTTTCCTTAAGTATGTTGGTTAAAATTGCTTTAGTAGGAGGATTCATCTTTTTAGGACTGATTTTTTTGTCCATTGCAGGTGCAATAGCTTTAGGGAAAGTTTTAGGTAACATTCCATTAGGAATATTAATAGTAGGGATACTACTTTTACTATTTGCATTTATAGCTTTCTTACTAAGAAAAAAAATAGATAAAACTATAATTAGTAAATATTCAAAATCATTTTTTGATTAATATAAAAGTATGAGAACATTTAATTCCTTTGACGAAATAGACTTTGAACTTAAACGATTGAATCTTGAGCGGAAAATTGCATGGGAAGAGATTAAACAATCTGGAAATAATGTTCAAGATAGTCTAACACCCAATAATTGGATTATGCCAATTTATAATGGGTTTAAGAAATTTGGAATTTACTTTTTATTAAAAAAGTTATTTAAAAGATAAATTAAACAAATTAGTTTGGTTGGTTAATTTAGGCTGTTTAGATTTTTTTAAATCTAAACAGCCTTTTTGTTTTATACCTCTTAGACTGCATTTTAAATTTACCAGGACTTATATCATATTTTAAATATTTTAGAAAAATAGATTCTACTACTAAACACAATGGTATATACTACTTTTGAAATTAGAGCACTATTTTTAATTAATTCACATGCCGCCTATAACCGAATCATTACTTTTTGATTTTCCCCCAAAAGCTTCATTAGATTGAAATACTTCAGGATGTGTATTTTGAGGAGCTATATAGATATCTTTTGTACAGATATTCTTTAGTGATGCTTAAATAATATTGATTCGGTTAATATTTTTTGTAAAACAGCACTTCTTTTATCTCTTAAGTCAGTATTCTAAGGGTGTAAACAAAAAAAAATAAAATAATGAGAAAACAATTTTTAGAAGCATGGTCCAAAATGATAACGAAGTTAGTGTCTTGGTTAGACGGTCTAATTATTAATTTACCAAATATTGTAATTGCGTTAATTGTTTTTATAAGTGTTCTATTTATATCTAAGTATGTAAATAAAATAACACTAAGAATACTTGACAAAGGGAAGTTACAAAAAAGTATGAAAAACGTCATTGCCAAATTAATGGCTATGATTACAGTTTTAGTTGGACTCATATTAATCTTAGGGATTTTAGACTTGAGTAAAACACTAAATACAATACTGGCTGGTGCTGGGGTTGCTGGTTTGGCTGTTGGCTTGGCTTTACAAGGAGCTTTGGCAAATACATACTCTGGTATTATACTTTCATATATCAAATTTGTAAAACTTGGAGATTGGATAAAGAGTAATGATTATGAAGGTGAAATTGTAAATATAGACTTAAGAGCTGTTACGCTTAAGCAAGTTGATAATAATTTGGTTTATATCCCCAATAAACAAGTGGTAGAAAACCCCATAAAAAACTACTCAAGAACAAGTCAATCAAGAGTTATATTGAATTGTGGAGTAGGTTATGAGTCCGATTTAGATTTTGTAAAGCAACTTGCGGTAAAAACTATAACAAACCATTTTGATTCTGTAGAAAGTGAAAGTGAAGTCATTTTTTTATATAAGGAATTTGGGGATAGTTCCATAAATTTTGAATTAAGATATTGGATTAATTCCACATCCGGTTTAGAAGTTGCCAAATCAAAAACAGAAGCTATTATTCAATTGAAAAATGCATTTGATAAAAATAATATTAATATTCCTTTCCCTATTAGAACTTTAAATATTCCCGATATGAAACTAGGGGATACAATGTTAACCCTAGCTAAATAAATATATTTTTTAGCGATAGCGTTACAATTTTTAGCTTATGAGCAAAGTAATACTAACAATGGAACTTATATTTAATTAAAATTAAAAAGGAAATAATTAAAACTTTTAAACCCTATTTATATGAATAACGATAAGATAAAAAAGAAGGAATTTCAAAATTTAAAAAAGAAGAATAACAAAAATGAAAACTTTTTAACTAAGAGTATGAAAATTATAGCCATAACAATGGTTTTCTTAATGTTTATTTCTTGTGGAACTGCGAAAAAATTTCCTTTATCTGATCTAGTGCCTGCGGCTGAAATTACAGTGAGTAAGAAACAAGACAATAATAACAATTTTATAATAGAAGTTATAGCAAAAAATCTAGCAAGTGCGAACAGACTTGATCCTCCAAAAAACAATTATGTAGTGTGGATTGTTACAGAGGATAACGGAATTAAAAATGTAGGTCAATTATCTAATAAAAATGCTAAAAAGGTGGAGCTAGAAACGACGACGCCATTTAATGTTAAAGAAATATTTATCACAGCCGAAGACGAGGGTAATATTACATACCCATCTGGAATTGAAATAACCAGAACAAAGCTTAAATAAAATACACTCAAAAATCAATTATATATTAATCCTTAAAACTAAAAAATATGTTACGTTGGACAGTCACTTTTATAATTCTTGCAATAGTTGCCGCAATCTTTGGGTTTGGCGGTATTGCAGAGGGAGCCGCAAGCATTGCAAAAATTTTATTTTTCATTTTCATTGTACTTTTTATTATTTCCTTGTTTACAGGGAGAAAAAAGATATAACAATGGTAAATGACAAATTGAATTTATAAAAACGAAAGTAGTGCTGAAAGCATTAAAAAGAAATGTAGATGGTATGTTGTAGAACATCATAAAATAATTTACAACTCACATAAAATTAAAAATTATGACAAAATATAGAGAAATTGTAGGAGACAAATTAAATGCTATTCTTGAAAAGAGTATTGATGCAGAAAATGGATATACGAAGGCAGCTAGTAATGCAAAAAATGAAGCATTAAAAAACTTTTTTAAAAATAAAGCTCAAGAACGTAAATACTTTAAAAGTGAATTGAAATCAGAAGTTGCTTCGTTTGGACAACAATTCGAAACGAGTGGCTCAATTACTGGAGCAGCTCATAGAACGTGGATGGATGTAAAAGCATTATTCTCATCAGAAAATGATGAGTCTATGCTCGAGGAAGCTATTAGAGGTGAAAAAGCATCAGTTCAAGAATATAATGATGTATTAAAAGAAACAAGTTTACCAGTAAGAACACAGAATGTTCTATTGAAACAAAAATCACAAATTGAAAAAACACTATCGACAATTAAAACATTGGAAGATTTAAAATAAGCAGGATCGAGATTATTTTAATTTAGAAATCAAATAGCACTTTTTATCATCAGAGATACTATCTCTTGAGAATAAGAAATGTAATTCCCTGAGAATCTTCAATAACAATTGAAGATTCTCTTTTACTATAAAATCAAAACATCATGGAAAAAAATGAACGAGATTACATAAAAATTTATCAAAACAAAGGCTATATCAATGAATATAGAATGATTAATGGAAATTTAACAGATTTAAAAACAAAGAAAGAATATAGTCCGAAGGATATCTATATTGTTGCGGAACATCGGTTTGAGGGTATGAGTAATCCTTCAGATTTATCAATTTTATATATTTTTGAAACCAACGATTTTAATGAAGGAAATGTATTAGCTGGCTATGGACCTTCAAATGAAAGTGCATTATCCCAGTTTTTTGCTAAAATACCTAAAGAACAATTTTCTAATGAGAAAAATGTTGATTATTGTGAAAATGAAAAGTAATCAGTATTTTATTGTACCTTTAAATTAAGTTATAATTGATTTTCTATGCTTACTATTTTTTTTATTATTTATATTATTTCTGCATTTATTGCGGCAGGTAGTATAATTTTATATGGCTGTAATCCTTCTAGGTCATTGGGGTGGCTATTAGTAATCATATTTGTTCCATATGCGGGGGTTATTTTTTATGTTTTATTTGGTGTTAACCGAAGAGAATTTAAAATTTACACGTTAAAGCATACCTTAAAAAGGAGATTATTTGACCAAAATTATCTCAAGCATAGTGCTTCAGGAAAGAAGTTTTCTTTTAAATCTACTAAGGAAAAGAAACTAGAGTCCTTACTGAGAAATAGTTCTAATTATCCCGCAATTCCAGGGAATAAGGTCACTGTTTTAAGTAATGGAGCAATGGCTTATAAATCTATTTTTGAGAAATTAGAAAAAGCTAAAAACTTTATTCATATTGAATTTTACATTTTTGAAGATGGAGATATTCTTGAACGTTTATACCAAATATTTAAAACCAAAATAGCAGAAGGCGTTAAAATTAGAATGATTTATGATGCCATAGGAAGTTTTGATTTAAAAAGGAAATCTATAAAAAGATTCAAAGCGTTGGGAGTGGCTGTTTATCCCGTTTTACCTATTAAATTTGGAACAATCATATTTACGATTAATTTTAGAAATCATCGAAAAATTATAGTTATTGATGGTGATGTTGGTTTTACTGGTGGTGTTAATATTAGTGATAAATATGTTAGGTCGCAATCAGAATTAGGAATTTGGGATGATGAACATTTGTGTATTGAAGGTCCAGCTGTTGAAAGTCTTCATAATATTTTTATTAAAGATTTTTATTTCGCTTCAAACGAAGAATCTATTTTAGATGAAAAATTTCATGATATAATAAGTGAAAAAGGTGATTCAACGGTACAAATAGTTTCAAGTGGACCAGATTCAAAACATCCCACTATAATGTATCAATATTTGGGTTTAATTAATTTGGCTGAAAAGTCTATATACATTGCAAATCCTTATTTTATGCCTAGTAGACCGTTATTAGAGGGACTTAAAATGGCGGCCCTAGAAGGCATTAATGTAAAAATATTAGTACCAGCAAAGTCGGACTCTAAATTGGCTCATTACAGCATGAAATCTTATTTTCGTGAATTGTTGGAAGTAGGAATTGAAATTTATAGAAGTAGTAATTTTTTACATAGTAAAATTATTATCACGGATATTGAAATAGTATCTGTAGGGTCAGGTAATTTTGATCATAGAAGCTTTGAACAAAATTTTGAAGCCAATGCACTAATTTATGATAAAAATGTAGCAAAAGAAATTACGGATAATTTTTTAAAAGATTGTGAAAAAAGTAATCGCTTAACATTAGAAGTACATAAATCTCGACCATTTTATAGTAAGGTAATAGAAGGCTTCGCTAGGCTGTTCAGTCCATTGTTATAAGTGAATTTTTTTTTTCGTATTCACCTATTTAATAAAAAAATAAATATACCAATGACCAATAAGTTAGTTACAAAGATGAAACGTTTGTTGTGCTATTTCAAGTTCTTCATTTGTCGGAATTACTAATATTTTTGTTCTTGAATCTTTTGTATTAATTTCTCTGAGCTCTTTAGAGCGAATATCATTTTCAGTTTCGTTTAAATTAATACCTAGATAATCCATATCTCTACAAATCAATGCTCTTAATGTATTTGAATTTTCACCAATACCCGCGGTGAAAACAATAGCATCTAATCCGTTTAAAACGGCCGTAAAGGCACCAATATATTTTTTAATTCGATAGGCATTCATCTCTAATGCCAATAAGCATTCTTGATTACCATTACTAGCTTGTTCTTCAATTTCTCTTAAATCGCTATAACCAGTTAAGCCTAACATACCACTTTCCTTCGTAAGCATGGTGTCGACTTTATCTAAGTCATAGCCTAAATTATTTACCAGATAAAAAATAAGAGAATGGTCAATGTCACCACTTCTAGATCCCATTATTAAACCATTTGAAGGAGCAAATCCAAGACTATGATCTATACTTTTACCATCTTTTACAGCTGTAATGCTACAGCCATTACCTAAGTGAATTGTAATTATTTTAGACGCTGATTTTGGTAAATACGCGAAAGCTTTTTCTGTGACATATTTATGACTTGTCCCATGAAAACCGTAAAGTTGAATATTGTTATTATCGTAAAATTTATTTGGAATGGCATACTTTTTCGCCTTCATCGGTATTGTTTGATGAAATGCGGTATCAAAAATAGCAATCTGTTTTGCATTTGGGAAAATTTCTTCAGTAAGAATTATACCTTCTAAGTTATGAGGATTATGTAAAGGAGCTAATGGAATTAAAGTTTTTATTATACTTTTTACTTCAGGCGTAATCATTGTAATATCTGAAAATGCATTACCACCATGTACCACTCTGTGCCCAATTGCATCAATTTCATTTGTGTCTTTTATAACCCCTTTTTCGTCATCCAATAAGAAATCTGCAATTTTTTGCAAACCAACTTTATGTGTCTCTATTTTATCAACACTATTTATAGTATGATTTTCAGTTTTATATTGAAAAATGGCATCAACTTCTCCAACACGTTCTACAATACCTTGACAAAGTACTTTTTCAGATGGCATTTCAATCAATTGAAATTTTATTGATGAACTACCCGCATTGATGATTAATATTTTCATGTATCTATATTTTTTCTATTCAACAAAGATTATTAACAACCTCTAATTTTAAAACCCTTGTGCTTGTATTGCTGTTATTATTACAGTATTGTATATATCGTCTACGGTACATCCTCTACTTAAATCATTTACAGGCTTATTTAAACCTTGTAAAACAGGGCCAATAGCCAAGGCTTTGGTTTCTCTTTGAACTGCTTTATAAGTGTTATTACCCGTATTTAAGTCAGGAAAAATAAATACGGTGGCTTGTCCTGCTACTTCAGAATTAGGTAATTTACTTTTTGCCACATTCATGTCTACGGCTGCATCATATTGAATTGGCCCTTCAATTTTAAGATTAGGACTCATTTCTTTTACTAACTCTGTTGCTTTACGCACACGATCTACATCTTCTCCAACACCCGAACTACCAGAAGAGTAGGATAACATTGCTATTTTTGGCTCAATACCAAAAGCTAAACTCGTTTCTGCTGAAGAAATTGCAATTGCTGCTAGTTGTTCTGCAGTTGGGTTGGGGTTAATTGCACAATCGCCATAAACGGTAACTCTGTCTTCTAAACACATAAAAAACACAGATGAAACAACAGAAACACCTGGTTTTGTTTTAATAAATTGTAATGCCGGTCTTATAGTGTGCTGTGTAGTGTGTGCCGCACCAGAAACCATTCCGTCTGCATCACCTTTATAAACCATCATACTGCCATAATAAGATACATCAGCCATTAAATCTTTGGCCATGGCTAGATTAACGTTCTTATGTTTTCGAAGTTCGTATAAAGTTTGAGAATAATCTTCAAAGTGTTCAGATTCTTCTGGATTTATAATATTTATTTTATTTAAATCTAATGAGATATCTAATTGCATTAATTTATTTTCAATATCTACTTTGTCTCCTAATAATGTTATGTTTACAGCATCTGTATCCATCAATTTTTTAGTCGCTAAAAGTACACGATCATCTGTGCCTTCAGGTAAAACAATATGTTTTTTATTAGATAAAGCTCTTTTTAGCATGTTATATTGAAACATTCTAGGAGTAATACCATTGGCTTCAAAGGTGATTAACCTTTCGGCCAACGCATCTACCGGTATATGTTTTTCAAATACTTGAATAGATGCTGTTATTTTATTTACGTTTTCTGCATACATTTTAGGCTGTATGGCTCCAATTCTATTGGTAATTGAATAGGTTCCACCTTGAACAGATATTACTGGAATTACTTCAGAAAGACCCTCAATAAGTTGATTGATAGGTTCTTCGGGTAATAATCCTCCTGTTAATATTACGCCAGAAATAGGAGGGTAGTTTGCCGATATGTTCGCTTGTAATGCTCCTAATATTATATCAGCTCTATCTCCAGGTGTTATCACCAGGCTATTTTCTTTTAAATGAGTGAGGTAATTTCTCAATTGCATTGCACCAACGCTAAAGGCTCCGGCTTCATTATTTATGTATTCTTCACCAAATAAGACCTTACCATTAAGTTCTTCAACAATTTCTTTAACAGTGGGATTTGCCAAAGATTTATTTAACGGAATAACACCTGAAAGTATTTTTTCTGGTAAGTTTTTTTGCAGTTCATTTTTAATCAATTGAACATTTTCTGGTTGTACCTTATTAGCAATTACCATTAAGACTTCTACACCTTTATCTTTAAAGGAATCATAGGCCATATAAAGATTTCCTATTAAATCATCTAAGGATTTTCCTACACCGGTGGAAATTAAAATTGTAGGAATTCCCAAATTTTTGGCAACTAAAACATTGATATCCCATTCTATTATAGCACCCTCACCAGAAAAGTCTGTACCCTCAACCAATATAAAGTCAAAACGATCTTCAATAGCTTTATACTTCTCAATTATTTTGGTAATGATTTCATCATCCTTGTTTTGATTATTTTTATGAATGATCTCACTTCTAGTAAATGCAAAGGCCTCTTCATAATTCATTTGTATATCAAAATAACTAAGTATGGTATCAATGTGATTATCCTTCTTTCCACTTTTATAATCATCAATTATTGGCCTAAAATAGCCAACTTTAGCAGTTTTGCCTAATAGCATTTGCATTAAACCAATAGAAATAATTGACTTACCACTTTTGGCTTCAGTAGTGGCAATATATACAGCTTTGTTCATTGTATTCTCGTGAAAAATTATACCTGCAAATTTACTAAAATAACTAGTTAAAGATATGATACTTGTCAGGTTTTCTTAATATTTTACCACTGTTTTTGAGTTGTACTTAAACCTTGATGTAGCCATCTAACTCCTGACGCTCCATCACTTCCATAATTGTCATCGTTAAGATCATTTACATTTGAATTAGACCAATAGTATTTTCCCGGTTGTCTTTTAAAACTTAGATAAGAGTTTTCAGACTTGTAAAGTCCCATATAACCATTATCTGTAGTTGGGTTATTATTGTTTTTAATTACAAAACAGAATATTTTTGAAGTTGTAGATGAATGAATTGGTAACGTATTACCAACATCTGTAAAACCAGAATAATTAGAGGTACTAGATTGCTTTACTTGCGTGTTAGTAATATTATTGCCTTTTACTTCATACTTAAATGCAAATATATAACTATGGTTAGGCATAGCCGTTTCTTGATTTATGTTTGCCATTGTCCATCCATTAAATGGGCCCAATTGAATCTCGCTAGTATAATCAAATTCAGAATCTGTTGAACCGTGCACAGCAACACTATTTAAATTGTTGTATAACGTATTGTATTCATTTTCTGTTACAAATACCCATTCATTATCTGCCGCGGCTATATAGGCAGCTTTTGAATCTGATAAAAAAAACGCTAAGTCATCAGTATTGTTAAGCGTAATCGTTGCCTTAATGGTTTTCGTTAAACTTTTGCTCTTAATTTCTATAGAAGCGGTAATTGTTTGATTTGTTTCATAATCAAAGGTGGTTGCATTAGCGACACTTAATATGCCATTAGTATTATGTATCGCTAAACTACCATTTGGAGATTGACTCTTTATGGTAAAAGATAATTTGCCTTCGTTACTAGTGGCTTCAATTTTTCCAATTTCAGTATTTATCAATTGATTTTCATCAATAGTTTGAAAAAAATCACTGGCAATAATTTCAGGATTAATATCATCTGAGGCACATGAAAATGCAATTATTGATACAAAAGTAACGACTAATTTATTTATTTTTTTCATTAATTCTCTAATTGATAGATTAGTGAAAATAAAACGGTTTAGGGTAGTTGTTATTGTGTTTTTAAATGAGTTGAGAAACTAAATAAATGGTTGAACTATTAAGATTAAAAAATAATTGTAGGAATATTTAAAACTTGAAATTTATTTTTTCAAAAGGAAGATGAATGGTAATGGTCAGTAAAACAGCACGTTAATTCAATTACAAACGACTACATTCGACTACAAACGAAAGTAATTACTTAACAACCGAATATAATTTGGTATTGATTATATGTTTGCAGTGTCGAAATCAAAATATAGTATTTGACAAATTATTTAAAAAGCCCTAGAACGAGTCCGGGGATATATCTTAACTGTTTAACCATTAAATTAAATATTATGAACGCACTTAGAAACAAAGTACAGTTGATCGGAAACTTAGGAGACAATCCTGAAATCATTACCTTAGAATCAGGTAAGAAATTAGCGAAATTTTCAATAGCTACAAATGAAAGCTATAAAAATGCAAGTGGAGAGAAAGTAACAGATACCCAATGGCATAATGTAATTGCCTGGAATAAAACTGCAGAGATCATTGAAAAATACTTAGCAAAAGGTAATGAAGTTGCTGTAGAAGGTAAATTAACAACCAGAAGTTATGATGATAAAGATGGAAATAAAAAATACATCACGGAGGTTGTAATTAATGAACTTTTGATGTTGGGTAAAAATAAAAGTGCCTAATTAAAAAGTTTCAGAATTTAAAAAATAAAGAAAAAGAGTCAAGACAAAAGGTTGTCTTGACTCTTTTTTATTTAGGTCTATTACGCGTTCTTGAAAAAACTAATAGATGAACCAATCCAAGTATCTTCAGTCAAATGAGAAACGTTAATTAGCTCACCTTTACTCATTCGGGTTAAATTGATAACAGGTTTTAACTTGTTAGCTGCTTCGTCCCAAATATAAAGAATACGTAATTCTACCTTAGAATTTTTTTCCGAATTTGTTTTCACTAAAGAAGCGTAATTCACTTTTTGTTGTAGTATATAATTCTCTTTATCCTTAATGTCATTGATAGTTTCTTGTGATGGGTAAAGATTTATGCCTTTACCAGCAAATGAAAAGAGGGGTTTAAGTACATATTTATTGAGATCTAAATCAACAGGATAGTCATTTAAATAATAAGATTTTGGAATGTATTTATGTTTTAATAAAGGCATTATACATTTAGAAATCATGAAAAACCAATCGGGATGTGTAACCCATTCTACGTCAAGATCATCATTTAAATTTATGTTGGTTTTTAAGTCTTTTATTTGCAATAATTCATCTAAAATCACACGATTATATATGCGATGAATAGGTGTTTTTACTCCATCTTTTATATAAAATAACTTTTTACCTTCTTTAATAATTTGAGTCATACACACCACTTCAATACCCAAGGCTTGTTTCGTTGCCCAAAAATCTATTCTAGTTTTTTGTTTTTCAGGATAAAGTTCCATTAAAATTACATTCTCAGGTTTCTCATCACCTAAAATTACTTTTCTAACTTCTTCTATATATTTTTTATCATTTAGCTTACTGAAAAAATAATGAAAATCTCCTTTTGGAAAATTCTTGTAGTGTTTTAAAACAGCCTTACCTAAAAAGGGTTGGTAAAAAAATAGGGTAGGGAAGGCTTGTAATTCTATTAATTGGGGTACAATATTGCCATTTCCGTCATCACAAAGTCCAAAATCTATAGCTAGAAAATGAGGTTTACCCATGGGACTAGGAGATTGTAATGATTTTGGTATAAATTTTTGTCGAATTTCATCAAAATTAATTTCCCATAACTGTTCAATAATGGAATCACAAGCATCAAAAATCTTATTTTCGAGTGATGCATCTATAAAAACAGGAGTTTCAGAAATACGGAAAGCACATTCTTCACTAAAAGTATCTTTTACATCTTGTTGTAAGTTATCATAGTATTCATCTTTAAAATTTTCATTAAAAGCATTACGAATTTTTGGTATCATACAGATGCTAATTTTGATTGTTTAATTTTTTCAGCTGCCATTTCTAAAAAACGAGGAATAATAATGCTGTTGGTTCTTAAAATCTTATCATCATCGTTTAGTTGATCTATCATACTTAAGTATTTCTTTTTACCATATTTTTTGATCACTAAAGCCCGTTTTTCTTCTTGTTGAAAATAACGTGTCATTCCTTCAGCATCAGCTTCTGGATGAAACTGTGTTCCAAAAATTTCTTTGGTAAATCGGATAGCCATTACTGCTCTTTCTAAAGGTACATCTGGTCTTATTTTTTCTCGACAAAGAATATTTCCTTCTAAGCTATTGAGTTTCCATTCTTTAGGCATAACGACTTGATAGTCTCTCGAGTCAACCGCATAGAAAGGATCTTCTAAACCTTCAAAAAGAGGTTCATTAAATCCATTTTCTGTTTTATGGATAGGTAGTATTCCAAAAGAAGTAGATCTTCGTTTAGTTACTTTAGCAATATCCCAATGTAAACATGCCAATTGAAAAGAGTGGCAGATTAAAAAGAGATGTTTCTTTTGATGCTTGAATAAATTTTGACTTAATATAGAATCAATTAAATTAAAATAATCTGTTTCCCACTGTGAGCCTGTTAATTTTGGAGAACCAGGACCACCTGATGATATGTAAATATCATATTTATCTACTTTCGGAATTTCACCTTTAACTCTCACCTCAAAAACATCATAATTACCTTTGATACCTTCTTGAGCCAAAAACTGACCTACCAACATTTTTATACAACGCATACCTTCATTTGGCACACCTTCATTCATATCTAAAATTGCAATTTTATAAGTACTCCGCATTCTTCTTCTTCTTTAAATTTAAAAACAGTCCGTAAATTCTTTGATTGTTTTCGATTCGATTAAAAACTAAGTTCTAATACGCATTAGATTGAAACTTTATTGCATTTGCTAAAATTTTTGCTTTCAAATAAGTCTTAAAATACGTTGAACTGTTTGTTGCATGCAAAATTACACTTCTATAATCCTTTTGCCGTTTGTTCTACAATATATTTAACAACTTCTTTTAAATCGCCCGTTTCTTCAAAGACTTTTAGCTGTCTATCAGCACCCGAACCTTGTTCTAGCATTTGATAAACATAATTTACCTCTGTCCGGCATCCAAGATCATCAACCACATCATCAATAAATTCTAGTAATTCTTGTATTAATATAGCAAATGGTACTTCTTCTTCTTTACCAAAATCAATAAGTTTAGCTTCTATACCCCAACGGGCTGCACGCCATTTGTTTTCATTAATTAAAATACGTCTGTATGATCTAAAACTTTGATTTTTTGAATGAAGTTTACTCAGCTTTGCTATAATACATTGCATAATAGCAGCAATACAGGTTACTTCATCAACAGTCATCATCATATCACAAACCCTAAATTCTACTGTAGGGTAGAAAGGATGTAAACGAATATCCCACCAAATTTTCTTGCCATTATCTATACAATGTGTTTTAACTAAAATATCTACAAATTTATCATACTCAGCAACACTAGAAAAATAAGGAGGAATACCTGTTCTTGGAAATTTATCAAATATCTTAGAGCGAAACGATTTAAAACCTGTTTCTCTGGCTTCCCAAAATGGGGAATTGGTAGATAATGCATATAAATGCGGTAAAAAATAACGAGCCACATTCATAATATGTAAACCCTCTTCACGATTAGGAATACCTACATGAACATGCATACCAAAAATTAGGTTGGAACGAGCCACATCTTTCATTTCGGCAATCAATTCATCATAACGAGGATTGTTCGTAATCAATTGTTCACTCCAATTTGAGATGGGATGCGTACCTGCCGCTGCTACTTTCAGTCCTTCTTTTGCTGCTAAATCAATTACTTGTTGACGTAAATAAGAAACCTCGTCTCTAGCTTCTTGAATGTTTTCACAAACATTTGTACCCATTTCCACCACAGATTGGTGCATTTCTTCTTTAATACGTTCCTTTAATAGAACTTTTCCACCTTCTAAAATTTTAGACATATGGGAGCGTAATTTTAAAGTATCGCCATCTAGAATTTGAAATTCTTCTTCTATTCCAAGGGTGAATTTATGCATATCTGTGGTTATGGATTAATTATTAATTAATTTCTATTTTTTCTTAGGCGTAGTTTTAGGTTTTGTCACTGTTTTTTTTACTGCTGCTTTTGGTTTAGTGACCGCTTTAGGTTTTACTACAGTTGTTTTTTTAACTGCTACTTTTGGCTTCACAGTAACTTTTGGTTTAGTGACTGCTTTAGGTTTGGCTACTGTTTTTTTAGCTGCTGCTTTTGGTTTTACCGCAACTTTTGGTTTTGCATCCACTTTTGGAGCTGGCTTCACAACTTTTTTAGGTGTAGTTTTTTTTGCTGAAACCTTTTTTACTTTTTTTGCTGCTGCAGTTACTTCTTTTTTAATTACAGATTTTTTAATCTGATTTGCTGTTTTTAATTTAGATTTTTTAACCTTTGGTTTTAATGATGTAATGGCGTTCGTTAAAAAAGTACCCCAAGAAGTATTATTTTGTTTTCCTTTATGTGCAAGTGCTTTTTCAACGGCTAATTGAGCAGAATGTTCAACAATCCAATCAAAATTAGTTTGTCCCACAGAATTAATATCTGCATCTGGTGCAGGATTGCAAAAATCTATGGCATAAGGAACTCCATTTCTAATGGCGAACTCAACAGTATTAAAGTCGTAACCTAAAGCTTCATTTAACTTAATGGTATAATCATGAATAGTTTTCATTAACTTCTTATGTTCTTCACCTTTAGTTTTAGGTTCAGTAACATAACGCAAATGAGGTTCGTTTCTAGGTTCATATGGCATAATATGAACATGTTTTTGTCCTAAACAATACACGCGATAGTAATCTTCAAATACAATTTCTTCTTGAAGCATCATTACTAACTGTTCCGTTTCAGCATGCTTTTCGAATAAATCATCTGCATTTTCAACACGATAAACACTTTTCCATCCACCGCCAGAATGAGGTTTCATATAAGCTGGGAAACCAATATAATTAAAAATATAATCCCAATCTAAAGGAGCCTTTAAATTTCTAAAAGACTTGTCAGTAGTATCATCAGGCCTAGCATTAGAGGGTAATAAAATAGTCTTTGGAACTGGTACTCCAATTTGAAGCGACAAACAATTATTGAAGAATTTTTCATCAGCACTCCACCAAAAAGGATTGTTTATTACTGCTGTACCCATTAATGATGCATTTTTTAAATAGGCACGGTAAAAAGGAACTTCTTGCGATATTCTATCAATGATGACATCATATCCATAATCTATACCTTGTTGAACTTTATCGATAATAACTGCTTCAGCAACTACTTTACCTTTTCCTAATTCATTAACTCTATCAATGAATGCCCATGGAAAAGTATCTTCCATTCCGAATAATATCCCAACTTTTTTTGCCATAATATTTTATTTTTTTGATTTTATAATTTAATTAATTTTTAGCCATAATTTACCTGTATTTCAAATGTAAATTCTAATTAAAAATAGTGTTTGTAATCTAATTTATTTATTGTAAATCTATCTAAGATTGGGGGAAATATTTTTCTACATATTCCGGAAAAACCATTTTCCACAAAGGCCAATCATGTTCAATCCATTTTTTTTCATCATACCAATAAGGTATTCCTTTTGACTCTAAAACACTTGCCATATTTTCGTTTTTAGGTTTACAGCTATCCCAATCAGATGTACTCAATACAATTTGCATGTGGTTGTATTTCCATGATTCTTCATCTACCATAAATTCATTAGGACAGTTGTAATAAATTCTCATGTCGTCTGAATTTGGTGTAAAATTTCTAATATTAAACACACCAGATAACGAAAATAAATGAGAAACTAAATCAGGAAATCGAAATGCTGTGTTTGCCGCATGATAGCCTCCAAAACTACAACCAGCAACTGCTATTCTATGGGTATTACATTCATTTTGTATATAAGGAATCATTTCATTTTTAAGAAACTGCATGTATAACTCATAATTATGTATTATAACATCGGTAGGTAAATCATCTGCATAAAAGCTTAACATATCTAGTGTTTCAATATTATAAAGCTTTATTCTGCCTTCTTCAACAAATCGCATTACGGATTCGTTTAAGCCAAAATCATTATTTTGCGTATACTTTCCTCCAGAGGATGGAAACATCAAAATGGGATGTCCCCAATGCCCTGTCACTTCAAGATTAATATTTCTATTTAATGTATTTGAATAATATTGAGTATGTTGTACTTGAGCCATAGGTTGGTTTAGTCTTTGTTTGTTAAATATAAATAAAAATGTTAAACAATGTCAATTTAGTATCTAAATAATTTATTTTGAGATTCTTTATCATTTAATTTTTAATTAATCGTTAATATTGCACACTTTAAAATGAATAATGGGTTTTAATATAGATTACATAAGTTTGAATGGGAGTTTTTTTTCTAAGAATCTCGACAGAAATGTTAAGTTCCGTTTGATGGCACCTGGTAATTACAGGAGCTCAGAAGGACGTTTTCCTGTTTTATTGATGAATGACGGACAAGACTTTAGAGCGATGGGTTTAGAGAAAACAATTTCTGAATCTTATTTAAATAAAAATAGTAAACCATTTGTTTATGTTGGTGTCGAGGCAAATGAAAATAGAATTCACGAATACGGTACAGCATCATCAGGTGATTTTAAGGGAAGAGGAAAAAAGGCTGGAAATTATTCTAAATTTATTATTGAGGAGTTCATACCTTTTTTAAAGGGAGAGTTTAAGGTTTCTTATGAGCCTAAAGATTGGGTTTTGGCAGGAATGTCTTTAGGTGGGCTTACCGCTTTTGATATTGTTTATAATAATGCACATTCTTTTAGTAAGGTAGGTGTTTTTAGTGGTTCATTTTGGTGGCGTAAAAAGGCATATGTAAAGCATGATTATGCGGATAGAAGCCGAATTATTTTAGATGTTATAAAAAATGGTTCTTATCATCCTCATCTTAAATTTTGGTTGCAAGTAGGAACTTTAGATGAAAATGCAGATAGAAATAATAATGGAATAATTGATGCTATAGATGATACCAAAGATGTTATTAAGGAATTGTCCTTAAAAGGATATTCTGAACCGCATGCTATTCGCTATGTAGAAGTTGAGAATGGAAAACATAATTTAACAACATGGGGTAAGATGTTTCCTGATTTTATAAAGTGGGCCTTTAAATATAATAGCTAGTAGGTTAAATAGGATAGAAGTACATTCATAAAGACAAAATAAAAAAGCCCAAAACTTTATTAAGTTTTGGGCTTTTAAAATGATATTGAATTGTAATTATTTAATAGTTACTGGAATTGTCAATTTTACTTTTTCCCAAGCAAACAATATAGAATCATCCATTACACCAAAAAACAATTGTTCTTGGTTTTCATCACCAAATTCAGGAGTAATATCTATACGTAAAGCATCTTTACTTTCATCGTATTTACTTGAACCCCAAGAATCATTTACGGTGTTAAAAATTACTGTCCAATTTCCACTTTTATTAGGAATAATAAAAAAACCATACTTACCGGCAGCTAATTCTTCACCACCAATGGTAACATCTTTATCAAAAGAAACAGTAGTATTTTCATTAGCACCAGCTCTCCAAACTTTACCATATTTTTCTAAACCACCCCAAATTGTTCTTCCTTTTACACTTGGAGCACCATAATCAACAGCAACACTTACACCATCAATTTTACCTTCAGCTTGTTGTCTTGGACTTTTTTGAGCACAACTCAATGTGGTTATTAATGTAAAGACTAATAAAATTTTTAAATTCTTCATTTTTTTAATAAATTTATTTGATTAAACGTTTATTTAGACCACTCTGCAATTGATGCTTTGTTCATTTTTATATAGTCAGCATTTCCTGCTTTTTCAGCTACTTCCAACGATTTTTTTGCTGATTCAATAGCTCCTTTTTTATCACCTAAAGCTGCTTGGATCAATGATTTTTCTCTTGTCATCCAAAAGGCATTTTTATTCATCTCCGTTGCTTTATTAGACCATACTAAAGCTTGTTTTAAGTCTTTACCTGAACTTCTATAGTAACTAGCAGCTCCATGATAATCATTAGCACTTGGACCACTCATTACATCTTGAATACTTTTTGCAGCAATAGCATCGGTTGGTACAGTAAATTTTACACCAACATATGTTTTTTCCCACATGATACCCAAAACTCCAGAATTATCAGTTAAATCATCAAAAGTGATTGTAAATGACTGAATATCCATTGGAATTTCTTGAGTTTTTACAGAAGTTTTTAAAGCTACTTTGCTGTTGTCTAATGTCTGTGGAGCTCCACTACCTGCGTATTCTGTATAGAAATAAACATCCCAAGCTGTTGCAGCTGGCTTAGTGAAAATGGCATAAGTTCCTTTTTTAAGGGTATCACCATCAATAATTACATCATCACTAAAAGTGATTTTTGTTCTTGCGTTAGCACCTGTTCTCCATATTTTGTCAAAAGGAACAAGGTCACCAAAAATTGTTCTTCCTCGCATAGCAGGTCTAGAATACTCTAGTGCAACATCTGTTAAACCAACAGTTTGTGTTAATGTAGAACCTGGACTAGGAGCAGGTGTTTTTATCTGAGCCGTGATACTTAAAGTACCCAAACATAGAAATAAGATTAAAAGTTTTTTGTACATCATAATTGTTATTTAGATTTATTTAAGTTAATTAGTTGCTAAAGATACTAAATCCTAACATTGGCAATTTTCTTTAACAAAATTTTAACTAAATCTACGTTTTCTAAGAAAAGTGAAAACGAATCCAAAAAGAGCAAGAATTACCAAGGGCAGTATTACATTAATCATCTGCCAGAAAGTTCGTTCTGTATATGCTTTTTCTTTATCTAAAAACTGAAGTTGTATTTTCTTATTACGTAGTTCTAATAAACCCGAATCATCTAATAAATAATTGATGCTATTCATTAAAAATTCAGTATTACCATATCGAACACCATTATATTTATCTACACCTAATTCAATAGGTTGACCTTTTACAACTTCATTGGCAATAATATCACCGTCAGCAATAATTACCATCTTATTGTGATTGCTGACTTCCTTGTAAAGTTTAGATTCAAAAGGTTTTACTCGGCTAGCATATGCTGAAGTAAATTCGCCTTCTAATAAAACACCTAAAGTTTGATAACCATTATTGTAATCTTTTTTCTCTGGAGTTTTTTGAATATCATTCAATGAAATAATTATAGGAGTGCCTACTGATTTTGAAAACTCAGAACTTTGTAAAAGAATTGTTTTTTTGATTGAATTCTTTAAGGTGTCAATAGTATTTGCAAATTTTAAATTAACAGGATCAACACCTTGAGTAATTGGATGATCGTTTTTTGAAGTAATAAATGGGTAGTAATGCCAAATATAATCTTTTAATTGAGCGGTGTTACCTAGGTTGCCATCTTCCAATTTAATGGTGGAGCTGTATGCATCTTTAATGAGATCATAATTAATTCTAACTCCATAACTAAATAATAAATCTGTAAGATTCAAGTCTTTGTTGAATGCTAAGCTTTCACCGGTATTCATTAAACTATCTAACTCTGCTGTAACATTATCTATTAACCACAATGTTTTACCTCCATTTATTATATATTGATCTAAAGTGAATTTCTCCTGTTCTGAGAATTTCTCTTGAGGCTTTGCAATAATTGTTAAATCATATTTGGATAATTGTTCTAGTGTTTTCTCGGGCTGTTTTGCTACCGAATCTAAAGTAAAAGGAGCTAGTTTGTAAAACTGATTCAATTGACTCAAAAAACTCACTAAGTTAATGTCATTCAATTCTCCATTACCTTTTAAAATGGCAATAGTTTGACTTGATTCTGTAGATACTTTATAAATTGCTTCTGAAAAAGCAAACTCTAAATTTTCTATCGAGTTCTGTAATTGTTCTTCTTGATTCTTTACAGAGCCTTCAGAAAGTAAATTAATATTTTCAGTCTTACCTTTATAAGTTATGGTTGCCCAAGGAAAAATTACAGCTTCTGATAATTTACCATCTTCTTGAACTGTTAATCTACTGGGTTGTAATCCTTGTTTTATTAGTTCTTCTGCAGTATCTAAAGGATCAATAAATTTATATTTTATACCATCATTTATACTGTATAATTCTTCTAAATGTTGTTTGGTTTCGCCTTGTAAACGTTTAAACTCAGAAGGAAAATCACCTTCTAAGTACACTTTTATAATGGCATTTTCTTCTAAGTTGTCTACTATATTAATGGTAGTTTCAGATAAGGTATACCGTTTGTCTTGTGTAAGATCTAAACGTTTATAATATTTTTTAGCAAGTACATTTATTGCAATTAATGCAACGATAGCAATGAGTATTTTAGAGATATTATTTTTCATTCTGCATCTAATTTTAAACGGGTTAGAAACAAAAAGAAAGAGGTAACCGATACGAAATAAACAATGTCTTTTGTGTCAATAACACCGCGACTAATACTTTTAAAATGATCAAACATACCGAAATTTCTTAAAGATTCAGAAATGTTTAAATCGGCCAATGCTTCAAATCCATAGAAAATAAAAAATGATATAAGAATGGCAATGATAAAGGCAACGATTTGATTGTTTGAAAAGGTAGATGTAAATAACCCAATGGAAGTGAAAGTGCCTGCAATAAATAACAATCCTATATATGATCCTAAAGTACTACCTATATCCAAATTATTGGGAGGGTTACCTAATTTTAAGATACTAAACACATAAATGAGCGTCGGAATTAAAGCTAAAATTATTAATACTAAAGCACCTAAAAATTTACCCAATACGATTTGCCATTTACTGATTGGTTTTGTTTTTAATATTTCAATGGTCCCCAATCTGAATTCATCTGAAAAAGTTCTCATGGTTATGGCAGGAATTAAAAAAAGGAAAAACCACGGAGCAATAAAAAAGAAACTATTTAAGTCAGCAAACCCCGCATTAAGAATGTTAAAATCGCCATTAAAAACCCATAGATATAGACCGTTTATTATTAAAAACACCGCTATTACCAAGTATCCTATCGGTGAAGCGAAAAATGAATTAAGTTCTTTTTTTAAAATTGATATCATTTCAGTGATCTTTTGATCTTTAATTTTTGTTCGTTTTCTCTGTTCACTTCTATAATTATTCTAGAATGTTATAGAAAAACGTTCATTGTCTTTCAACACTCCACGCTTCTGGTCTATTATTAAATAAAACTTTAGTTTGTGACCAAACATTATTAAATAAATCAGAATTTCTATAATTCTCTAAGTCTTGCTCATTATTCCAATAACTATATGTGAAAAAAATATTGCTCTTATTTTTATCTCTTAGTAATTCTAAATGAGTACATCCCTTAAAATTTTTGATTTGTTCTTTATGGGCGTTAAAAGTACTTAAGAATTCACTAATTTTTTCTTCCTCAAAACTCAGTTTTACTATTCTTATTAACATAATTGAAATTAATGATAATTATATCCTTGATTTATTGTGATTTTTGCTAGAATTGTGAAGACAAAATACGATGGTTTTATTACGATAAAATTAAAATAAATACCAATCCTACAAAAACTTTACAGTAATAGAGTCTCTATAACCTAAGCCCAAAAGGGTAGAGGCACCTCCAACGGATTTTAAATTACTTTTATAAATAGCAATTTCTAAATAATCAGCAGCATTAAAAATGGCCAATTTTTCACCATCATATTGTCTTTTTCCAGGAGGTAATTCAAAGTTTATTAGTTCATTGTATTTCAAAAATACCTTTTTAAATTTGTAATGTCTCGCACTTACCTCAAATGGCCTATTTTTACCTACTTCATTAAATAGTTTTTTGGTAATGTTAGAAATAACATTGCCATAGTTGTCTATATAAATAATGGTTCCAACAATTTTATCGTTCTCTTTGTTTATAAATGGATAAACTTCGTTTAATTGCTTAAACTCACTAATAGGTTTTCCTATAACTTCTAATGTGCCACCTCTTGCAATGTGACAAGCTACTTTTACAAAAGCAGAATAGCTGGTAAGCGTATTGTGTATTGTAATCTCAACCATTTTATCAGGATTAATTTCTGAGGCAATCATCGAAATAATTCCATTATCAGCACAGATAAAATAATGATCATCTAAAAATATGGCAATATGTTTGTTTTCAACACTAAGTTCAGAATCAACATCTATAATATGAATGCTCCCTTTCGGAAAATTCTTATAGGCATTTTTAAGAATATAGGCAGTTTCTGTAATGTTAAAAGGGGTGATTTGATGAGAAATATCAACAACTCTCGCATCACTTAGCTCATTATAAATAGCACCTTTTATAGCACCAATAAAGTGATCTTTCGTTCCAAAATCAGTAGTTAATGTTATCAAAGACATTTGTTGATTACTTATTGAAAAAGAGAGTGATTAATAACCTATTTAATTGTTAAATTTGTATTGCAAAGCTAATCAATATCTAATTGATTACCACATAATTTTTAAGCAGTTTTATTATAATTATAAAAAATATTCATTTGAACGAAAGAATAATTGAATTAACAGAAATTAGTCCAAAAGATTTTTTTGGCACACATAATAGCAATATAGAACAACTTAAAAAATACTTTCCTAAACTTAAGATAATTGCTAGAGGTAATAAAATTAAAATTTTTGGTGAAAAGGAATTGTTAGACGAGTTTGAAAAACGTCTTGAAATGCTTATAAAATATTTTGATAAATATAATAAGCTCGATGAGAATAGTATTGAGCAATTACTTACTTCAAATGGTAACACTCAAAAAAGTTCAGAGAAAGACAATGAAGTATTGGTGCATGGTGTGGGAGGGAAATTAATAAAACCTCAAACTGAAAATCAACGTAAAATGGTCGTTGATATGAAAAAGAATGATATGCTTTTTGCGGTTGGACCTGCAGGTACAGGGAAAACGTATACGGCTGTAGCTTTGGCGGTAAATGCCTTAAAGAATAGGGAGGTTAAACGTATTATTTTAACCCGACCGGCTGTGGAGTCTGGAGAAAACTTAGGTTTTTTACCGGGTGATTTAAAGGAGAAATTAGATCCATATATGCAACCTCTTTATGATGCTTTGCGTGATATGATTCCTTATGAAAAACTAGAAACTTATATTTTAAGCGGTGTAATTCAAATAGCACCCTTAGCTTTTATGAGAGGTAGAACATTAGATAACGCCTTTGTAATATTAGATGAAGCACAAAATACTACCCATGCTCAAATGAAAATGTTCTTAACAAGAATGGGTAAAAATGCCAAATTTATAATTACTGGTGATCCAGGACAAATAGATTTACCGAAAAGGCAAGTATCTGGCTTAAAGGAATCGTTATTAGCCTTAAAAGACATAAAAGGGATAAGTATAATACATCTTGATGATAAAGATGTAATAAGACATCGATTAGTGAAAGAAATAATAACAGCATATAAAGGAATAGAAGTAGAGTAAATCCTATTTTACGCATTAAAGACACTTAAAATGAATACTATAAATCATACAAATTTTAATTTTCCAAATCAAAAAGCGGTTTACCGCGGTAAAGTACGTGAAGTTTATAATATTGATGATAAACTTTTAATAATGGTTGCCACAGATAGACTTTCTGCCTTTGACGTTGTTTTACCTAAGCAAATACCGTTTAAAGGTCAGATATTAAATCAGATTGCTACTAAAATGATGGAAGCAACGGCTGATATTGTACCTAATTGGTTAATCGCTACACCCGATCCTAATGTGGCTATTGGTCATTTATGTACACCATTCAAAGTAGAAATGGTTATTAGAGGTTATATGTCTGGTCATGCTGCAAGAGAGTATAAGGTTGGTAGGAGAATACTTTGTGGTGTAGTGATGCCAGATGGAATGAAGGAAAATGATAAATTTTCAGAACCAATTATAACACCTGCCACTAAGGCTGAAGAAGGAGATCATGATGAAGATATTTCTAGAGAAGATATTATAGCGAAGGGTATTGTGAGCGAAGCGGATTATTTGGTATTGGAAAAATATACAAAAGCACTTTTTGCTAGGGGAACTGAAATTGCTGTAAAACGTGGTTTAATTTTAGTAGATACTAAATATGAATTTGGAAAGACGATGGATGGTAAAATTGTTTTAATAGACGAAATTCATACACCAGATTCTTCGCGTTATTTTTATGCTGATGGTTATCAGGAAAGGCAAGATAGAGGAGAAGATCAAAAACAATTGTCTAAGGAGTTTGTTAGACAGTGGTTAATTGCAAATAAATTTCAAGGTTTGGATGGTCAGGTTGTCCCTGAAATGTCAGATGAGAAGGTATTAGAAATTTCTGAACGTTATATAGAACTTTACGAGAATATTACAGGTGAAAAGTTTCAAAAATCTGATACTTCTGATATTTTGAATAGAATTGAGCAAAATATTAATACTTATTTACAGTATTAAGTAAAATTAAAATGCCCTAATCATTGGTGATTAGGGCATTTAACAAAAAACTCTAAATTTAAAAACACTAATTTTTCAATTTGTCCTTGAATTGTTCAAATTGGTTATTTTCAATTTTTTTAGGCCAACTATTGTTGGTTATATCTATATCTGCAGTTTCTAAGTCTGGATCGACTACAATATTAGTGATTTGTTTTGAACTGGCAAAAATTCTTTTTACTCCATTGTCTTTTTTACTCCATATTTCAGCAGGAAATTGCTTTCTAAACTTGCTACCATCTTCATATGTAAGCTCAACAATCAAAGGTAATACAAGGCCTCCCGGCTTTTCAAAAGTAACCTCGTAAAAATAATTTGGAGCAATATTTAAATTCTTTTTTTCTTCCTTAGAAAGATTTTTTAAGTAACTATTAATTGCGGTTATATCTTTCGCTTTTTTAGCTTTACTTTTATCCTTCAAGTCATTTTCAGCAATAAAGTATACCAATTCATCAGGGTTTAAACCATATCTAGTGGCTTTCGCTGTATCTTCTTCACTTCCTTCATTTGATAAATAATATTTTTTAACTTCTTTAATTCCTACATCATTATAATCAGTAGTATAAAACCATCCTCTCCAAAACCAATCTAAGTCCATGGCTGACGCATCTTCCATTGTTCTAAAGAAATCAGCAGGTGTAGGGTGTTTAAACATCCATCGTTTTGAATAGGTTCTAAAAGCATAGTCAAATAATTCAGGACCCATTATGGTACTTCTCAGCATCCATAAACCGGCAGCCGGTTTGGCATATGCATTTGGACCGAAATTATAAACATGATCTCCTTGACTCATTATTGGAGATAATCGATCTTGATCAATACTCATATACCTAACAAGGTCTTTTGGTAAACTACGTGTTTTGAAGTTTGGGTCATATTTATACTCAGCTAGTATTTCTACAAAAGAATTAATACCTTCATCCATCCATGTCCATTGGCGTTCATCAGAATTAACAATCATCGGGAAAAAGTTATGCCCCACTTCGTGAGTAATAACACCAATCATTCCATCTCTAACTCTGTCTGAATAAGTGCCATCTTCTTTCGGGCGACCATAATTCCAACAAATTTGTGGATACTCCATTCCTTGACGTGCAGCACTTATTGAAATAGCTTTATGATACGGATAATCAAAGGTATATTTAGAATATTCTTTTAATGTATTTGCTACCACTCTGGTTGAATGTTTCTCCCATAAAGGGTTTCCTTCTTTTGGGTAATAAGAATATGCCATAACCGTTTTTCCATTTATATCAACCGCCATAGCATCCCAGATGAATTTACGAGAAGTTGAAATACCAAAATCTCTTACATTTTCCGCATAAAATTTCCAAGTTTTTGTTTTTTTAGCTTTCTTTTTTTCCGCTTTTTCTGCTTCTTTCTGTGTAGCGATAATAACAGGGTTGTCAAATGATTTTTTGGCGTTGTCTAAACGTTTTTGTTGATCTTTAGTAAGTACATCTTTTGGATTCTGAAGTACTCCAGTTGATGCTACAATATGATCTTCAGGTACTGTAATGTTTACAGTATAATTTCCAAATTCTAAGGCAAATTCACTACGTCCCCAAAACTGCATATTTTGCCATCCTTCTACATTGTTATACACTGCTAAACGTGGAAAAAATTGAGCAATAACATATAAATTATTATCATCTTTTTCAAAATGCTCATAACCAGATCTACCTCCATCTATAAAATAATTATTTATTTGATACCACCACTTTATTTTGAATTCAAAAGTTTCACCTGAGGCTAAAGGTTTAGGTAAATTTATACGCATCATTGTACTATTTACCATATAAGACAAATCTTTATTGTTATTGTCTTTTACATAATCTAAATGGAACCCTCCAGGAAATGATGGTTCCAAATTATCTTTGGTGAATTTTTGGGCAGACGCAAAAGTATTACGCATATTCGTTTCTTGAACATCAGGAGTCTTAGAATCAGGAGCTCTCATGTTCTGATCTAATTGAATCCAAAGATATTCTAAAGCATCTTTAGAATTATTGTGATAGGTGATTGCTTCATCCCCATATAGTTTTTGAGTTTCATCATCAATAGTAATATTCATGACATAATCTACCTGCTGCTGTGTATAAGAATGCCCAGGTGCTCCAGAAGCTGTATGCTGGTCATTTGGTGTTGGTAATTCTTCCTTAAGTTGTCTAAATTTACTTATATCTACGTGGCCAGGTTTTCTTTCTTTTTTTTCTGATTCTTGACCAATCACTGTGGTCAAAATAAACAGAACTGATAAAATGGATAATGTAATTTTTTTCATTAAATAAATGGGTTAGTTGTTTTAAAAATATGGAGCAATTTAATTCATTTGATTTTATTGTTGGTTCAATTGTTAAAGTTTAACAATTTTTTATAAAATTAAATTTTTTAAATGGTAGGAAATATTTAAAGTGTAGGTATTTGGCAACTAATAAAAGACTTTAATTGGTAACTTTTTTAACTTGTCCTTGGAATTTTTCAGTATTGTTTAAATCCTTTTTACTTTCAGCTTCCCTTCTTTTTTCTCTATCTGCAATAGATTTAATTATTCGTGATTTTTTTATCGATTGTATTTCTTTCTGTCTAAAAGATGTTTCTAATTTTTTTGCTATGTATTCATCTCTTTTTGTCTTTTGTTCAAGTTTTAGATCAGACATATACAATTGTTGCTGTAGCTTTCTGTTTTTATTTTTTTGAATATAAAGAGCTGCTAGTTCTTGTTCGTTTTGTTCTGATTTATCTAAAATAGCTAATTGATTTGCTATTTTTATTTTTTCTTTAATTTCAATAATCTCATGAGCTAATTGTTCATTCTCTTTAATTTTATCAGAAATAATGGCCGAATTCATAGCTTTTGAATGCTCTTTGGAATCAATACGATCCATAATAGCTTGTTGTTCTTTTGCTTCCTTTTCCGCCATTAATTTATCATTTTGAATAGCTCTTTCGTCTTTTTGTTCTACCTGCTGTATTATTTCTTTTTCTCTTTTATCTAATTTATCTAAAACAGCTTCTCTATTATGATCGCTAATTTTCTTTTTGATTTCAAAAATTTCAAGAGCCAATTGTTCATTCTGATTAATTTTATCATTAATAATCATTGAGTTTCTTGCTTTTGATTGTTCTTTAAAATCAATACGATCAATTATCTCTTGTTTTTCTTCAATTTCCTTTTGAGTAAGTACTATGTTATTTTCAAATTGAATTTGTTTTTTTAAGTCAACTTGCGTTTTTATTAACTGTTCTCTGTCTTCTAGCTTGCTTAAAACTTGGAGTTGGTTTGATTTTTTTTCAAATTCCTTATTTTGGATGTTATCAATTAAAAGCTGCTCATTTTGATTCAATTTACTAGAGATTATTGTAGCGTTTTCAACTGCCATTTGCTCTTTTATTTCTATCTTATTTGAAAAAGCTAATTCTCTTTCTTGTTCATTTCTAGCTAATATTTCTTTATTTTCTAATATTAAAACATTCTTATCTTCTAACTTTGTAATAAGATTATTTACTTTTTCTTTTTGTTTTTCAACCGCTAGTTGCTGTAATGTCAACGTTTTTTTATTTTTTTCAACTATAATGGAATCCGCTCGTAATTCTAATATTGCTAATTCTTCTGCTTTTTCTAATTTTCTTTTATCTTTTCGCTCTCTCCTAGATAAAATTGCATTTTCTTTGGCTAGCTGTCTCTCTTTTTTTAATGCTGTTCTTAATGAATCGGCAGTGTGTAATTTGGCTTTAATCCTTACCTCTTTATCAGATTCAATTTTTGCCAATTTTATTTTTAATTCCGATTTTGAGTCGTAAATAGTATCGTTTTGGCAATAACCAAAATAAATATTGAAAAGTAAGAGTACAGAGTAAAGTTTCTTCATAGATTTTTTATAGCAATTTTTCTTTTTACAAATATAACTAAAGATTGTGCCATTTAAAAATTGAGAATATCCTTTGGAGCATCTTCTGTAAGGAAAAAAGTTTTTTTAACATCATTAACATTTATTTTAATGATATTTTTTTGAGAAGGAAAATATTCCATGAGCATGGTATCAGATATTTCTATGCTATGAATTGATTTAATACTTGAGAGTTCTAAATATATATAAACAATGTCATTTTCATATTCTTTACCCAAATATTGAAAGGGATAAAGTTTAGAATCAATTTTAATTTTAAAATTATCTTTTATATATTTAGAAATAAGACTATTATATTCTTTAGATTCATCTTTTACTCCTAATTCTATAGAAATGTTGTTTGTTTTATTGAGAACTTCTTGAAGATCATCAATAAAAATTCTCATGGTAATTTGAACACTTTCGTTTTGTGGTTTAAAATCTACTTTAATCAGACTGATATAATATTTATGTACAGAAAAAGCTAAAAATGGGAGTAGGAATAATAGAAAAACTTTTGATTTGTTCATAAGACTGATTAATTACTAGGTTGAATAAGGTACAAATCTATTTAAAAATAGCAGTTTTATTAAATTAATTCTTCGTTTTAATTTTTTCGAGATAAATTTTACTTTCCGATATTAGTATATCAATAATTTCAATTTTTTTATCATCTGCATATAATCTTGCTATGCCTTTTGGTGAGCAAGTAGCTATAAATTCCTCTATATGACTTGTTGGTATCTTCAACGTTTCTGTAAAGAAAACATCTCCAAAATCAAGTCTGATATTTTCAGGGGCAGCAATTACTTCATTGGTATAACGTCTATCTAATTTTTTAATATTCCTTTTTGTTGCACCAATTTTTGAGAGCTCCTTTACAATTGGTTTAAATAATAAAGTCGCTATCGCGATAAGATTTGGGTTCATGTTAGGCATTAATTGATCATCACTTGAAGTTCTACTTCTGGAGGATGCGTCCATTTTAACATCGACCATATTTAGGTCTATTTTTGAAAAATCAAGAACTCCATCTTTCACATTTTTTGCAATTTTGATTTCATCGGAATCAACAGTCATATTTGCTGTAAGGTTATGTTTAATTTCGACTTCATCCAATTCATTGGTTTTCTGAAATAAATCTACACTCAGTAATTTATTGCTAATATGATTATTTGTAATTGGGATCTCTAAATAATAAAATTGAATACCAGTAATGACTAAGGTGTCCTTTTCTTTAGTTTCTATAGTAAATTCACCTTTAGAATTGGTTATGCTTCCTTTTTTTGAATTTTTATTAAGTATATGTATATTTTCAAGTTCTGCACCATCACTTTTAATGTTTCCATAAATGGTAATTCTTTCTTGCTGAGCAAAGCCAACACTGCTTAACAAAAATATAATGTAGAAAAAAGTGTTATTCTTCATGTTGCAATTTCTTTAAATACAATTTACTTTGTTTAAAAAAGATATCAATAACTTGTAGGTAACTTTTTTTATGAAATAAATTTATAATGTTTTTTGGTACACAGAATTTTATAAAATCATCAATTTTTTTACTTGGAATTTTTAACGTATAAATGAAAAAATCATCTTTAAAGTGAGTCCTTATTTCTTTATATAAGAGCTTGTTACGTTCTAGTAACTTATCATCTTCAATAAGTTTTTTGAGTTTGCGATGTTTTTTTCTATTACCAGAAATTATATTATAAATATTATCAATACCACCTGCTTGACCTAATAATGTTTTTAAGATAACAACATGTGTTTTTTCTTGACTGTAATACGCTAATTTTCGGTCAATACCTTTAAGAGGTTCTTTGCCGGCATTGGGCAAGTTTAATGCCCTTGCCATATTCTCTCGTTTTCTAAGATAAACTTCTTTTAGTTCGTTTGTTTTGATTATCAATTCAACTTGAATAGAGTTGTTGTTTATGTTTTTTTTTGAAATTACAACTTCTTTACTAATAAACTGAATTCCCCTAAAGAATAAAGTGTCCATAGGTTTTGCTAAAATTGAAAACAGACCTTCTGAATTTGTAATGGTACCTTTTTGGGATGTTTTATTTATGACATGTAGATTTTTTAAATCTTTTTCATCACTTATAATACTACCATAAAGAAGTGTACGGTCTTCCTGAGAAGTAACACTTATGGAATAGAGTAGAAATAGAAATAGGTAGGTTGATTTTTCCATTTCTACAAATTAAATCTATGAATTGCCAAATAAATATTAAATCAATTGTAAATTTTTGTTAAAGATTCCTATTTTTGGTCAATAATGGAGCGTTTAATTAATAAATCATGTTACCAATATTTAAGATAGCGGAAATTTTATTTTATGAAAAAATTAATCTTAGCAAGTACATCAACAATTTATGGGAGTGGGTATCTTGAATATCTATTACCAACATTGAAATCCTTTTTTAAAGGTCATAAAAACCTTTTATTCGTTCCTTATGCAAGACCCAGTGGCATTAGCTATGAGGCATATACTAAAATAGTTTCAGAAGCTTTTAAAAAGATTGATATTAATGTTGTTGGTATACATACTTTTAATGACAAACAAAAAGCAATTGAAAAGGCAGATGGAATTTTTGTAGGTGGTGGCAATACTTTTGTATTGGTTAATGAATTATATAACCAAGATCTGATTGAGGTTTTAAAAAACACTATTGATAATGGAACGCCCTATTTAGGTACAAGTGCAGGGAGCAATATTGCAAGTTTAACGATGCAGATGACTAATGATATGCCAATAGTATATCCACCAAGTTATAAAACTTTAGGATGTATTCCTTTAAATATTAATGCCCATTACTTAGATCCAGATCCAACTTCAAAGCACAAAGGAGAAACTAGAGAAACAAGGATAAAAGAATTTCATACCTATAATAAAATTCCTGTTATTGGCTTAAGAGAGGGGAGTTGGTTACAAGTTGATGGAAATGAAGTTGTATTAAAGGGAGGTTTAACTGCGAGATGGTTTGTGAAAGATAAAGAACCAATTGAGATTGAAACTAATCATCCAATTGTTATTTAATTGTCAATGTTGTTTAATGCTTCTTGACTTTCTAGATATAATAATATTTCTATCGCGAAATCTCCCTTTTTAACGTCGTGCGAAAAATTATTATAAATTGACGCAATGGTATCTACAGAAATAGATTTATCCCTTAATAATGTTTTTAATGCAAAAGCAGCGATATAAGAATCTGAATTGTCTTTTGCGTAATTTAATACAAAAGATATATTCTCTTGATGGATTGCTTCCATTTTTTTATTGATTTCATTTAAACTTTTAAAATCATTTTCGGTTCTCGCTTTTTGGAAAAGTGGGAATAGATAATTGGTTCTTGAAATTATTTCATTTGATTTTTTTACAAAATCTAAATAGTCATCATTCAATTCAGAACCTTTAATAATAGAGTTACTTAACCTATTTTTATCTACATCTATAAAAACACTATCATTTTGAATAAATAGGCCAATTGAACCTTTTATATTATCTATATAAATACCAAAAACTTCAGGTTTAGTTATTTCACCGTTAAATTGAAAGGCGTTATTTATAATGTAAACGGTGTCAATTGGAATAATTTTATTTGATTCTTGAATTTTTAAAAATACTTTTGTACTGTCAGAAATAGTATCAAACTTGCCAAAAATGTAAAAACTATTTTCTTCATTATTAATATAGTTTTTATCACAAGAAAAAAGTGAACATGTAAGAATGATAATTAATATCAAATATTTCATGAATAACTGTTAAGTAATTTATTATTTTGCACAAAAATACTACTCTTAATTTAAGTGCTCTAAATTCAATCAAACTTATCAACAAAAAAGAACCTTTTTAAACAATATGGACTATTTCAAACACAACTTCAGAATTCCTTTAGAATTCAAAACTACGTTCGCGGCAGTTCAATTTTAAAGGGATTAAGAAGTTTTTTAAACTGAATACAATTTTATTAATAATGTTGCGTTAAGTAATTTCTGCTAAGAAAAGAATTAAGAAAATATTTATTCTATATCCTCCCTGTGATTTGAATTTTAATTCAATGAATTAGAAAAATTATGTCTTATTGAAAAAGAGATATTGCTGATAATTATTTAAAAATAATTAATCTGTAACAAAAAACTATGACGAAAAAATTACTTTTATATATTAGTATTGTATTCCTTACTAATATTTTATTCGCTAATACACCACCCACAATTTTTAATTTTAGAATAGACTCATCTGAACCTGACAAGGTATATTTTGATAGTGACAAACCTATTTCAGGTAGTAATACTGTTGGTTTTACAATCAGTAATAAATCAATTACTGGAATTACAATTAGTGAAGGACAATTGTCGAATCATTATATAACCGTTTCCAATAAATTTACCTTTTGGGATAATAATACAATTAGATACGAAGGAGGTAGTGATATATCAGATAGTAGTAATAATGGTCTTATTGAATTTACCTTATCATATATTAAGAATAATATCCCTGAACCAGAAGCAAATGACGATAGGTATGTTACTACTTTTGCCTCTGGAGGTGGAGACGGAAAGTCTGAAAGTTCTTCTTGGACCTTGGAGGAAGCGTTTGACAAAGCAAATGCTGGAATTACGGTATGGATAAAAGCAGGAAATTATGGCAATCAAAATTTGTCACTCTACAATGATGGAACAGCAGTTAGTCCTTTAAAATTTATCGGATATAAAAACTCACCTGGAGATATTACTAAAAATTATTACGATTATGGTAAAACTTGGAGCACAAGTGAAATGCCAACATTAACGGGGCAGTCGGCTTCAAATGGACATGCCATTCAATTAAGGGGGGCTAATTTTGTTGTGTTTAGGAACATGCAAATTAAAAATTATCAATTTGGCATTAGAGGAAATAATTCAAAAAATAGCAATTTAGTTTTCCAAAGAATAAATGGCCATACATTTGGAAAAGATTTAAAAACAGGAAATGATATAAATGCATCTTTTATTGCATTTACAACATATTCTTCGGGTTCAGGAGAAAGACCATGGACATCGAATAATAATATGAAAGTTTTAGATTGTAGAAATGTAAATTCTTCAATGGCTGGTTTTACAATGTTTGGTGATGGAAATAACCTAATTGATGGAACTAAGTCCTATAATGATAGAACAGGGCAATATGCAAGAGCAGATTATCATATAAGTGTAAATGGGCATAATAATATTGTCAGAAATTGTTATGCTGAAAATTTCAACAATACTGAATCGAACGGAAGTACACACGGAATTGGAGTTAGAGGTTCTTCAAATTTAAATAACACTTATAATTTAATTGAAAAAAGTAAGGCATTTAATTTACAAGAAGCTTTCTATATTAGGAATTATGGGTGTGAGTACAATGTCATAAAAGATGTGTATGTAGGTAATAACGGAGCTTCAAGTTATGAAGATCGCGGGGGAGTTTGGATTTGGGGAGGCTCAAATTTTAATATAATTGAAAGAGCCATAGTAGAAAATGTAGATTTTGGGATTGGTTTTTTTGACAATGCAGAAGAGGGTAATATAAAGGACAATACAATTGGGCATGATAATATTATTAGAAATAGTGTTTTTAAAAATACAAAATACTCCATTTATGTACAAAGTCAAAACCCAAGTAACACAATTTCTTTGCTAAAAAATAACATGATACTAAATTGTACTTTTGATAATAGTAAGTATTTCTTTAGGAATATATATTCCAATGTACAAAATTTAGAAATTATTAATTGTAATATTTCGAATATATCAGGAGCGGTTGCTACTTATGGTAATAACTCGACGTTATCTGGTTTGATTTTTGAAAACTCAAACTTCTGGAATAGTTGGGGGGTTCCCCAAGGTAGTGGTAATACCAAGCTTGACCCTAAGTATTTGGGTGAAAATGACTTGCGTTTAAGCCCAGAATCTCCCGAAGAAATTAGGGAGGGTGGATTAATAGTACCAGAAGTCAAATTTGATATCGAAAAGAAAGTTCGTAAAGGTGCTTACTCCATAGGGGCGTACCAATATGGCAATAATACTACAGGTTATATTGAAGTAAATGCAGGTGTTGATATTGAGATATGTGAAGGTAATTCAACAATTTTAACAGCAATAGGAGAAGGAACGGTATTGTGGAGTACAGGAGAGACCTCTAATAGCATTTCAGTGAGTCCTGAAGAGACAACATTATATACCGTTACCTTAACTAATGGAGATAATGTAGGAACAGATGATGTTATAGTAACGGTTAATGGAGCTGCCTCTGTAAGCTTAGAAGACGATAAAACAATATGTGAAGGTACAGATGTGACCTTAACGGCTATTGGTGAAGGTGATTTTTTATGGAGTACAGGTGAAACAACCGAGAGTATTACTGTAAGTCCTTCAGAGACCACAACCTATACGGTTACAGCATCTACTGCTTGTGATTCTATTGCGACAGATTCTATAGTGATAAATGTAAATGAGAAATTAAACCTAAATGCGGGTGAAGATATTGGTATTTGTGCGAGTAGCGAGGTGACATTAACTGCTCAAGGAAATGGTAGTTTATTATGGAGCACGGGAGAAACGACTCAAAGTATTAAGGTTTCACCATCGGAAACAACAACATATTCTGTTACGGCAACTTTAGGTGATTGTTCTGTTACTGATGAAGTGATTGTTTCAATTGTTGAAAATCCAGAAATATCACTTGGCGATGATAAAACGATATGCGAGGGAGATGAGGTTATATTATATGCCCAAGGAAGTGGAGTTGTTTTATGGAATACAGGTGAAACCACACAAAGTATTTCGGTAAGTCCACTAGTAACAACAGAATATTCAGTAGTATCAACAATTAATTGTGGTGATACTTCTGTTTCCGTATCTGACACTTTAGTGGTTAAGGTGAATGAAATCGTAAACTTAACCACGACAGAAGATATGCAAATTTGTAATGGCTCTAATATTGTTTTAACAGCAGAAAGTAATTCTGATGTTTTATGGAGTACAGGAGAAACTACTAGTAGTATAAATGTAAGTCCTTCAGAAACTCAAACCTATTCTGTAACTGCGGGTAATGGACTTTGTAGTAAAACAGAAGAAATTACAATAACAGTAACGGAATCGGCAAGTGTTTCTTTGGGCGAAGATATTACAATATGTTACGATGAGGAGGTAAGTTTAACCGCACATGGAAATGGCGATTTTCTATGGAGTACAGGAGAAACTTCAGCAACTATAAAAGTTAATCCTTTAGAAACAACAACCTATTCTGTTAGTGCGACCTCAGCTTGTGGGGATACAGTAATGGATGAAATAGTAGTTAACGTTAACAAAGAATTAATTGTAGATGCTGGTGAAAATAAATCAATTTGTGTTGGAGAAACAGTAACACTAACGGCAAATGGAAATGGAAATTATTTATGGAGTACGGGAGAAACGACAAAAAGTATAACGGTTAGTCCTACTAAACCTGATACTTATTGGGTAAGTAATTCAGAAGGAGATTGCTCTGTATCAGATGAAGTTTTTGTGGATGTACAGAAAGCTGCTTCGGTTAGTTTGGTTGAAGATTTTACTATTTGTAGTGGTGAAGTAGTAACTTTAATAGCTACAGGCCACGGAGATTATCTTTGGAGTACTGGAGCTACAACCTCAAGTATCTCTGTACAACCGATGGAAACAACGACGTATTCTATAAGTGCTAGCAGTAATGCTTGTACTGCGCATGCTGTAGATGAAATAACAATTTATGTAAATGAAAGTGTTATGGCTGATGCAGGTAATGATGTTAGTATTGAACCAGGTGATAGCTATACATTAACGGCAAGTGGAGGTAATTCCTATTTATGGAGTACTGGTGAAACTACAGCAAGTATTTTAGTACAACCTGAGGCTACAACAGTTTATTCAGTCGAAGTTGGTAATGGTACAAGTTGTAGTGGGACTGACGATGTAACTGTTACGGTTCAAAATATACCCTTAACCATTAATGAAGGAGAAGATATTATAATTTGTAAAGGAGATGAATTAATCTTAAATGCAAGAGGTAGTAGTAATTATTTATGGAATACTGGAGATGTAGGAACGGCAATTACTGTCAATCCTAATACGACAACAACGTATACGGTTTCAGCTCAAAAAAACGGAAATTTAGAGACTGTTGATGTTGTTGTTACTGTTGAGGATTGTTCATCCAAAAGATCTGTAGACTATAGTATTTATCCGAATCCAACAGATGGATTGGTTAATATTAATATTCCATCGCAAAAAGAAGGTGTGGAATTAATTGTTTCTGCAATTAATGGTAAAATCGTATTTAGAAGTGAAGTGAAATCAGATAAAAATGGAATTTTCACTCAAATTAATTTATCTCATTTATCTAACGGGATATATTTAATAAAAATGATTAGTGATAGTTTTAATCAAACGAAAAAAATTATCCTTTTATAAATTATCATTAAGTTAAGCTAAAATAGAACGAACTTATTAGAAAACGTATTATTTTAGCTTAACTAATGTATTAAAACTTTATTTTAGAAATTTTGTTTATTGGTATTACAAAAAATAATTCATTAGAACGTACAGACCTTCTAAAGTAATCGTTTTGAGGTCCTATTGTATTTCTTTTCAATATCTTTAATGCATAAACAAATGTTTTTTTTGAATCGAGGTAATCAGTATCCAATCTAATATCGTTCATCGCATCTAAAGCAAATATCTTCTCTTTCTGTAAGCGTAAAGGCATGGGGAAAGAGTAAATACTTTCAAAATAAAGAGATGTGTCAAAATTTGGAGGTAGAGTTACAGGTTCGCCCATGTTACCATATGGATAAGATTCACTTTTAGGTAAATGGTTTGTATATAAAAATAATTGACCTTTATTCATACCTGTTTTTTTTATAGCATCGAATAACGCGATGGTTGTAAATTGATGATCTAAATGCCTATCTAAATTTGGGGATGGTGTGACAATTATATCGGGCTTGATGGTATCTAATAAAAAGGTTAAATCATTCACTAAAGAGATCCAGCGAGAAGTTCCTTTAACACTATCTAGCAATTTGCTAATATTTTGTTTTCGAAAAGAATTAATATCATAAGTCTTAGTGAAATGTGTTTTTACTAAAGCCGTATCATTTGCGTGCATTGCGGCCAAAGCTTCGTTGAAATAACCTAGATTTAAAATATTTTCAGATTGAATATTACCTAACAAAGGCACAGTTAAGCTATTCCAAGTGCGTAATTTTCCTTTTTGTAAATAATGAGTTAGACTGTCTTTGTATATTTCGTCGTATTTAAATTCGCCCGCATCACCCGCGGTTACGGTCACTATATACGTGTTTTTTGGATAAGTAGTATACAATCCATAAGCCGCAATTTCAGCATCATCAGGATGTGGTGCAAGAACCAAAATATTTTTATCTTTTAAAGTGCTATTTTTAAAGACATATAAGGAGACATCATCATTTATTAACTTAGTGTTTTGTGTATTTATTTTTATTTTATTAGTATTAATATTAGTATTTAAAACATCACTTATATTTAAATAACGCACCCCTTTAGAACCAATTTCAAAATGTTCTGAAATTACTTTATCATTAAAATAAATATTTATTTTTGGCTGAGAAAATTTACCTAAGAGTGTTGATTTTAAATTGACTTTTAAAAATGTTGAAACATTTTTATTTTTAATAATAGGTATTTTAATAGAATCATGCTTTACTTTCAAATTATATATTTGTGCACTGCCATTGTCAAAATTATATTTATAATCTAAAGTAGTATCGTAATTATATATTGATATTCTTTTATTATGTGCGTAAAATAAAATAAAGGCAATAACAACTAAAGCAAATACGGATAGAATAAAATATTTTTTTTTCATTAATAATTCAATTTTAATCAAAATAATATTATTAAAAATACGTTTAAACAAAAGTAATCAAAATAAGAGATAGTCTATATTAAACTCGTTTTTGATGTAAATTATTTTTACTTTTGAATATTGTTTATTTAACATTTGTTAAAAATTGATACATTTAAATTTATGAAAAATTTTGCCCTTATAGGAGCAGCAGGATATATTGCTCCGAGACATTTGAAAGCTATAAAAGATACTAAAAATAATCTAATTGCGGCTTACGATAAGTTTGATTCTGTTGGAATCATGGACAGTTATTTCCCAAATGCAGACTTTTTTGTTGAGTTTGAGAGGTTTGATCGTCATATCGAGAAATTAAAACGGCAAAGAGATATTAATCTAGATTATGTTAGTATTTGTACACCTAATTATTTGCATGATGCTCACATAAGGATGGCATTGAGACGAGATGCACATGCCATTTGTGAAAAACCATTGGTATTAAATCCTTGGAATATAGATGCTCTTTCCGATATTGAAAAGGCTACACAAAAAAAAGTGTATTCTATTTTACAATTAAGATTACATGAAAGTATCATAGCTTTAAAAAGAAAAATAGAGAATGGTCCTAAAGATAAAATTTACGATGTAGATTTAACATATTTAACCTCAAGAGGACATTGGTATTACACTTCTTGGAAAGGAGATGATTCTAAATCTGGAGGAATAGCATCTAATATAGGAGTTCATTTTTATGATATGCTATCTTGGGTTTTTGGTGATGTAAAAGAGAATAGAGTGCATCTACATAATCATGATAGGGCTTCTGGTTATTTAGAATTTGAAAAAGCTAGAGTTCGTTGGTTCTTGTCAATAGATTATAATGTTATTCCCGATGAAGTTAAAGAAACAGGTCAACGTACGTATCGTTCGATTACAGTTGATGGCGAAGAGATTGAGTTTAGTGGAGGGTTTACAGAATTACATACTAAAAGTTACGAAGATATACTTAATGGTAATGGATTTGGCTTACAAGACGCCAGACAATCAATTGAAATTGTTCAAAAAATAAGAAATTCTGAAATTTCACCGCTAACAGGAGATTACCATCCTTTTGCAAAAAAAGAAAATGCAAAACACCCTTTTAGAAATGGAAATACATATTAATTTACACCATTTATACTTTATTTTGATTAATTGAGCTGTAAATAATAAAATGTTTTTTAAAGATTCTTTGCTTTAATGTTGGAATTTAAACATAACGAAAATTCCTTTTTGGGATATGACAAATATATTTTATTGATTTTATGATAAATTCGAGTAATATTCTTAACATCATATTCGATTTAATTTTAGATGTTGCTATAAATTAATATAAAATATGTATATCTAATGAAACAACCATTATTAAGAATAGCATTATGTGTAATGTCCAAAAGCATTCCTTTTTGGGTTTATAAGATGATCGAAATCATTAATGAAGGGAATTACGCTGAAATTGTTTTAATTATTGAGAATAATAGCAAAAAGGAGAATGTTAAAGCAGTAAATAACTTTATATATAGGACTTATGAAAAAGTAGAAAATAAATTGTTTAAAAGCAACCCAAGTGCTTTTAAAAGTATGAAAATTAATTCTCTTTTAGACTGTGAGTCTATAAGTGTTAATAGTACTTCTCAGAACCAAAGTGATTATTTTGGAAAAGAAACACTTTCGGTTATTGACAATTTTCATTTAGATGTTATAATCAACTTAGGCCAAAATAAATTATCTGAGGATATTGTACAATTAACAAAATATGGAGTGTGGTTTTTTTCAGGGGGTGATGGTAAAAATATTCAAAGTAATGTACCAGGTGTTTCTGAAATATTGAACAAATCTTTTATTACTGGAATTACCCTGAACATGAATTTATGTAATTCTAAATTTGAACAAGAGGAGTTTGTCGTAACATCTACTAATTATGCTACTCATAAATTCAATATTAGTAAGAATAGAAATCAATTATATTTCAAACTAAAAACTTTAATTCCCAGGCAATTAAATCTCTTATTCCAGGATGGTTACGAAAAGTACTTTAAGGGATTAGAAGAAAGAAATAGTGTACCTAATTTTTATTCAAAACCTTATTACGAAATACCAACTACCTATGAAACTTTTAAAGGAATTGTTAGGAATTATGCGAAACTTTTAAAAAATATTGTTAAATCAAAATTTTATTTTGACCAGTATATATTATTATATAATTTTAATAATTCTAATAATTTTTCAAATTCATTTTATAAATTTAAAAGAATATTACCACCAAAGGACCGGTTTTGGGCAGATCCTTTTATACATGAAATTAATGGAAAATATTTTGTGTTTTTTGAAGAGTTAATTTATACAGAAAATAAAGGGAAAATTTCAGTTCTTGAGTTATCTAAAGACGGGCAGGTTTCAGAACCAAAAGTTGTCTTAGAGAAACCTTATCATTTGTCTTATCCCTTACTTTTTGAAGAAAACAAAAAATTATATATGTTACCTGAAACCTCGGAAAATAGAACTATTGAATTGTATGAATGTTTAGATTTTCCCTATAAATGGAAGTTATCAAAAGTATTAATGGAAAACATTAATGCTACAGATGCTACGCCTTTTAAATATGGTAACTTATATTGGTTATTTACTAATGTTGGAGAAGAAATGGGGGCAAGTACTCATGACGAACTTTACCTTTTTTATACGGAAGATTTATTTAATGGAACATGGCAATCTCATCCACAAAATCCAATAGTAACGGATGTCCAATTTTCTAGACCTGCTGGCAATTTATTTGTGAAAAATCATAAAATTTACAGACCTGCACAAGATTGTTCTAAACGATATGGCTATGCTATGCATATTCGAGAAATTACTATTCTTGATAAAAAGAATTATGAAGAAAGGGAAGTCCAAGCAATTTATCCTGAATGGAGTAAAGATGTTTCTGCTACTCATACTTTAAATCATCACAAAGAACTTACAATTATAGATGCTATTGTGACAAGGAAAAAATAAAACAGGATTAAAAACAAAGAATTATTATAAATTTAATTTTCTCCTCCATTTGCATAATCAAAAATTTTATGAATTTCTGATATCTCCTATATTTTGGTTAGTAAAATGTCTAATTACACGAATTTGAGAAGATAATTTTTATATGAAAATTATTTAAAAATTAAAACAACCGATTGCAAATTGACAGCACAAATTTTAAATTAGTTAATACTTTACTTTATAGTTTAAATAATAACCAGCCAGTTAATATTTAGAGAGTATCATAGGTAACTTTTAACTTCTTAAATACAAATTAAATCAAAGGGGGAAAACCCCTTTGATTTACAGGATTTTCCCCCTTTTTCTGTATTTTTTTTTTTTATTGTTAAATACATTGTTACATTCGTTGTGTTATTTATTCTTATATGCTATGAAAAGGAATATCAAGACTACCACTAATAAAACGGAAAAAGTAATCTTCATATTATTTACTTCACTATTTTTAAATAACTGCAATACAACTATAAGTACATCTGAAAAAGGTGAATTTATTAATTAAGTTTATTTATTTTATCTGCTAAAAAAAAAATTACAACTAAAAGTTATAATTCTGTTATTGCAAAGAAAGTAACTAGACTAATGTTTTGTCTTGTAAATTTAATGCTTATAATTAAAAGTGTATTCAATTTATAGAATATATATTGTAATTATTGGGGATTTATAGATTGCAATATTTTCTTAACTAAAATATTTATTATGAAAATAGTCCTAGTAACTCCATTACTTGATTTAGGTGGCGGGCAACGTTATATTACCTCCTTAGCTAACCGTTGGTCCTCTCAAGGTTACGTTGTAAACATAATTGTATTAAGAAAAGGAAAAAGTTTTTATCCCATTAATTCAGAAGTAGTTGTAACTGAATTAAATTTGACTGGTGAAGGAGGGATAAAAAAAGCTTTTAGTGCACTAAGGACATTGTTAAAACTTAGAAAAAAAATCCAATCTATTAATCCCTTTTTTGTATTGAGTATTTTGAGCTCCACTAATATTTTAACTATTCTAGCAACGCGATATCTAAAAACTAGGGTGATTGTAGAAGATGTGATGAGTCCTTTAAGGCCGAGAAGTAAAGTTGAAAACCAATGCCGTAAGTTTTTTTACAAAAAGGCTGATGGTATTATTGCCTTGACTGATATTGCTAAAGGAATTATTCAAGATGAAACGGGGTGTAAAAATATAATTACAATACCAAACCCCGTTTTTGACTTAAAAATAAATGAGAGTATTAAAAAAGAAAAAATTGTTTTAAATGTTGGTAGACTAAATTGTGCAAAAGGGCAAAAGTATTTTATAGAAGCGTGTAAAAAAATTAATAGACCTGATTGGAAATTTGTAATTCTTGGTGACGGTGAATTACGTAAAGAGTTGGAGCAGCAAATTAATAATTTGGACATACACAATCTCGTTACATTAAATGGAGTTGAAAAAGATGTAGGGAAATGGTTATCAAAATCTACTATATTTGCATTTCCTTCTGTTTCTGAATGCTTTCCAATAGCTTTGCTTGAAGGTATGGCAGCCGGTTTACCATGTGTTAGTTTCGATTGTTTAACTGGTCCAAGTGAATTAATAGAAGATGGTGAAAATGGATTTTTAGTCCCTGTAGGAGATGTTGACCAGTTTTCAAAGAAAATAGTACAATTGATGAATGATGAAAACCTACGAAATAAGTTTTCCATAAAAGCCAAAGAAATACAACAAAAGTTCTCAATAGATAAAATATCTAATGAAATTCTTGAATTTTGTTCTTATTGATTTCTTTCCATCTTTACCCTAAATATTAACAGTAGTTTCTTTAATAAGCTTCTCTCTTTTTTGCCTATATTTTCTAATAATGAAATGATCAATAGGTTTTTTAAAGAAACGATAGATTCTTATAGATAATAAAAAAAGTAATTTTCTATTAAATATACAAGTTTCAAGTTTTCTTAACCTACTGATTCCTTTATATTTTTTTAAAGGATATAGTTTATACTTATATAAATCCCCAATCATAATATTTATTTCGGAAATTGTAAAATCTGAAGTGAGTAGACGTTTAGATATATTAAAAAGCATTTCTTGTTGTTTGCTTTCAATAATTTTTGTTCCAATACCATTTTGTTTGTAAGTCTTAATAAAACCTGATATTTTTTTAGTCATAAAAATAAAATCAGTAATTGACTTACGGTGTGCATTAGATTCTTTATTCGTCCATATCGAATTAGGGTTTATAACGTAACGATAGGCATCCAATGGGAAGTAAGCAATTCTATTTGCTTTGGGTACAATTTCAGCATTAAAAACCATGTCCTCCATTACTCTACCTTCAATAAACTTTAAGCCTATTTCCAAAATTAATTGTCTTCTGTATATAGAAATGCAACAGCTTTCATTATAGCCACCAGTAGCAACATATTTCTTACCATTAAGCACTTTTATATCAGTAAATGAAGGCTTATTGTGTCTTGATACATTAAGAATTCTTGATTCAGTTCTGATATATTGAAATTCTAAAATATCTAAATTATGATTTTTTAAACACTCAAGAAGTGAATTAACGGTATTGTGTATTATATAATCATCAGCATCTATAAACCATATATATTCACCTTTGGCTAACTCAATTCCTCTATTTCTGGTTGCACTTAAACCAATGTTTTCTTGATCATAAACTGTTATGTTTTTATGCTTCTTAGAAATTTCATTTGCTTTAGATAAACTATTATCTGTTGAGCCATCATTTATAAGGATTATTTCAAAAGTATTTTTATTTATTGGTTGTTCAATTATACTATATAGACATTGTTCTATATACTGTTCGGCATTATACATTGGTATAATAAAACTTAATATCATTTTAATATAGCTCGTTTTAAGAATTTGTTTTTAATAATTGAATTTAAAATATCTAAACTATTTTATATTGCATGATTTGAGTCTAATTTTTTTCTTTATAATATTAACCATATTCATTTAATAGCAAAGAATAAATTTATTTTAAAGGTCTAAAATTTTAAAAAAAAAAATTAATAAATCTAAAATTCCTAATCAAACTTAACAATTGTTTTTTTAATTAACTTTTCTCTATTACGTTGGTGTCTTCTAATAATAAAATAATCAATGGGTCTTTTTAATAGCCTGTACATTAAAGCCGCAGTAATAAATAGTAATTTTCTATTAAATAAAAAGAGTTCAAGTTTTTTTAAAAAATATTTTCCTTTATAAGGAGTAAGGGGGTACAGATTGTTTCTAGACAAATCATTAATGATAGCATTAATCTCAATTATTTTAAAATCTGAAGTAAGTAGCCGTTTAGAAACATTAAATAGCATTTCTTGTTGTTTAAGATTAATAATATCTGTACCAATATTATTAATTTTATAGTCTTCTATAATATCAGAAAATTTTTTTGCCATAAAAATAAAATCTACAATCGATTTTCTAAATGCTTTTGATTCTTTACTTGTCCAAATTGAATTAGGATTTATGACATAGCGGTATGTATCTATTGGAAAATGAGTAATTTTTTCAGCCAAAGGAAAAAGTTCAGCATTGAAAGTCATATCTTCCATCACTTTACCTTCTATGAATCTAATTTTGGTAGACATTACAAATTCTTTTTTATATAAATTTGTGCAGCAACTATCATTTAAATCAACCTTTGAAGCATATTCTTTACCATTAAAAATTTCAATTTTAGAAATATCAATATGTTTTGTAGCAGCTTTGTTTAAAGCTCTAGATTCAGTTCTGATTTTATTGAATTGAAGTATATCTAAATCATGTTTTTCAGCGAAAGTTAATAAATGATTAGCGGTATCTGAAATAATATAATCATCAGCATCAATAAACCAGATGTATTTACCATTAGCCAAGTCAATTCCTTTGTTTCTAGCAGCACTTACTCCTTTATTCTCTTGTGTAAATACAGTAATATTTTCATGTTCTTTAGAAATTTCAGTGGCTTTAATTAAACTTCCATCTTTTGAACCATCGTTGATAATTATTACCTCATAATCATTTTTAATGAGCGGTTGATATAGAATACTTGCTAGACATTGTTCAATATAATTTTCTGCGTTATACATAGGTATAACAATGCTTATTCTCTTTTTCACAGGCGTAAATTGCACCATTTATTTTTGTTAATAATTATAAAAGGTAAATAGGCGACTTATTTTTAAGTGATGATAAATTTATACATAAATAATAATCTATAAAGTAAAATTAAAATAAGTTTTCAACCTTTATTAAGAAGTTGTTAAATTTTTTAAAGAAAAATATTATGTTTGTTAAAGAAAACAAAGTTATAAATAGATGAAAGTATTGTGACAATTTGTTTTAACAATATATACATTATTTAAAGCTATAAAAAAAATATAAAAAATCATGATCTCTCTTATAGTATGTTCTTATGATGGTTATTCAGACTGTTGGGACCCTTATTTTAAAATGCTTGTTAAATATTTTCCGCAGGCAAAAGATTTTGATATTATTTTAAGTACAACTACTAAAGATTATCATTTTGAAGGTTTAGATATTACCGTATTAAAACACGGTAATGATGCTCCTTGGGGTAAACGCCTTATAGAAAGTTTAAAAATTGCAAAGTATGATATTGTTTTTCCGTTATCTGAAGATTATTTTTTGCGTTCTCCTATGAATTTTAAAATGTTTAAACATTTTGTTGAATTAATGGAAAAAAATGATGAAGTAGATTTTATACGAATGCTTAGATATAGTGTGAGATGGAGTGATAAACCTTCCAAATATAATTTCTTAAATAAGATTGAACCCACTTGTAAACATCGTTTCTTACTCATTCCAGGGCTGTGGAAAAAAAAGACAATTTCAAAATATATTAAGGATTATGAAAATATTTATATGTCAGAAAAAATAAATGGTATACGTTCTTGGATTTATAAAGATGAATTCTATGCCATATCAGAAGAATACGTGAATGAGTATGGTCAACTTTATGATACTTGGAATAGCGGTTTTATATTTAAAGGTAAGTGGCCTGTTTGGTGTATTGAAAGTTTAGAATCGGAAAACTTAAATATTGATTATTCAATAAGAGGATCAATTGATAATGAGGGTGCTAAAAAAACACGAGTAGCCTCGAAAATAGCGATTATTAAATCACCTTTTACTTCTTCTAAATCCTTTTTAAATATTATTGGTTTATATATAAAATCATTATTCGTTAAATTATAATAATTATCTTCGCTAATATTGTTTTTATGAAATGAAATCGATTAATAAGCATATTGTACTTATCACTCCGTTATTAGACCACGGTGGAGGACAACGATATATTGCTAATTTATCTAACTATTGGGTTTCATTAGACTACACTGTTACAATAATACTTTTAAGGTCAGGTGAATCATTTTTTACACTTTCAGATAAAATAAAAGTTGAAGAATTAAATTATTGTAATAAAAACACAATAAATAGAATTTTTACGGGTTTAATAGCTGGTATAAAACTCAGAAGAATTCTTAAAGATGAGAATCCGAATTTTGTATTAAGTATTTTAAGTTCTACTAACATTTTTACGTTAATTTCAACACGTTTTTTAAATGTGAGAGTATTTGTTAGAGATGCAATGAGCCCATTTAGAAAAAGAAGTAAAATAGAAAGATATTTAAGAAAGTTACTTTACAAAAAAGCTGATGGTGTAATATTAATGACAAAAATTGCAAAAAATTTTGTAGAAGTTGAAACTGGAGTTTCCAATGTAAAAGTGATTCATAATCCCGTATCACATGTTAATAAGTATGATAATATAACTAAAGAAAAGATTGTTATAACTGTCGGTCGATTGACAGCGGTTAAAGCTCAACGTTATTTTTTAGAGGCTTGTGCTAAGTTAGATAGACCTGACTGGAAGTTTATAATTCTTGGGGAAGGAGAGTTAAGAGAAGATTTGAATAAGATGATCACTTCTTTAGGTATAGAAAATAGAGTTGCTATGCCTGGTGCAGTTAAGGATGTCGATTTGTGGTTAAATAAATCGATGATATTTGTTTCAACATCAGTTTCGGAGGCATGGGGAAATGCCATATGTGAGGCTATGGCAGTGGGATTGCCAGTAGTGAGTTTCAATTGTGATGTAGGGCCCAAAGAAATAATAGATGATAAAGAGAATGGGTTTTTAGTACCTATTATGGATGTTGATGAATTATCAGATAAGATTGAAATACTTATGGATGACGAGTTATTACGAAATAAAATAGGACATAATGCGATGTTGAAAATGCATCAATTAAATATAGAAACTATTTCTAAGGAAGTACTTGATTTTTGTTTAGAATAAAAAAATAAGAAGAAGAAAATAAGAAAATTAAAATTAAAATTAACATGAAAACAGTAATATTAGCTGGTGGTTTTGGTACCAGATTAAGTGAAGAAACAGGAGTAAGACCTAAACCTTTAGTAGAAATTGGAGGAAAACCGATTTTATGGCACATCATGAAAATGTATGCATCATATGGTCATAATGAATTTATAATTTGTTGTGGTTATAAGGGACATATGATAAAAGAATTTTTCTCTAATTATTATTTACATTCCTCTGATGTTATTTTTGATTTAAAAAATAATGAAACACAAATTATAAACAATAGTATAGAACCTTGGAAAGTAACTTTAATAGATACAGGTGAAAATACAATGACAGGAGGGCGAATAAAAAGAGTAAAAGAATATGTTGGTAATGAACCTTTCTTTTTAACTTATGGAGATGGTGTTAGTGATGTAAACTTTAATGAATTGTTAAAGTTTCATAATTCACAAAATACATTAGCAACATTATCTGCTGTTCAACAACCAGGTAGGTATGGGGCATTTAATTTAGAGCAAGACAATAATAAAATTGATAACTTTAGAGAAAAACCTAAAGGAGGTACGCGAGAAACTGCATGGATAAATGGAGGGTTCTTTGTCTTAGAGCCAGAAATTTTTGATTATATAAAAGAAGATAGTACTGTCTGGGAAAGAGAGCCTATGGAAAAATTAGCACAAGAAGGACAATTATCAGCATTTAAACATGAAGGATATTGGCAAAGTATGGATTCTTTAAGAGATAAAACAGTTTTAGAAGAAATTTGGCAAGAAGGTAATGCAGCATGGAAAAAATGGTAATTACTTATGAATAAATTAGATATTTATAAAAATAAAAAAGTATTAATAACTGGTCATACTGGTTTTAAAGGGAGTTGGTTATCACAATGGTTGCTGCAATTACAAGCTAAAGTATATGGTTATGCATTAGAAGCACCTACAAATCCCTCATTATTCGGTCAACTAAAGTTATCAGAAGAAATGGACTGCTATTTAAATGATGTAAGAGATTTAAAAGCTTTAAAAACATGTATAGACGAGGTGAAACCAGATATTATTTTTCATTTAGCCGCTCAATCTTTAGTCAGAGACTCTTATGAAGATCCTATTAATACCATAGAAACGAATATAAATGGTACAGTAAACGTTTTGGAGGCTGTTCGTCAATTAGGTATTTCCACAACTATAGTGGTAATAACATCAGATAAATGTTATGAAAATAAGGAATGGATACATGGTTATCGCGAAAATGATGCCATGGGGGGGTATGATCCTTATTCAATGAGTAAAGGTGCTGCTGAATTGGTAGTATCTTCTTATAGACGTTCCTTTTTTAATCCAAAGGATTATAAGAAGCATGGTGTTAAATTAGCATCTGCAAGGGCAGGTAATGTAATTGGTGGGGGAGACTGGGCTAAAGATAGAATTATACCTGACTGTATGAGGGCTTTGCAAAAAGGAGAAGAAATTATTGTGAGAAATCCATATGCAACTAGACCTTGGCAACATGTTTTAGAATCTTTAGGAGGCTATTTATTTTTAGGTTGTACCTTGTTAGAAGCAAAGGATGATTTGATAGAAATATTGTGTTCAGGTTTTAATTTTGGGCCATTTACCACTTCAAATAAAAATGTAGAAAGTTTAGTAACGGCAGTCTTAGAAAATTGGCCAGGTAAATGGAAGTATAATGAATCTGAAGCGGTACATGAGGCATTTCTTCTCAATTTAAATATTGATAAAGCGGTACAAATTTTGAATTGGCAACCAGTTTGGGGGTTTGATTCAACAATAAAAAATACAGTTGATTGGTATTACCATCAACATAATAGTAATAATGCTAAAGATATTACTGTAAGCCAAATTATAAGTTATCAAAAGGATTTTTTAAATAAAATGACGAATTAATATGTTATTTAAGGAAACAAAATTAAAAGGAGTATTTTTGCTGAATTTAGAGAAAATAGAAGATGGAAGAGGTTTTTTTAGCAGATTGTGGTGTAAAAAGGAATTGGAAGAAAAGAACTTGAATGCTGATGTTGTTCAATCTAATATCTCATATAATAAAAAGAAAGGTACCTTAAGGGGATTGCATTATCAAAAGGCTCCTTATGAAGAAACGAAATATGTTCGTTGTACGAAAGGAGCAATGTACGATGTTGTAGTTGATTTAAGACCAGATTCACCTACCTATAAGCAATGGTTAGGAGTAGAGCTTAGTGAAGAAAATGCGAGTATGCTTTATGTTCCAAAGGGATGTGCTCATGGGTATTTGGCATTAGAAGACCATACTGAGGTAACGTATTTTGTTACTCAGTTTTATAAGTCGGATGCAGAAGGCGGAATTAGATATGATGATAAATCATTTAATATAGAATGGCCAATAGCCATTACGGAAATTTCAGATAAAGATAAGAATCGCCCTGATTACGAGGGGTAAATAGATATTATGGTAATAGTAGATAATGCATTAAATAAGAGAGAAAAAGAGAATAATCCTATTAGAGTAGGAGTTGTTGGATCTGGAGAAATGGCCAAGGGGCTATTAAATCAGATTGAAAAATTTACTCAAGGTATGAAAGTTGTTGCTCAGTATAATCGTTCATTAGAACGCCCACAAAGAGTATACAAGGATTTGAATCTAGATTATAAGATTGTTCAAAGTGAAAATGAATTTGAGGATTGCTTTAAAAATGGTATTACCGCAGTTACACAAAATTTAGAGTTAGTTATTCAATCTGAATTTATAGATATTATTGTTGATATGACAGGTTCAATAGAATTTTCAGCTCAACTTACATTAGATTGTATAAGTAATAAAAAAGATATTCTATCATTTAATGCAGAATTAGATGCTACATTGGGTCCAATTTTAAAATATAAAGCAGATAAAGCAGGAGTGAAATACAGTGTAGCAGAAGGTGATCAACCAGGTTGTACTATGAATTTGTTTCGCTTCGTGAAACAATTGGGTTTAATACCATTAGTTTGTGGAAATATCAAGGGTATGTTAGATGAATACAGAAATCCTGATACTCAAAAGGAATTTGCTGCATCATGGGATATGTCACCGTATATGGCTACGAATTTTGCTGATGGAACTAAAGTGAGTTTGGAGCAAGCTTGTATTGCTAATGCAACAGGTATGAAAGTTGCTAAAAGGGGGATGCTAGGTTTTAAGTCTACTGATCATATTGATAATTTAACTGGGTTGTATGATGTAGAACAATTAAAAGAACTAGGTGGAATTGTAGATTTTACTGTAGGAGCAAAGCCAGGACCTGGTGTTTTTGTTTATGCATATTCAGATGGTGATCATTTTACAGAAAAGTATTTAAAATATGGTAAATTAGGTGACGGACCATTATATAGTTTTTATATTCCTTATCACTTATTGTTTTTTGAAATACCAATTTCTATAGCTCGTATGGTAGATTTTGATGATACTATTATTGCAGCCAAAGGGGGGCCTATGGTTGATGTTATAACTATAGCAAAAACAGATTTAAAGAAAGGTGAAACATTAGATGAATTAGGTGGGTTTAAAACGTATGGAGTGTGTGAGAATCATGAAGTTTCAAAAAAAGAAAACTTGTTACCTATAGGTTTGGCTAATGGTTGTATCTTAAAAAATGAGATCAAAAAAGATGGGGTTATAAGTTATAATGATGTAATATTGCCAGAAAATAGATTGGGAGATGTTCTTAAAAAAGAACAAGACGAATTATTTAAATAAAGTAGATATACTATACATTGTCAAATTACTATTCCATACCTAACAAATTTAATCGGTTTATAATTTTATTAATAGCACTAGCTCCGGTTGTGGCTTATATTCTATTAGGGATTCTTAAGACGGATTATAATAAGAATATTACCGTTTTAATGTATTTTGGAGTAATCTTACTTTTTTTTTATGCAAAAAACGGAAAACCTATTAAATTTCCGAAATATGCGTTCTTTTATTTGCTCTTTACTATCTATACGTATATTTCCGAATTCTATTTTTTAGATAGAGATTTTAAAACCCTATACTTAGTTTCCAATCCGATGATGAGTTCACTACTCATTCTTATCATAATAGAAAATATTGAGATAAGAACAAAGTATATGAATATTATTTTGAAAAGTTCCAATATACTCTTAATTATAGCTTTTGTTGTGATTTTATTACAACAGATAATTGGTTTTGAATTTATGACTGATCCTGATTATATTGAAAAATGGGGTGGAGGAGATTTAGTTGAAGGTAGATTACCCTCGATTTATTCTTATATAAGTTCATTTGCCGTTGGTTTTGGTGCTATTCCTATATTTTTAATAATATCAGAAATTTTATTAAAATCAAAAAAAAATAACAAACTACTAATCTATATTTTAATAGGTTTACTCTACGCTTTTTTAACAAAAGCCAGGTGGATAATGCTAAATGGATTATTAATTTTTTTAGTATTGTATTTTAATCATCGTAAAAATTTAACCATATTTTATAAATATCTCATTTTAGTTCCATTAATAATGTTCTCGTCCTTAGTGTTTTTAGACGCCTATGGTTTAAAAACTATAAGTATTTTGGAAGAAAGAGTTTTGGATAAAGGGAAAGGCGGAATGACCAAGGGATCTGGAAGTACAAGATTGTTAGCTTTTGTCGCTTTTAATCAAGTGTATTGGGACAATCCTATACTTGGGAGAGGTAATGTAAAATATGGAATGGCAGGTACAGGGGAGCAAGACAATAAATTAAAAAAAGCTTTAGCTAGGAAATCATCGCAATTACATGTTGGTTATTTGTCATTATTTTATATTTATGGATTAGTTGGAGGATTATTATTTTTATTATTTCTATATTTTATTTTGAAGAAACTCTATGAGAATGCAAAAAAAACAAATTATTATGGACCCTTTGTGGCATTCTTAGGATTTGCAACGGCTAATTTAACTTTAGTAACTTTTACTTTTTTTGAAATGGGGTTGATTTTAGCTTTACTATTTGATAAGTTTTATATTAATAAATTTAATAAATCTAAAATAGATCGGTTATGAGAGAATTCCTACTGCGTTTTTTCAAAGGACATGAGCGTACAGTAAAAGCTAAGAAAAATATATTTTTTTCGTTTTTAATCAAAGGGATGAGTATGGTGGTAGGTTTTTTAATAGTCAGAATTACCCTAGACTATTTAGATAAAACAACCTATGGAATTTGGCTAACATTAACCTCTTTTCTTACTTGGTTTAGTTTTTTTGAAATAGGATTGGGCAATGGGTTGAAAAACAAATTAGCAGAAGCTCTTGCTGACAAAAATTACGAATTGGGTAAGATATATGTAAGTACCACATATGCTATTTTAGCAGTGGTAGTAGTTTTATTAGCCATTGTATTTTTTATTGGAAATGTTTTTATTGATTGGACAATAGTTTTAAATACAGATAAAAACTTGATTAACGAGTTATCAGCTGTTGCCCTTATTGTTTTTGGATTTTTCTTTTTAAGGTTCGTTATTAAATTAATCAGCACAGTATTATATGCGGATCAAAGACCTGCAATAGCGAATGCTTTTGGCCCCATAGGAAACTTATTGAGTTTAATCATTATCTATATTTTAACTAAAACAACTGAAGGAAACTTAATTTACCTATCATGGGTATATAGCGTAGTTCCCGTAATCGTTTTGATTGTTGTATCTATTTACTTTTATAAAAATGAGTATCGTAGAATTGCCCCTTCCATAAAATCAATAAAATTTCATTACGCAAAGGATTTGTTGAATCTAGGAGTAATTTTTTTTTTAATTCAAATTGCAGGATTAATTATTTATCAATCAACAAATATTATTATTGCACAATATTTTGGTCCTTCAGAAGTTACTGTATATAATATTGGCTACAAATATTTTTCAATTATGGCTATGATATTTACTATTATAGTTTCACCTTTTTGGTCTGCTTATACGGAAGCTTGGGTGAAAAATGATATGAAATGGATAAAAAATACAGTTAAAAAGTTACTATTAATTTGGGTAGGTATAAGCATAATCGGAGTTATTATGTTAATCTTTGCAGATCCATTCTATCACTTATGGATAGGAAATGAAATTATAATTCCGTTTAAGTTATCATTAGTATTGTTCATTTATTTTATGACTTTTACTTTTGGAAATGTTTATGTTACATTTCTAAATGGGATTGGAAAAATTAAATTACAAATGTATGCAGCTTTTTTTGGTGTCTCATTATTTTTATTATCGGCATTTGTTTTAATTAAATATTTTAATTTTGGTATTATTGGACTTGTAATTGCATCCATTATAAGTAATTTTTATGGTTTAATCTTGGCTCCGATACAATATTCAAAAATAGTAAATAAAAAAGCAAAGGGCATTTGGGACAAATAAAATCAATAATGAATATACTAATTTTAACTTCAAATAATCCTTATAAAAATTCAGGTATAATTGCATATAATTTGTACAAGAGTTTAAAAGAAAAGGAACATTTAGTTACGATAATTGTTGCTGAACATGAAAAACATATTGAAGAGGATATTATTAGTATTAATAGCTCATTGGATATATTAATTCACAAAATTAAAAGAAAATCAAGAAAGATTATAAAAAGTATATTTTCTTTCAAAAAAAAAGGAATAAAATTGAATAATATTTATGCGATAAATGACTATGACAATTCTAAACAAAATTATAGTACCAAAAGTATTTTAAGAAAATTAAAGACAAAACCAGATGCTATATTGTATTTATTTCCTAATAAATTTTTAAACCTCGAAAATCTGTATGAATTGAATAAAGCTACAGGAGCTCCAATTTATTGGTATTTAATGGATCCAGCTGCACTGACAGGTGGATGTCATTATTTCTGGGATTGTAATAGATATATTACAGGCTGTGGTAAATGTCCCGGAATGTATTCAAATGATGTGAATGATCAATCGGCACTAAATATAGAATTTAAGAAAAAATATATAGATAAAACGGACATTCATCTATTGGCAGGAACTGAAAGGCTGTTGAAGCAATCAAAAGAGAGTTTGCTATTTAAAAGCAAGCCTGTACATAAGCTTATGTTACCAGTTGATGATAAAGTTTTTAAACCACTGATAAATAACAATAATGTTAGAAGTCAATTCGATATACCTAATGGAATAAAAGTATTATTTTTCGGATCTACATTTATAGAAGAAATAAGGAAGGGAATGAGCTATTTAGTAAAAGCTCTAAAATTTGTTCAAGAACAAAATAAAGATTTAGAACTTATCCTTTTAATAGCAGGCAATAATATAGATAGTATTAAAGCTGAATTGCCGTTTGAATACAGATATGTCAACATGCTTAAAAATAATGAAGAGTTGGCATCGGCTTTTCAGGCTGCCGACTTTTATATATGTCCTTCAATTGAAGATGCAGGCCCTTTTATGATTAATCAATCCGTAATGAGCGGCACTCCTGTTATTTCTTTTGAAATGGGTATTGCTAATGATCTTGTAATTCCAAATAGAACTGGTTTTTTGGCGGAGCTAAAAAACACCAATGATTTGGGAAATAAAATTATAGAAGCAATGTCTTTAAACGATAAAGAATTACTTGAAATGTCAACAAATTGTAGAAATTTGGGATTAGAATTATTGAGTCAGAGCGTTTTTGTAGCTAATGTGGAAAAAATTTTTATTAACAAACAGTAAAAATATTTTATGAAATTTATCGAACTATTATGGGATAGTGAATTTTTTGGCTATAAGGTAGCAAAAATTGAAACTAGTAAGGTTAATGAGTTTCAATTGGCTGGTTTATTAAAAACCTTACGAAATAAAAATTTTGAATTGGTTTATGTGTTTTTGAAAGAAAAAATTAATAATAAAAACTTAATTGATTTTAATATAGAATTGATTGATGAGAAAGTAACATATTTTAAAAGAGTTAATGAAGCATCTTACTATGAGAAAAATATTATTGAATATGGGTTAGAGTATCCTACAGAACAAATGTTAGATTTAGCTGTTCAAAGTGGTAAATATTCTCGATTTAATTATGATAAGCGAATAGCGAAAAAAAAATTTGAAGAATTATATAAGAAATGGATAATTAATTCCGTTAATCTATCTATTGCTAAAAACACATTAGTATATAAGGTTAATGATTCCATATTAGGTATGTTAACTTTATCTGAAAAAAATGGAAAAGGTGATATTGGAATTGTTGCCGTTGATGAGGAATATAGAGGTAAAGGAATTGGTAAAACATTATTGAATGCCGCAGAAAAGTGGACTTACGATAATAATTATACTAAAATTCAGGTTGTTACACAAGGTTTTAACATTCCTGCATGTAAATTATATGAAAATAGAGGATTTTTAAAAGACAAAACTGAATTTGTCTATCATTGTTGGTTAAAAAACAAATAATCATGATACCATTTAACAAACCTTTCTTATCCGGAAAAGAAACGGAATATATTGTAGAAGCTGTGAATTCTGGTCATGTTTCTGGTAATGGACATTTTACTAAAAAATGTCATCATTTTTTCCAAGACAAATATAATTTTCATAAAGTTTTATTAACAACATCGTGTACAGATGCCTTAGAGATGTGTGCGTTGCTGTTAGATATAAAACCTGGAGATGAAGTTATAGTACCTTCTTACACTTTTGTCTCAACCGCATTAGCTTTTGTTAGACAAGGTGCAAAAGTTATTTTTGCTGATTCACGAAAAGATCATCCTAATATAGATATTGATAAAATTGAAAGTTTAATTACAGATAAAACTAAAGCAATTGTTGTTGTACACTATGCTAGTATTGCTGTAGATATGGATAAAGTTATGAAAATAGCGGATGAGCATAATATTATGGTTGTTGAAGACGCCGCACAAGCAATAAATACTTTTTATAAAGGTAGACCTTTAGGAGGTATTGGTCATTTGGGTACATATTCATTTCATGAAACTAAAAATATAATTTCTGGAGAAGGTGGGTTACTTATAATAAACGACGAAAAGTTATCTGAAAGAGCTGAGATTATTTGGGAAAAAGGAACAAATAGAGCTTCGTTTTTTAGAGGAGAGGTAAATAAATATGGTTGGGTAGATACAGGTTCTTCATTTCTTCCATCTGAAATTACAGCTGCATTTTTATATGCTCAATTAGAAAAATTGGATATGATTCAGCGAAATAGAATATATATATGGAATCAGTATTATGAGGGATTGTCTAGTTTAGCCATGCAAGGAAAAATCTATCTTCCTGTGGTACCTGAATATTCTACAAATAATGGACATATGTTTTATATAATATGTAAATCTTTAAATGAGAGAAGGGATATTATCTCTTTTTTAAAAAATAGAAAAATATTAAGTGTGTTTCATTATTTAAGTTTACATAAAAGTGAATTTTATAGAAATAAGTATGAAGGTGAAGAATTGCCAATGAGTGATTTTTATACGGATCACTTATTAAGATTACCATTTTATTTTGAATTGAAAGATGATGAAGTTAATTATGTAATTCAATCAGTTGTTGATTATTTTAAAGAAAAGACGAAATAAGGAGATTTAATATGTTATTCCTCTAATTTGTAGTAGCTGATAACATAAATAGGTGTAAAAATGAGCAAATGGAATAATTCAATATGATAATAAGATATATAACATATTCCAGTTGTAATTAATAAATAAACCAAAATGACAAAAAAAACAGCCCTAATTACGGGAGTAACAGGACAAGATGGTGCTTATTTAAGTGAATTCTTATTAAAAAAAGGATATCAAGTGCATGGTATGAAGAGAAGGTCTTCACTTTTTAATACAGATCGAATAGATCACTTATATCAAGACCCGCATGTGGATAATCGTAATTTTTTTCTACATTATGGGGATATGACGGATAGTACCAATATTACTCGTTTGATTAAAGAAATACAACCAGATGAAATTTACAATTTAGCGGCTATGAGTCATGTAGCGGTTTCTTTTGAAACTCCAGAATATACAGCTAATGCTGATGGATTGGGAACATTACGTATTCTTGATGCTGTACGTTTATTAGGTATGGAAAAGAAAACTAGAATTTACCAGGCTTCTACATCAGAATTGTATGGTAAGGTACAAGAAGTACCACAATCTGAAAAAACGCCATTTTACCCACGTTCTCCCTATGCCGTGGCTAAAATGTATGCCTATTGGATAACTGTTAATTATAGAGAGGCCTATGGGATGTACACGTGTAATGGTATTTTATTCAATCATGAATCTCCATTGAGAGGAGAAACTTTCGTAACACGAAAAATAACAAGGGCAACCTCAAGAATAGCGTTGGGGCTTCAAGATAAATTGTACTTAGGGAATTTAGATGCAAAACGAGATTGGGGTCATGCAAAAGATTATGTACGTATGATGTGGATGATTTTACAAGCTGAAAAAGCAGAAGATTGGGTAATTGCAACAGGAGTTACAACCCCAGTAAGGGAATTTGTACGTATGAGTTTTTCTGTAGTAGGCATAGAGTTAGAGTTCAAAGGAGAAGGAGTTGATGAAAAAGCGTATGTAATTGCTTGCAATAATGAAAAATATCAAATAGAATTAGGTAAAGAAGTATTAGCGGTAGATCCAAAATATTTCCGTCCAACAGAGGTCGATTTGTTAATTGGTGATCCAACAAAAGCAAATACCAAATTAGGATGGATACCTGAACATGATTTAGCTTCTTTAGTAAGTGACATGATGCAATCTGATATAAAATTGATGCAAAAAGATCAATACCTTAAAGAAGGTGGGTATTATACAAACAATTATTTTGAATAGTTAATTTAGCATTTAATGAAAAAGGATTCCAAAATATATATTGCTGGTCACAGAGGAATGGTAGGTTCAGCAATTTGGAGGTTGCTAGAAAATAATGGTTATACTAATTTAATAGCTAGAACTTCTTCAGAATTAAATTTAATTAATCAACAAGAGGTTAAAGATTTTTTTGAAAAAGAAAAACCAGAATATGTCATTTTAGCCGCAGCAAAAGTTGGTGGTATAGTTGCTAATAATACCTATAGAGCTGATTTTATTTATGAGAATATTCAAATTCAAAATAATGTAATTCATAATTCTTATAAATATAAAGTCAAAAAGTTACTTTTTTTAGGAAGTTCGTGTATTTATCCAAAAAATGCACCACAACCTTTAAAAGAGGAATATTTATTAACTTCTGAATTAGAATATACAAATGAACCATATGCGATTGCAAAAATTGCTGGAATTAAAATGTGCGAATCTTATAATATTCAATATGGAACCAATTTTATTTCTGTGATGCCGACGAATTTGTACGGTAGAAATGACAATTATGATCTTGAAAAATCACATGTATTACCTGCACTCATTAGGAAAATGCATTTGGGAAAATGTTTAGAAAATGGAGATTGGCAAGCTATTAGAAGTAATCTAACTGGATTACCAATTGAAGGGATTGATGGCAATGATACCACAACGGAAATATTGAATATTTTAAAAAAGTATGGTATTAATCATAATCAAGTAAATGGTTCAAACAATGTAAGTATTACTTTATGGGGTTCAGGCAAACCAATGCGTGAATTTTTGAATGCAGATGATATGGCCAGTGCATGTTGTTACATTATGGAGCATGTTAATTTTAAAGATGTAGAACCTCATACTAATGAAATTAAAAACACCCATATTAATATTGGTTGTGGGGTTGATCTTAGCATAATAGAATTGGCACATAAAATTAAAAATATTGTTGGTTTTAAAGGAAATTTTGACTGGAATACAAAAATGCCTGATGGCACTTCTAGAAAACTTCTTGATGTTTCAAAAATAAACAACTTAGGATGGAAATATCAAACAACTTTAGATAAGGGGATAAAATCGATATATAACAATTATATAAGCTAAAAAGCAAGCTTACATTGAATAAATCTAAATTTTTAAAGAGATAAATTGAATAAGAATAAAAGAATACTTTTTACAGGAACAAATGGATTTCCTTTTGGGTCTGCCGCTATACAACGTCAGATTCAATTAGCAAAGGCATTATTGGAAGCAGGCTATAAAGTTACTGTAATTAATAATGGCGGGAGCCATTCAAAGCATATTACTGATAGGGAAAATATGGTGGCTCAGGGTAATTTTCAAGGTGTAGATTATATTTATTGTTCTATTATACCATATCGTCCAACTAATTTTATTTTTAGAAATGTTTTAAAAAAATTGGGAAGTTTGTTAGAATTCTTTACGATATTTTATTATAAATTTTTTAAAAATGCTACACATATATTTAATAATTCCATTCATTTAAAAAAATTAAAATACTATTATTTCTTATCCAGAGTTTTAAAAATGGAGTTGATTTATGATTATGTGGAAATTATGGGGTCACTCGGAAATAGAGATAAGAAACAATTACAAGATATTAAAAATAATTTTGACACTCATTTTTTGGATTATACAGACAAAATTATTGTTATTAGTAAGTATTTAGAAAATCATGTAAATAAAATAAACCAAAATAAAAAAAAGATTAAAATTCCACCGATTATTGATTTCTCATATTTCGATACTATTGACCCTAAGTATAAGGATGTCTCGTTTTTTCTTTTTTGTGGTTCAGCTGTATATATGGATGTCATTAAATTTATTATAAATGCATTTACCAATTCGAAATCATTAGGAAACGACTACCATTTAAAATTGGTGGTAAACGGAAGTCAAGAACAATTAAATCAACTACATGCGTATATCACTCAAAAGGAATGTCAAAATAATATAGATATATTATCTAAATTGACCTATATCGATTTAATTTCGTATTATAAATCAGCAAGAGCTCTTTTGATTCCGGTAAGTAATAATTTACAAGATATGGCCAGATTCCCATTCAAAATATGTGAATATACCGCTTCTAAAAGACCTATTATTACTTCAGATTCTGGGGCAATTACAGAGTTTTTTAACGATGGTAAAAATGCTTTTATTGCAAAAACAGATAATAGCGATAGTCTTACCGATAAACTCAACTTAATTATTGAACAACCTGCACTTGCAAATACTGTAGGATTAAAAGGGCATGAATTGGGAGTAGACGTTTTTAATTATAAAACATACGCAGCTAATTTAAAGGAACTACTAACTAACTAATTAAGTTTTATGTGCGGAATAGCCGGAAAAATATTTTTTGATGAAAACAGAACAGTCTCTTTAAACGAATTAAAGAAAATGTCTGATGTTATAAAACATCGTGGCCCAGATGATGAAGGTCATTATTATAATAATAATGTTGGACTTGCCTTTCGCAGACTAAGTATTATAGACTTACATACTGGTCATCAACCTTTGTCCAATTTTGAGGGTACATTATGGATAACATTTAATGGAGAGGTTTATAATTTCAAGGAAAATCGTATTGCTTTAGAAAAAAAAGGATATAAATTTAGAACCAACACTGATACAGAGGTTATTGTTAACCTTTATCAAGAGTATGGTGAAAATTGTGTTGATCATTTACGAGGGATGTTCGCTTTTGTTATATGGGATGATCATAAAAAGCAGCTTTTCGGTGCTAGGGATCGGTTTGGAATTAAACCCTTTCATTATTATATAGATAATGAAAAATTTGTTTGGGGTTCCGAGGTTAAATCAATTGTGGCTGCTGAAAATGTTAAAAGTAGTTTACGATTAGAATCACTTGACTATTATTTCGCTTATGGTTATACTCCTAGAAATCAATCCATTTACAATGAAATACAAAAATTAGAACCTGGTTGTAGTTTTATGTTAAGACCTAATGAAAAAGAAAAACTTACCATAAAAAAATATTGGGATATTACCTACACACCTGATTATTCTAAATCAGAAGCCTATTGGAAAGAAGCGATGTATGAAGAATTAAGCAAAGCAGTCAAAATGCGTATGATAAGTGATGTGCCTTTGGGAGCTTTTTTAAGTGGTGGTGTTGACTCTAGTATCGTTGTAGCATTAATGGCTTTAAATTCGAAGCAACCGATTAAAACTTTCTCTATTGGCTTTAAGGAAGAAAAATACAATGAATTAAAATATGCTCAGCTTGTTGCCGAAAGATATAAGACGGAGCATCATGAGTTTATAGTTGAGCCAGAATCTATCGAGTTATTACCAGATTTAGTGAAAGCATATGACGAGCCATTCGCTGATAGTTCAGCCATTCCAACATATTATGTGTCAAAATATACCCGAGAACATGTAACCGTGGCTCTTTCTGGAGATGGCGGTGATGAACTATTTGCAGGATATAGTTCATACGATAAGATGATTTCTTTACATAGAAAAAAATATTATCCCAAATTATTTTTCTCATTGCTCAATAAAATGATTCCAGATCATATTTATGGGAAAGGAATGTCCTATTATTTATCTAAAGATAAAAATAATATTAATGCTTATTTTAATTTATGGAAAGATTATGAAAGAGAGGATTTATTACTGCCTGATATTCAGTCGAGATTGGCAAAGAATTATTCCGAAAATCTAAAAATCAATTTAATAAAAACTTCAAATGCCAATTTTTTAACAAGAATGCAGCAATTAGATATGAAAACTTATATGGTTGATGATATTTTAACTAAAGTTGACCGAGCTTCGATGATGAATTCCCTGGAAGCTAGAGTACCACTCTTAGACCATAAATTTGCCGAATTGAGTTTTACCATCCCATCTGAATTAAAATTAAAAGCGGGAGTTAAAAAATATATATTGAAAGAAACCTTTTCTAAAATATTACCACCTGAAATTATTTCACATAAAAAACAAGGCTTTGCAATTCCTTTAGATACTTGGTTTAAAGGGGATTTAAAACATTATGCTAATGACACATTAAGGAGTAGTGAAAAACTGTACAATTATTTAGGGAAACCCGTTGTTGAGAAAATTTTAAACAATCATCAAAAGGGAATTAGAGATTACAGCCAAAAAATTTGGTCTTTATTGTTCTTGGATGAATGGTTAAAACAAAATAATATATAATTGATGTTTTTTATTGAATATCTTTGATTATTAAACTTATATGGATTACAAATGAAAATATTGTTCATCATAGAATCTTTAAGCTCAGGTGGAAAAGAGAGACGATTAGTTTCTTTAATTAAAGTGCTATCGAAAAGAGATAATTTTAATTGTGAGCTACTCTTATTGTCTGATAAAATTCACTTTACCGAAATTGCTGATATAGATGTGAATATTAGTTACTTAAAAAGAAATATAAAGAAAGATATTAAGATTTTATCAAAATTTAATAATTTATTAAAAGTTATTAAACCAGATATAGTTCATTGTTGGGACAATATCGCAGCGTTTCATTTTGCACCTATTTGTAAATTTAAAGGCATTCCTTTTATAAACTCGATGATTACCACAGCCCCTCCAAAACTGTCAAAATTATCAAAAAGATATTTTTTTAATGCTGTTAGTTACCCTTTTAGTGATGTTATTCTAACCAATTCCAAGGCGGGCTTAGGCTCATATAGTGTGCCACAAAATAAAGGAAAAGTTATTTATAATGGATTTGACTTAGATCGTATTGATGTCAATCAAAAGCCAGAAATGATTAGACAAAAATTACAAATTCGTAATAAAAAAGTTGTAGGTATGGTAGCTTCCTTTACCGAAAAGAAAGATTATCAAACATTTTTTACTGCTGGTGAAATCGTCTTAGAAAAATTTAAAGATGTTATATTTATCGCAATAGGGGATGGCCCTAATTTAAAAGTTCTCAAAAAAAGTATCAAACCTATTAATAATGAATCCTTTCTATTTCTTGGAAGACAACAAGATGTAGAATCAATCGTTAATATATTTGATATTGGAGTTTTGGCTACATTTACTGAAGGTATTTCTAACGCAATTATGGAGTATATGGTTTTTGAAAAACCGGTAATTGCAACAGGTGGTGGCGGGACTAAAGAATTGGTTATAAACAATGAAACAGGTTACCATATAGATGCACAAAACCCTGTGTTATTAGCGGAAAAAATTTTATTTCTTTTAAATAATCCAGAATTGGCCAAAAGTTTTGGAGAAAAAGGAGCGGAAAGAATTAAGTCTATATTTTCTATAGAAAATATGGTAAATGAGACCATTGCAATGTATAGGGAGTTCAGTAGTAATTAAAAAATTAAATCTTGAAGTATATATTTGAAAATAATTATAAAAAAATTGATCATAACTCATGGTTGGATTTGGTAAAAGAATCTGACGTTGGTTCTGTTTTTCAATTTCCTGAAATGTATCTTTTTTGGGAAAAACAAAAGGAATGTACTCCATTTGTTTACGCAATAAAATCAACCGAAAATAAATTTCTTGCTATATGTCTAATTGTTGTCCAATATAATGGAACTCGATTAAAAAAATATTTTTCTAAAAGAGCTATTATATATGGTGGTCCTGTATTGTCAAATGACTGTAATCGACAAGAAGTTTTTAAAGAGCTTATCGTAGGGTTAAACAAAAACTTAAAATCTAAATCAATTTATGCTGAATTTCGTAACTCTCATGATTTTAGTGATTATGACAAACTATTTCAAGAGAATAAATTTGAATATTTAGCCTATCAAAATTTTAAAATATCGTTAACCGATGAAGAAGCTATATTTGCAAATCTAACTTCTGAAAAAAGAAGGCAGATAAGAAGAAGTTTAAGAGAAGGTGTAGAGATTTCATATGAAAATAATTATAATAATATAGAAGGTGTTTATAAAATAATAAAAAGTATTTACGCAGAAAGAGTTAAAAAACCTTTACCCAAATTATCATTTTTTAACGATTTGGCCAATCAAGATTTCGGAAATGTAGTAGCTTTGTTGTATCAAGGGAAAGTTATAGGAGGCGGTTTTTTAGTATATGATGACAAATGTGTTTACGATTGGTACAGAGGAGGTATGGATCGAGATTATAAACATCAATACCCAAGTACATTGGCAGCTTGGGCTGTAATAAAATTTGGAATAGAAAAAAAGCTAAAAGAATTTGACTTTATGGGAGCTGGTCTAAAAGATGAAGAATATGGGGTTAGAAATTTTAAAGCTCAATACGGAGGAGAACTTGTGGAACATGGAAGATATCAAAGGGTATTTAGACCAATAATGTTTAAAACAGCTAAACTCGGTTTGAAATTATTAAAAAGATAAAAACAATTAGTATCAAAAAGAAGAAAATATCGGTTTTAATAGTAGCTAGCGGTAATGCTAATGTAATCAGTCCGTTTGTTAAAGATCAAACAGAAGCTCTAGAAAGGTACGGTGTTACCATTAATTTTTTTCAAATTAATGGTAACGGTTTAATGGGGTATTTTAGCAATTATTTTCGGTTAAGAAAAATGATTTCAATAATTAAACCTGATATGGTTCACGCTCATTATGGTTTAAGCGGATTATTAAGTGTATTACAAAGAAAAGTACCAACCGTTATAACTTTTCATGGTTCTGATTTAAATGATAAAAAAGTAAGACCTTTCTCTTTATTAGCTCATAGATGGTCTAAGAAATCAATTTTTGTTTCGAAAAAATTAGCCGACATTGCAAAGTATAAAAATGAATCAGTGATTCCGTGTGGTGTCGATTTTAGTATTTTTTATCCGATAGATAAATTGGTAGCAAGAAAAAAACTAAATTTAGATTTACAAAAAAAATATATTTTATTTTCATCTGCTTTTAATAATCAAGTAAAAAATTTTCCATTGGCAAAAAAAGCAATAGAAAAGATTAAAGATAATAATATTGAAGTATTAGAATTAAAAGGTTTTGACCGGCAACAAGTTGCTTTACTAATGAATGCCGTTGACCTTGCTTTGTTGACATCTTTTACTGAAGGATCACCACAATTTGTTAAGGAGGCGATGGCTAGTAACTTACCAGTAGTTTCGGTAGATGTAGGTGATGTGAAAAATGTTATTAGGGGTACAAAGCATTGTTATATTACTTCATATAATGTTGAGGAAATTTCGAGTAAAATTAAAGTAATATTAAAAGATTCGGCAAAAACTGATGGTAGAGAAAAGATATTACATTTTAACAATGAAACAATAGCTAATCAACTTATTGAGCTATATAAAACTATAATAAAGTGAGAATACTAATTGATATAGGTCATCCAGCTCATGTGCATTTGTTTAAAAATTTTACAATTGAAATGCAAAAGCAAGGCCACATAGTTTTGTTTACATGTAGAGAAAAGGAATTTGAGATTGAATTATTAAAAGCAAATGGCTTTAAATATGTCTCTTTCGGTAAAAAATATAAATCAATAGCTGGTAAAATTTTTGGTTTGTTAGTTTTTGATTTAAAGATGTTAAAAACTGCTATAAAGTTTAAGCCTGATATTTTCTTAAGCGTCGGATCTATGTATGCGGCTCAAGTGGCTTTTATGTTAAGAAAACCTCATTTCACATTTGAAGATACTGGAAATCTTGAACAAATAAGGTTATATCTTCCCTTTACTAAAATGGTATTTACACCTGATGTATTAAAGAGAGATTTGGGTGAAAAACAATTAAGATATCCATCATATCATGAATTAGCTTATTTGAGTCCGAATTATTTTTCCCCAGACAATTCTATTTATAAATTCTTAGGTATAGAGTCAAAAGATAGTTATGTTATTATTAGGTTTGTTTCATGGAATGCAACACATGATGTGGGACAAAATGGAATAAATGATAAAGATAAAAATGATATTATTTCCTTTTTAGCGACAAAATATAAAGTATTTATTTCATCTGAATCTGAGTTGCCTGTAGAATTAAAAAAATACAAAATAAAAATTCCACCTGAGCACATTCATCATGCATTATATTATGCCGATTTGGTGATAAGTGAGGGTGCTACAATGGCATCAGAAGCAGGTGTTTTGGGTACGACAGCTATTTATGTAAATTCTATTGAAGCATGTAATAATCGAGATCAGGAAAAGTATGAATTGGTCTACAATTTTAAATCGGGACAAGGAGTACTAGATAAGGTTAAGGAAATTGTAAAGGAAAATTTAGGAAAAGAAGAATTAAACAATCGTAAAGAAATAATGCTTTCAAATAAAATTGATGTAACAGATTTTTTACTTTGGTTTGTAAAAAATTATCCTGAAAGTTATTTAGAACTAAAGAAAAATCCAAAATATCAATTCAATTTTAAAATAAATAATGGACTTCACAGTAAGAAAATATAAAGAATTACTTCAAGCATTAATTAAGAAGGGGTATACATTTCAAACTTTTGAAGAGTTTATTAAATCTCCATCAGTAAAGAGCATAGTACTCAGACATGATGTAGATCTCTTACCTCATAATTCTTTAAAGTTTGCTGAAATACAGGCCGAAAATGGGGTCAAAGGAGTATATTATTTCAGAGCTGTACCAGAAAGTTGGGACGAAAGTGTTATAAAGAAGATAGCTGATTTAGGTCATGAAATTGGATATCATTATGAGTGTTTAACTACTTGTAAAGGTGATATGAAAAAAGGGATGTCTGATTTTGAAAAAAATCTTGCAGACTTAAGAAAGTTAGCACCTGTCTCAACAATTTGCATGCATGGTAGCCCAGCCTCTAAATATGATTCAAAAGACCTTTGGAAAGAGAATAATTATCGTGATTATGAGATAATTGGTGAGCCTTATTTCGATGTTGATTTCAAAGATGTTTTTTATATGACTGATACTGGTCGGATGTGGGATGGTCATAAAGTCAGTGTCAGAGATAGAGTAAATAGCAGTTATAAAATTACTTTTCACTCAACAAATGATATTATTGAATATCTGATAAGTCATGATTTACCAAATCGTATGATGTTTACATTTCATCCTCAAAGATGGAATGATGGAATGTTAAACTGGACCAAGGAGTATATCATGCAGCATATAAAAAATATAATTAAAAAGGCTTTTTACGTAAATAGAAAGTAATATTTAAAGTTAAACATTTAATAAAGAACACTTTAAAGGAGGTTTGTTTTTTGTTTTATTTTTTAGGTCAATTAATTTTTTTTGTGTATATTTGCAGAAGCTATTAAAAAGAATACCCCTAAAAAAATGATACTTACAACTTATAAGTATGTGGTTAATGTATGCAGTGAAATATGTAATCTTGTAATGAAGAAGACATATTTGAACGTATTTCATTCTTTTTATATAGTTAATTTTTCTTTCAACTATTTTTCTTTAACTAAAATATATTATGGCATGCCTTTTGGTAAGTCAGATAGGAATCGTCCTGTTAATATTTTAAAGATTACAGTTTAATTAAAAAACTATATTGCTATGATTGAAATTTACCCAACCCAAAAACTTGAATTTAAAAAGTTTCTAGATGATTATATTCACTTAAAGAGGAATATAATTTTAAATGATTCTTTTAAGTCAGATTTGAATTTAAAGAAAGAGGATTCTTCAAAACTTCGATTATTAACAAAAAAACTTGTTAGAAATAAAAAGGCCGCAGATTTTTCTTCTTTGGAAAGAATACGAATTGTTGTTGATAGTTTAATTGATGATATTAGCGAAAAAGATGTATGTAAGAAGGAGGGTATTTCAATTAAAGTTTTCTCAGAATGGAAAAGTGAGTTTTTAGAAGCTTTTAATAAATATTCAGAAATTGAAACACTTCAAAAGGCGTTAAATTCTAATAACAAAGGACTAATTATTGATGAAATAGGAGAAGATGCATTTGAATTCTTCAAAGAATTTGTTAATATATCTTCTGTTAGAAATTTGATTATATCAAAAAACAAGGTTTTATCTAGTTATAGTGAATTTGATGGTGTTGAGAATATTGTGTTACTTGATAGAGTTAATAATTTCAGATTGATAAATAAACAATTTGAAGAAGTAAATAGTAAATTACCACTTAATGGTATTTTACTAGGTAATTTTGAAACATTTGCATCTAGAGCAGAAAGGCACCCAATAAATAAGATACCTTATTTAAGTAGAATCTATTTTGGTTTTGAATTCTTATTTAAAAGAGTTTTTCCTAAAATGCCTGTTCTAAAGAAGCTTTACTTTTTTACAACCAAAGGTAAAAACAGGTTGCTCTCTAAGGCTGAAGCTCTAGGAAGGTTGGTATCATGTGGGTTTGATATAATAGATGTCAAAGTAATAGACGGCATTCATTATTTTGCAGCAAAAAAAATTAAGGAACCGGTTTATGACATGAACCCTAGTTATGGTCCTTTATTTAAAATGAGACGTGTTGGTAAAAATGGTAAAATAATTGGTGTATATAAGTTAAGAACAATGCACCCTTATTCTGAATACTTACAAGATTATGTTTTAAAACAAAATGGATATGCTGAAACAGGGAAACCTGCTGATGATTTTAGATTAGTTCCTTGGGGTAAGGTATTACGTCGTTATTGGATTGATGAATTACCACAATTAATAAATGTTTTTAAAGGAGATTTAAAGCTTGTTGGAGCGAGACCAGTTTCTCAGCGTTACTTTCAAGATATTCCTGAGGACTTGCAAAAATTGCGTTTGGCTCAAAAACCTGGTTGTGTTCCTCCTTATGTGGCTTTAGATAGAAAAGGTGCAGTAGAGAGTGTGTTACAATCTGAAAAAGAATATCTTGAAGAAAAATTAAGAAATCCATATACTACAGATACAAAGTATTTCTTTAAAGCAATGTATAACATTATATTTAAAAATAAAAGAAGTGCTTAACGGTAATTAATAATATAGCAATAATAAAAACCATCTTATTTTAAGATGGTTTTTTTATGAGTTTATTTATTATTGTAAATTAGATTTACAGAGAAATCAAGATAGCTATCAATAGTAATGGCACAATTTAATCAAGATGCTTTATTAATGCCTGTTTTAATTGTAAGTTAGGCATGGTAATATAAAACATCTATTTAATTGACGCAGGAACCATCTTTCCACTACAATCACCAAACCCAATTCTAACCGTATTATTTTCACAATACCCTCTCAAAATAACGGTATCGTTATCATTGATAAATTTGCGTTCAGAGCCGTCATTTAAAGTAATAGGATTTTTTCCAGCCCAAGTCAATTCAAGCATAGAACCATAACTTTCTTTTGTTGGACCAGATATAGTACCTGAGCCCATCATGTCACCAGCTCTAACATTACAACCATTACTAGTATGATGTGTTAATTGTTGAGCCATGGTCCAATACATGTATTTAAAGTTCGATTCAGTAACTTTGGTTTCATCTCCATTTTCGGGTAATAATGAAGCTTGCAATTTTATATCTAAACTTCTATTGCCCGATTGTTGTAAATAGGGTAGTGGTGTAGGGTTTTGTTCAGGACTAGCGGTTCTAAAGGGCTCTAAGGCATCTAAAGTGAGGATCCAAGGTGAAATGGTTGAAGCAAAACTTTTCCCTAAAAAAGGGCCCAGCGGAGCGTATTCCCAGCCTTGTATGTCTCTAGCACTCCAATCATTAAATAAGACTAATCCAAAAATATAATCTTCAGCTTCTTCAAGTTTTATAGTTTCACCTAATTTATTAACATCTGTAGTAATAAAAGCCATTTCCAATTCAAAATCAACCAATTTTGAAGGACCAAAAATTGGGTTGTCGGCACCTTTAGGTTTTGTTTGTCCGTTGGGTCTTTTTATTGGTGTTCCTGATGGAATAATAGAGGAACTTCTACCGTGATAACCAATAGGAATATGCAACCAGTTGGGCATCAATGCATTTTCAGGATCTCTAAAAATACTTCCTACATTGGTAGCATGTTCTTTACTTGCATAAAAATCAGTATAATCACCTATAGTTACTGGTAATTGCATTTCAACTTCTTCCATTGTAAAGATAATACGATCTTTATGTTCTTCATTGTCTTTTAAAATAGAATTGTTACTATCAAAAATTTCAGCAATTCTATTTCTTACCAATCTCCACGTTATTCTACCATCAGCTATAAAATCGTTTAAAGTGTCTTGTAAGAAAATATCATCTGTTAATGGAATTTCACTAAAATAGCCTAATTGATGCAATGCTCCTAAATCAATGGCGTAGTTGCCAATCCTTGTCCCTATTGTTATAATATCATCTCTTGTTAAAAAAACACCAAAAGGGATATTTTGTATTGGGAAATCAGAATCCTTTTCAACATTCAACCAAGACTTTCTATTCGGATCATTTGCTTTTATTACCATCTTTTAATTGTATAAAATTTTATTCAAATATATAAGTTTATATGTTTTTGCAAAATGAAATTAGTATTTTTGGCATCACTTTAACATAGAACTGATTTGAACTTTTTAAATCGATTTGAAAATTAGCAATTTTATGGCAATTTGGAGACTTTTTTAATACATAGTTGAAAAACTTAAAATTTAAAAAGTTTATAAGGGTTTTAAAAGAATATTATTCCAATCATTTGAAAGTTTTAAATAGGTTTTTTTATAAAACAATTACAATGCAACGTGATCAAGAAATTTTTGATTTAATAGAAGAAGAAAAACAGCGACAACTCAATGGACTTGAATTGATTGCTTCAGAAAATTTTGTAAGTGAACAGGTAATGGAAGCTGCAGGTTCTGTATTAACAAATAAATATGCCGAAGGATATCCTGGTAAACGTTATTACGGAGGATGTGAAGTCGTAGATGTTGTTGAACAAATAGCTATTGATAGAGCTAAGGCTTTATTTGGAGCTGCATATGTAAATGTGCAGCCACACTCAGGTTCTCAAGCAAATTCAGCAGTGTTTTTCGCATTATTAAAACCAGGAGATAAAATTTTAGGTTTTGATTTGTCTCATGGTGGACATTTAACACATGGTTCACCAGTAAATTTTTCAGGTGTTCTTTATGAAACCTCTTTTTATGGCGTTGATAAAGAAACAGGGATTTTAAATTATAATAAAATTCAAGAAACTGCTAATAAGGAAAGACCAAAGTTAATTATTGCAGGAGCTTCTGCTTATTCTAGAGATATAGATTTTAAAAAATTTAGAGAAATTGCGGATAGTGTTGGTGCTTTATTAGTTGCAGATATATCACACCCTGCTGGATTAATAGCAAAAGGTATTTTAAATGACCCTTTGCCACATTGTCACGTTGTTACTACAACTACACATAAAACATTGCGTGGTCCAAGAGGAGGAATGATTATGATGGGTAAAGATTTTGAAAACCCTTGGGGAGTTACATTAAAAAGTGGTAAGCCAAAGATGATGTCTTCTTATTTAAATTCTGCTGTATTTCCTGGAAATCAAGGTGGACCATTAGAACATATTATTGCCGCTAAGGCGATTGCTTTTGGAGAAGCATTGACTGATGAATTTTTATTTTATCAATTACAGGTAAAAAAGAATGCAGCAGCATTAGCAAAAGCGTTTGTAGCAAAAGGGTATGATTTAATTTCCGGAGGAACCGACAATCATATGATGTTGATTGACCTTCGAAATAAAAATATTACTGGAAAAGAAGCAGAAAATGCTCTCGTAAAAGCAGATATTACAGTGAATAAAAATATGGTTCCGTTTGATACACAATCACCATTTGTAACATCAGGAATTAGAATTGGAGCTGCCGCAATTACTACACGTGGACTTAAAGAAGATGATATGCCTATTATTGTTGGTTTTATTGATGAAGTAATAACTAACTATCAAAATGAAGATGCTTTAGAAGCAGTAGCAGAAAAAGTAAATGAAATGATGAGTCATAGACCCTTATTTAATTCTTAAATTGATATTTTATTATATAAAAAAGCGAGCTCATGAGCTCGCTTTTTTTATTCTTATAATTATTGTATTACCAAAATTCATCTCTTTTTAACGATGTTAAGTGAATTTTCCATTTATATAAACGCTATCTAACACTTCTCATTTAGTGTAAAGTTAAATAATCACCTCTTTCTTTTAAAATTACAACAATGATCTTTACAATATTTAGGCTTCAATAGTATTATTATGATTGGAAATGTTACAAAAAATATGATTAATCTTCATCTTTTGCCCTTTCAATTATTTTTTGAGGTAAGGCTTTTTTAGCTTTGGCTCCTAATTTTTTAATTTTCTCAACACTGGTAATTAGATTTCCTCTTCCTTCAACTAATTTATTCATTGCTCCTTTATACTCACTTTTTGCTTCGTCCATTTTTTTACCAACTTTAGTTAAATCAATTACGAAGCCTTCAAATTTATCATATAAAGCTCCTGCTTGACGGGCAATTTCAACGGCATTTCGTTGTTGTTTTTCATTTTGCCACATACTATCTATGGTTCTTAAGGTAGCAAGAAGGGTAGAAGGGGTAACGATAACAATGTTCTTTTCAAAAGCTTTATTGTACAATTGATTGTCTGCGTTTATGGCAACAGCAAATGCGGGTTCAATAGGAACAAATAACAATACAAAATCAGGAGATTCTATTTCGTAAATATCTTCATATTTTTTTTCAGACAATTGCGTAACATGTCTGTTGAGAGAATGAATATGGTCTTTTAAATAGCGTTCTTTATCACTATCATCTTCTGCATTAGCATATTTTTCATAATCGGTTAAAGAGACCTTAGAATCAATAATCATTTTCTTATTATCAGGAAGATTGATAATAACGTCGGGTCTTAGTCTTGTTTTATTAAGGGCCTTTGTATTAAAACTTTTTTCCAAAAAATATTCTCTATCTTTTTCTAAACCAGATTTTTCTAACACACGTTCTAAAATAAGTTCTCCCCAATTCCCTTGTGTTTTACTATCCCCTTTTAGAGCTTTTGTAAGATTAACAGCTTCTTTACTCATTTGCTGGTTTAACTCTTTTAAGCCAATTATTTGCTGTCTTAACGCCGCATGGTAATCGATACTTTCTCTATGTGTTTTATCAACTTTATCTTCAAAAAGTTTAATTTTTTCGTTTAATGGGGTTAAAATATTTTTTATATTCTCTTTATTTTGTAGCGTGAATTTACTCGATTTTTCTTCTAATATTTTATTGGCTAAGTTTTCAAATTCTTTGGTGAATTTTTCTTGAATATTTTCAAGCTCGTGTTTCTGATTTGAAAGCTTTTCATTTAAATTGTTAATAGAGGCATCTTGCTGAATAGTTACTTTTACTATTTGCTCTTTTTCAACTTGAAGTTGACTATATTCTAATTGAAGGTCCGAAATTGTTTTTTCTGCATTAGTTTTTATCTCGTTAAGGATTGTATTGCGTTCAACTAGGGTTGATTTTTCTTTTTCGGTTTCAACTTTTGTTAATAGTTTACCAATAAAAGCACCTAAAAGTAAAGAAATAATAAATATGATAATAAAAATGAAATATTGTTCCATCAATGTTCGCAGAATTAGTATAAAATATCAAAATAAAACATCAAGGTACATTAATACCTTTGGCATTACATATTTAGCATTTGTAATGTTATCTAAAGAAATGGGTGAGCTTTATAATTTAGTGACAATAATTATTTATCAGCACCAATTGCAGCTTTTTTTAATATTTTTTGTTGCTGTTTAACAGTAAGTGAACTTCCATCAACGCTCCAGCCTGGAGGTCCAAAAATGTACATGAATCCTTCTTTAAAAGATTTAGCTCTTTTAACATCTTTCCATATATCACCATATTCATGTGTAAGAATAACGAATGGGTTATAAGAAGCAGGTGGTGTTGTTACTCCGTATTTAATTTCTATTTCTTCGTCTAGTTCTTTCCAAGTTCCAAACATTTTATCGAAAAGATTTAAATATCCACCATGATTCTTATCCATATATTCAATATTTCTAGAGTGATGAACTTGATGTTGTGTATGTAAATTTAGAAATTTCTCTAGAAATCCTAATTTTGGTACATATTTAGTGTGTAATTGAAATTGCCAAAGAGCCTCAATACCCATACATACGATGAGCATTTCGTAATGAAAGCCAATTGCAGGTATCCACATATAAAAGAAAGGTTTGTAAAGTACAGTAAACCAACCGTTACGTACCGCTGTACCCAAATTAAAGTTATCTGAAGAATGATGTACAATATGTGCCGCCCATAAGAATCTAATTTCATGATTAGCTCTGTGGAACCAGTAATAAGAAAAATCATCGGCTATTTGGCAAATAATCCAAATATACCAAGCCCAACCAAAAGATTCCCATCCCATAATATTTGTTGGAACACCATCAACTAGTGGATTAAATAAGTCATATACAAAACTGAATAAAACAACAGCAAAAACTATTTTCACTAAGGGGGCTATAATAGCTGAGCCCAGACCCATGGCTCCACTTGCAAAAAGATCTTTCCACTCATACAACTCATCGTTGTCATGTGTTTTACTATAAACTAATTCTAATAAAATAAAAGCTATAAATGCTGGTCCGCCGTAGACTAAGGGGTTGGTTAAATCCAATTTTTAAATTTTTTGTAAATATAAATATAATCTAAGTACTTCAATCAAACTTTCAATTGTTTTAACAATAAAAAAACATTTTCCAAGTATGTTTTAGGCTTACTAATAACTATTTTACTCCATAGTGTATGTTTTATTTTTACACAATGTTAAATAGATTTCCTTAGTGATGAAAATATACTATTCTTAATGTGATTGATATCAGAGTATTATAATGAATAATTTTGAAAAAAATAATTGAATTTTTATAACGTAAAATTTTATCGTAAATAAATTGATAAATCATTGTTATTTTAATCTTAAGTTTTATATTTGCACCGCTAATTTTAGCAAATGGTGGCATAGCTCAGCTGGATAGAGCACCTGCCTTCTAAGCAGGCGGTCCTAGGTTCGAATCCTAGTGCCATCACTTGAAAAGCCTTACTTTTGTAAGGCTTTTTTCGTTTTTATATCTTTTATTCGATTTGTTTTTCTTCGAATCTGATTGTTGAATCTTCATTTAATTTTAATTCTAAAAGAATGGATACCGATATTTTATCGATAAAGTTGAAATGTGGTATATTGTCAAAAGAAATACTATTAAATTTGGAATTAAAACTTAAATTATTATCTTCGACATTACTTGATTAATACGACTTTTCAAGGAAAAATTGGTGGCAATGGTTTATTTCAAACTACCATGATTGAAGTAAATTTATAGAAATCTATAAATTACAGAAACACTAAAATATTAATTGGAGTTTTCTAATTGAATTATTACACATTAAATATGAGTGTTAAAAACTACATTATTTACAGCTTCTGTTTAATTACTAATCTAGTTTTTAGTCAATTCAACAATTTAAAGTTTGAGAACTTAGATACTTATAATGGGCTGTCAAGCAGTACTTGTGTCGAAATTTTTCAAGATAAAGAAGGATTTTTATGGTTTGGTACTATTGACGGTTTAAATAAATATAATGGATATGAATTTGAAATTTTTAAATCTGTATTAAATGATTCAAAGTCTATAAGTAATAATAGAATTAATGCAATAACTGAAGATAATGAAGGTAACCTTTGGGTGGGTACAAATAATGGTTTGAACTTATTTGTTAAGGAAAAGAATAATTTTATACGAATTAACCTTTACCGTGATTTATCATTAGCCAATGGAACACAAAAAATAATTAATGATTTATTTTATGATAGTATTAATAATACAATATGGGTAGGAACAAATAATGGAATTATAAAAATTAATTTAGGTGATGATAGTATTAATATAGATAACTATAAATTTTCATATTATATAAATGATCAAACGAACCCAAACTCTATAGATAATAACAATGTAAATGTTATAGTAAAGGATGAAAAAGATATTATATGGATAGGTACTAATGGTCAACATCTCAATAGGTATAATTATAAAAAAAATAATTTCGACCGGGTTTTAATTAAAAATAATAGAAGCTATGAACTTAATCACATACCCAAAAGGGTTTTTATTGATAGTGATGGTGATTTTTGGATAGGTAATGATCTTTCCAATTTGATTTTGTGGAATACGAAGCAAAATACATTTAAACATATTTCTGTAGTAGATAAAAACACTCCAATATTAGATATGTTTCAAGATTCAAAAGGCCTCTTTTGGATTTCAACCGATGCATTTGGATTGTATTTGTTTAATAAAAAGGATGATGTTGTAGAGTTACAACAGCACATTGTAAATGATTTTTCAGATCCTTTTACCCTTCCAAATAATAAGCCTAGTAAAATATTTGAAGATAATAAAGGCATTTATTGGATTGGAAGTTATGATAAAGGAGTTAGTAAATTAGATCCTTCTAATTATGCTTTTGGTCATTATTACTATCAGCCCAATAATTTAAATGGACTAAATCAAAAAACGGTACAATCAGTTTTAGAAGATTCAAAAGGAAGGATTTGGATAAGTGCCTACGATGGAGGTATGAATCTTTTTGATGAAAAAACAAAATCGTTTAAACATTTTAGTCGTAATCCTAATCTTCGTAATGGTCTTAGTTCAAATAAAATTTTATACACATTTGAAAGTCATGACGGATTTATTTGGGTATGTACTTTAGACGGGGGTGTTAACAAATTTAATCCAAAAACAAATACATTTGATACGTTTTTGCATGATGTAAAAGATTCACTCTCCATTGGTCAAAGTTCAGTATGGTCAGGGGTAGAAGATAATAAAAATAGGATATGGTTTGGGTTAAGAACCGAAGGTTTAAGCCTTTATGACCCGCTAACTGAACAATTTTCTAATTATAAAAACACATTTGCAAAAGAAAACGGTCTGGTTAGTAATTCTGTAATCTGCACGTTCATTGATTCTAAAAATCGTTTGTTTATTGGTACAGCTCTGGGTTTAAATGTTGTTGATTTAAACCAATTAGATGAATATATACCAAAAGATATTAAGTTTAAACTTATTAAAGAAAAAGGTTTAGAAGGAGGTGGAATAAACTATGTAACAGAAGATCATAATGGAAATATTTGGATAGGGTCTGACAATGGTGTATTTAAATTAGATAGCACGTTACATCTATTGAATTCATATTCTTCTCAAAATGGACTACCTAATAATCTAGTTGTAGGTATAAAAGAGGATGATAATTATAACCTTTGGATAACAACTAAAAGTGGTTTGTCCTTATTAAACCCTCAAACACATCAGTTTAAAAATTTCAATGCACATGATGGATTACAAGGGCCTGAATTTCAAAGTAAATCAATTGAGAAAACTAAAAATGGTCGGATTATAATTGGTGGAATAAATGGTTTTAATATATTTCAGCCCAATGATATAAAAGCCCCTAGTTTAGTAGAGTTACAGCCTCAAATAACAAATTTTAGGTTGAATAATAAAATAGTAGTTGAAGGAGATTCTATTAATGGACGAGTACTTTTAAATAATGGGATTTCAAAAATTAAGGATTTGAATTTGAACTATGATGAAAATTATATTTCATTTGAGTTTGTAGCTTTATATTTTGATAATTCAGAACAAGTACAATATGCTTATAGAATGCAAGGTCTTGATAATGAGTTTATAAATTTAGGTTCTAATAGAGTTGTTAATCTTTCAAATTTAGAACCAGGTAATTATACGTTCGAAGTTAAAGCATCAATAACCGGAGATTGGGATTCGGCTAAAATGGCCTTTATCAATATAGTGATTGCCCCTCCAATTTGGAGAACTTGGTGGGCTTATTTCGTTTATTTTATAATTGGAGCTCTTATTTTATTTGCTGTCATACACTATTATACACTAAAAATTCAAGAGGCTCAACGGCATGAACTAGACCAAAAACAACTTCAGTTTTTTGTAAATGTGTCGCATGAATTTAGAACACCCTTAACGCTTATATTAAATCCGGTAAATAAGATTTTAGCAAACTTTAATAATGACCCTGAAGTTACTAAACGGTCAGCTACATCAATACAACGTAGTGCTAGACGATTAATGCATTTAGTAGATCAATTACTAGATTATAGAAAAATGGATGCCGGTATGTCTCCATTGCAATTAGAAAAGGGAGATATTGTGAAATTTAGCCACGATATTTTTGCTCTTTTTAAAGATTTGGCTAAAAAGAAAGAGATTGACTATACTTTTGAAAGTACATCTAAAAGTATAAAATGTCTTTTTGATTTTGACAAGGTAGAAAAGATCATTACCAATTTAGTTTCTAACGCTATTAAATTTACAAATAATGAAGGTAGTATCTCTGTAACAATTAATACCTCAAAGGAGAAGGAAAGTAAATCTACTTTTACATTATTTAAAGGTAGAAAATTAAATAGATATATTGAGATAATAGTTGAAGATACGGGTGTAGGATTAGACAAAGAACAACAGAATCGCATTTTTTCTCGATTTTATAATGTAGATGAAACTAAATCAGGAACAGGAATTGGACTTAATTTTACTAAAGGATTGGTTGAACTGCATGGAGGAAAAATATCTTTAGACAGCAAACGTAAAAAAGGAAGTAAATTCATTGTGAAATTACCATTAGATGTAAATTCTAAATCTAAAAAAGTTGAAAATGTTAAGAATGAGTATCTAATCAATTCCATGAAGGCCGTTGAGTATAACATGATAATATCAAATGATAATGTATCAGTAGATCCTAAAAAAGAAAAGGGTATTAAAGTTAATAAAGACTTACCTGTAATTCTTATAGTTGAAGATAATAAAGAGTTAAGAGTCCATTTGAAAAATGACTTAAAGGATGCATACACAATAAAAGAAGCAGTCAATGGCAAGGAGGGATTGAAAATGGTTAAAAAGTACTATCCAGATGTTGTAATTAGTGATGTTATGATGCCTAAAATGGATGGATTTGAAATGTGTAAATTAATAAAAACGGACTTAGAAACCTCTCATATACCGGTGATTTTATTGACGGCAAGAACCTTGGCGGAGGATCGAATAGTAGGTTATGATAATGGAGCAGATGCTTACTTGTCTAAACCATTTGTAATAAATGTTTTAAGATCAAGAATTGATAATTTGTTATTGGCAAAAAATATTCCATCAACTACATAAAGTGGTTTTGAAAGGTCACTCGCAAGATTATCACTAATCCCATCACGACCTGCATCATTATTTTTTATTACTGTATTACCCCTAATATCAATTGAAAGTGGAGCACCAGGTTTATTACTTAATGCTCTAACATCTACCCCAGCTATTCTACCTTGAATTGCTTGACCAATATCTGTTTTTTTCTGTTCCGTTATGGTGGCTGCACTAATGGATGCAACGGCACCTGTTAAATCTGTCTTTTTTACAGAACCGTAACCAATAACAACTACTTCGTCTAAAGCATTTGCACCGACTTCTAATTGAACGGTGTAATTAGATGATCCATCTAAGCTGATTTCCTTCGTTTCAAATCCAATAAATGAGATTAATAAACGAGCATTTTCGTTTTTAACGGTAATAGTGAATTTACCATCAAAATCTGTAACAACTCCATTGTTTGTACCTTTTACAACAACGCTTGCTCCTGGTAAAGGTTCCTTTAAATCATCTAATACTGTACCTGACACCGTAGTTTGTGCCCATGTATTAACTGAAAAACCTACCATAAAGACAATTAGTAAGAGTTTTAATTTTTCCATATTTAATTGTTTAGTTAAAATTTAAGTTAATTATTTATTGTTATTAATATTTTGTTAAAATTACTGAAGATGGAGAGTTGTAGAATGGATTTTTTATTCAAAAACATGGAAAAATGTATTATTCTTTACTTTTTTTAAATATTTAAAAGAGACTGTTATTTCTTCTTTTAATTGAAAATATTTTTCAAGCCCCATTTATAAACATTTAGATTGTAACAATTTAAGGTCGAATTTGTCCATGTTTTTGAAATATTAGTCCATCTTTTCATTTAGAATATATAATATATTTATTCGCAAGGCTACTATAGTCTAAAAGAGTACGTATAATAAGTATAAAATTTAAAAATAAAGGTATGGCAAATGATAATCCGATGGATAATATTGACGATTGGGAAGATAACTTAAAAGAGCGTTATCCCGATCCAGAAGCTACTAAGAAAGAAAAGGAGGAGTTTAGAAATTATGTCGATTCTGAACGTGTAGATACGGTAAAGGAGTTTTACCGTGTAAACCATATCAATCAAACGTATCGTTTTGTTTGTGAAAAAGAGAAGGAGTTTTTAAAGTTTGACAAAAAAGAAATGTCACTTTGGGATGCCGTAGATTTTTTAAACACATTGGTGGATGACAGTGATCCTGATATTGATTTAGATCAATTTCAACATTTATTGCAAACGTCTGAAGCGATAAGAGCAGATGGTCATCCAGATTGGTTTGTACTCACAGGTTTTATTCACGATTTAGGTAAGGTATTATGTCTGTTTGGGGAGCCACAATGGGCAGTTGTGGGAGATACTTTTCCAGTTGGGTGTAAATTTTCAGATACCATTGTATACCCTGAATTTTTTGAGAATAACCCAGATACCAATGACGATCGGTATAATACTAAATTTGGAATTTATACTCCTAATTGTGGTTTAGATAAGGTGAAAATGAGTTGGGGACATGATGAATATTTATACCAAATATTAAAAAATCACTTACCAGAGCCCGCATTATACATGATCAGATATCATTCTTTTTATGCACAACATCGTGAGAATGCTTATGCACATTTGATGAATGAAAAGGATATTGAAATGTTTGAATGGGTTAAAAAGTTTAATCCCTATGATCTGTATTCAAAAGCTCCTGTAGAACCAGATGCAAAAGCACTCAGACCTTATTATGAAGAACTAGTTTCAAAATACCTGCCTTCTTCGTTAAAATTTTAATCACTAACTACTAACTAAATACCACTTTTTGATATGCTTTATACCTATTTAGGTTTTTTTGGATTTACATTTTTTGTAATATTTTACACTGTTTTTAAACTTCGTAAAGATAAATTCACAACATCAAAAGGGTATTTTTTAGCAGGTAAAAGTTTAACGGGACCTATTATCGCAGGTTCTATGATACTTACTAACATTTCTACCGAGCATTTAATAGGTATGAATGGAAGCTCCTATAAAAATGGTATCATTATAATTGCTTGGGAGGTAACCTCAGCCATAGCTTTAGTGATTGCCGCAATTTATTTCATTCCTAAATTTATGAAAATGGGTATTTTTACAATACCTGAATTTTTAGAAAAACGTTTTGATGGAGCTGTACGTTCGGTAGTTGCTTTTTTATTAATGTCATCGTTTGTCATCACCTTATTACCCATTGTTTTGTATTCTGGTGCCATTAATATAGAAAGTGTGTTTGACTTTTCAAGTATTTTCAATATTTCTAAAGAGTACTCACTGATTTACACAGTTTTGGTGATAGGGATTATTGGATCTTTTTATGCCGTTTTTGGGGGGTTAAAAGCGGTTGCCTATTCGGATAGTTTAAATGGAATAGGATTGATGCTTGGTGGTTTATTGATCCCAACGATTGCACTTTATCAAATTGGTGATGGTAATATACTTACCGGATTGAGTACTGTTTATGATTTTGCTCCTGATAAATTTGATATTATTGGAAAACCTGATTCTGTGCTTCCGTTTTCTGTATTATTTACAGGTTTAATGATTAACCAGCTCTATTTTTGGGGGATGAATCAAGCAATTATTCAACGGGCTTTTGGTGCAAAAAACTTAGTAGAAGCACAAAAAGGATTGATATATACAGGAGTTTTAAAGTTATTTGTTCCGGCGATTATAGTTTTACCAGGTCTTATAGCATTCTATTATTTTCAAGATCAATATTATGAAACCCCTGATTTAATTTACCCTATGCTTGTAAAAAAAGTGTTACCTACGTATTTATATGGGTTCTTTGCAGCTGTTATTTTAGGAGCAGTATTGAGCACTTTTAACAGTGTTTTAAACTCAGCCAGTACTATTTTCTGCTTAGATATTTACAAAAAGATAATAGATAAGAATGTCTCAGATGCAAAATTAGTGAAATATGGAAAATTGTCTTCTGTAGTTTTAGCCATAATTGCTATCTGTGTAGCACCGATGGTAGCTTATGCTCCAGAAGGTTTATACCAACTACTTCAAGAATTAAATGGTATCTTTTTTATTCCTATTTCATCAATAATTATTGCGGGTATCTTTTTTAAACAGATTAACACGAAAGGGGCAAAGGCAGGACTCTTTTTTGGATTTACCTTTTACATCTTAACCACATTTATTTTAGATTTAAATATCCATTTTGTTCACCTTTGGGGTATAGAATTTGTGCTTAATTTTATCATCATGTTCTTAGTCTCCTACTTATTTCCAACAGTTGAAGAGCATCCTTATATGGATAAAGGTTCTGATGAAAAATCGTGGCCAGCTGTAAAAACGGCAGGACTAATACTTGTAACCTTAACGATATTAATTTACGTATTACTTTCTTAAGAAGTTAAAATAATCTAACGCTACATTAAAGTCTTCGGTTCCCTTAAATGTTAAATATAAATCTGTTTTACCTTTTAAGCAATGCATATTTTTTAAGATGTATTTCTTTTGCAAATTATCTGAGTCAATAGGTATTCTTCCTAAAATTTGACCAGATAAATTACCTTGTCTTATTTCTAAAAAGCCTTTGCCCTGAACACTATTTAGTTGCAGTTGAAATTCATAATTTTCATTTTTGAATAACATTTCAGCATATCGAATCCAATTTCCATCTTTTATGTTGGTCAATCGAAATCCTTTATTCTTAAGCCCTCGCTTTTCTATATTTGATGATTTTTCATAATACCATTCTGCTTCAATTTTTTTCCATGATGCGTTATACTGACCAACGCCATTGCTAAAATGTTTATCTAAGAAGTTGGTGTCGGTTACTATATGTCCATTATCATCAATATGGCAATAACTTATAATGCTTTCTCTAAACTTATATCCATCTCGTATGTAATAACACCAAATATGATAAAACTGACCTTTCCACCAAAAAAAACTACCATGTGCAAATTCACCCAACTTATATCCTGTACCAACAGCATCAACACATTCATAAGGACCATAAATATTCTTAGATACGGCATATTGATTTCCCCAACTTAAATAGTATAACTCTTTATATTTGAAAAGATAGTTTTTATCCATCCATTCAGGTGCATTTTTCCAAGCATCTCCTTTTATTTCTATTGGTTTGGGAGTTTCGGCCGTAGAAATCATATCATTATTTAACTTAACAATATAATATGCATCTGTTTTATCTCCATAAATTAGATAAGGCGTTTTATTTTTATCATCATCTGTATAAAGCGTAGGGTCGTGTAATGGAGAAACTAAAGGTTTATGCAACGCATCTGTAAAAGGACCAGTAGGATGCTTTGCTTTCATAACACCAATGCCACGTTTTCTATCAGAAAAGTAAAAGTAATAATTTCCATTTCTCGCACTGGCATCACTAGCCCAACAATCTTCACTATTATCATCCATATAGTTATCTTTAGGAGATATAGTTTGTACATGTTTCCAGTCTAATAGATTCGTTGTGGCAAAAACACGCCAATCTCTCATAACCCAGGTTTTATCATTGGGATCAGCATCATGTCCACTATAGAGATATATAGTGTCATTAAAAACGCGAATGTGTGGGTCTGAAATTCCTTTAAAAGTAGTAATCGGATTTTGAGCGTTTACAATTCCTCCAAAAAAATATAGTCCGAACATTGTACTATATAGAAGAATACGATTGTTATAAGTTTTCATTTATGCGATTAGTTTATTTGGCATATAAGCATTGGTAATTCTAGCAAAAGTAACTTTGCTTTGAATTCAATATTAATTAGTGGTTTGAATATCTGTTCTAAATGGATAGGCAGGTAAGTTAGCATCATTAACTAAATTAACATCAGGCTTTCCAGCAAATGCATAACGAACGTATAGTGGTTTTTTAAGCTTTGTAGTATTGAGCAATACCGTTTCTCCTTCAATTTTAGCATCGGCAATTTCCCATTTTAGAGAGTTGTCTGCAATCCAGAATCCTGTTGGAGCTTTCTTATTTGTAGTTTTTAAGCCTTTACTATTTTTAAAATGGACTACTAAAGTGTTGTCATTAATTTCAATAGAATCAAGCATAGGACCTTCAGCAACAACGTTTTTATTGAGTGTGAATTTAGCGGCTTGCAAAGCCAACCGTTGAGCTAGAGGAAATTTATCTGTTGGATGAATATTTTTTTCATCACCCAGATCAATTGTATTCACAACACTCGTATTTGGTAAGTCTAATGCTTTTAATTGCGATTCTCTCATCCATGCCCAGGATGCTGCCGTTGGACTTTTAGAATCTATATCAGGATTAGCAGCAGTACCTTTACCATAACCGGGTAACATTACAATTGAAAAATGCATGTTATCATTATGCCATTCTTTTCTGTAACGTTCAATCCATAATTTTAAAACAGTTCCATATTCTTTCATTCCAATAACATTATGAAACCAGTTCTTTTCGGTAACTTCAGGGACTCCAGAAAGATATCGGGTATTGCGTTCACCTTGATACCATACTAATCCTCTGCAAGCATAAGGGGCTAATGGTTTTATCATGGCATTATACAAAATATTTGGTTGTCGCCTCATAAAAATATCTTCATTACGTGTCCAGCCATTTTTAGCATCTAGAGACTTTTGGATGTTGTTATGTGTAGTTATATCTTTATCAAAAGCATGCATAATCGTTTTGAAATATGGTAATTCTTTGGTCATATCTCTTGGCATCCAAGCTTCAATAGAAGAACTGCCCCAAGAAGCATGTATAATTCCAACCGGAACATCACCTATAGCTTCTAGAAAATAAGCAAATCCAAAAGCTACTGCACTGCTAGGAAGGGTAGTTGACCAGTTACCAATTACATTATCTTCCTCTTTAAAAGATACTATTCTTTTTACTTCAAAACTTCTAATATTTTTGGCAAAAGGCACAAGTGATTCTATTTCAGGAACCGCTTTTACCGAAAATTGCATGTTCGATTGACCGGAACAGATCCATACTTCACCAACGAGGATATCAGATAGTATAATCTCAGAACTTCCAGTAATACTCATTGCTCTTCCTGTTTTTGAAACAGTTAAAGGGGCTAACTTCACCATCCATTTACCATTACTTGCCGCAATAGTAGATTTAGTTTGGTTGGCAAATTTCACCGTAATTTTTTCATTGGGTTTTGAAGTGCCCCAAACAGGAACGTCCATTCCTTGTTGTAAAACCATATTATCGCAGAATAACGTTGATGGTTTTAATTCTTGAGTGTATCCCGTGGTAAATTGAAATAAGAATAGAAATAAAAGGGTAGTAATTATAATGTTTTTTTTCATTCTTAAATCTTTTAGTAATTTAATACATTAAAACGTTGCTTTTATAGTGTTTTTACCACTTTTAAGTAGGATTACTGAACCCTGTTGTTGTATACTTTTATTGTTTACGTAAACTTCATGTATGTTATCAGGTAAAATAAATTCTGCCGTCATACCACCTGGAATTTCAATAGAAAAGTTCATTTCTGATGGGTTACTCTTTTCATATTCAGCAATAATACTTCCATGTATAGTAGGAACTTTTATTTTGGAATGAGATAAATTACCCAATTGTGGTTTAATAGTCGCTATTTTAAAACCAGGTGTTTTAGGTTGAATACCCCATAAACCTCTAGGTATTATATTTGCAGGTGTTGCTCCCCATGCATGGTTCCAATCGGCATTTGGTTTATATTTCATATCCCAAGCTTCAAGGGTTATGGTAGAGCCTATTCGAATCATATTATACCAACTGCGGTTTTCTGTTGATGTTAATAAACGCAATGCATAATCGGATTCATTAGCATTATACAAGGCATCTAATAAATACTGAGAACCATAGACACTACATGCCATGCCTCTTGTTTTAATAAATTCAGCAACACTTGAAATATTTTCTTTGGGTACAATATTAAAAGCTAAGGCCATCATGTTTGAATGTAATGAGGCATGCTCTGTATCTTCACCATCTTTATAAAAACCTCTTTCAGCATCAAGTAATTTACTATTTATGGAAGTTTTTACCTGTTGTGCTAAATTTTTGAAAAATGTAACTTCTTTTGGTTTGTTAAGCAACTGTGCAAATTCTATCATTATTTCTAAATTGCGATAATACAAACAGTTTGCAACGGTGTTTATAGGCGTAAAAACAAATCCATCACGTTCACCTTCTTTAGTTGCTAACTTCCAACCAGTATCTTTTTGAGCAGGTGGCCAGTCTACAATATCTTTTAATTTGTCTTTGGGGTTTTTAAAACCTAATTTTTTCATGAATTCAGGTGTTGCATTAGAAGAACTAATTAGTCCGTCTTCTCGCCTCAATTCTAGTAATGTTTTGTGCTTTAATTCATCATAATATCGTTCAATGAGTTCTGTATTTCCGGTATACATATAATCAGCGTGAAACATTAACGCCACATGTAATTGCCATTCTGTTGGCCATGTAGGATGTTCCATAAAATATTCTATAGTTTGGCGAGCCATAGCATATTCTCTATCCGTGGTATAATGACTTAATTGATTTAGATACGCATCAGCTTCATACGGAATTCGTTCTCTATCACCATCAACATAGACGCCTGCAAATGTTGTTGCTTTTATTGAATATTTACATAAATCCCAAATTTGGTTTAAAATGGAATCTGAACTTTGAAAATTACTTTCTGAATCGTCCCAATAACTATGAAAGGCTAATTGTGTAAATGCATTTTTTTCTATTGGTTCTTTTACATTTTCAATTTCTGCATATCTAAAAGGCATCAATACAGGGAAAGAGTCGGGGAGTATTATGGCTCCCACTTTCGTATTTCTTTTGTCCGGCTTTATAGGTAATATATAAGATTTTTTTTCAGGACTTACAGGAATTTTTATTTCTTGATAGCGAATGGTTCCTTGGGGATTTCTATTTATTCTAGTACCTTCTAACTGTTCTCCTATACGAACACTAATAGTGTCATTATTTTTGGCATTATAATAAAATGAGATATTTGCAAATGCTGCTTTACCAAAATCTACAAAATAGGATGTTTTAGAGATTTTCTCAAATACTGTAGGTTTTATAGAATCCATTTTAAGACTATTGGCAGTTGTAATTATATTGTTTTGACTGCCGGTTTGAAATGCCTGTATTTCTGAATACTGACTTTCTTGATCTGCATTATTCCATATTCTAACTTTCCAGAAATAAGTTTGACCTTCTTTTAATGCATTTCCTTTAAATGAAATATTAAAAGATTCAGTACCTATTATTTTTCCTGAATCCCAAACATCACCTTTCGTAATATTAGAATTTTCTTTAGAAGAAGATACTATTATTTGATAGGCTTTTTGAATTGGTGTAGTGCTAGGAATAATCCACCCAAATTCAGGTGTTTTATCTACTATTTTAACATTTGTAGTATTCCTAATATTCTCTACGGTTAGTCCAGTAGGTGCTGTTGGATTACCAACTTCTGTTTGGTCTGCTTTAACTTTACAATTTATACATATAATTAAAATGAATAATAAAATGAAACGCACTGAATTTTTAAGCAAAAAATGCTTCACTAATAAATTTATTTTCATAAAAATTATAATCGATTTTGTTAACCTAAATTGTTGAATTTCGGATTCCAATGTACAATAGTCTCATTATACATGGCATCTAAACCCATTTGAACGCAAATGGCAGCTTTTGCTCCTGTAATAACATTAGATTTTGGCATGGTATTATTCAAGATGTTATCTCTAAAATCTATCATGGCTTGCTTTGTTGGTTCTTCATGTTCAATATGTATTACCTCGCCATAGCCATATTTTGCTTTTGCAGTAGCTCCAGAAACGCCGTCAACATCTTGTTGTACCGCTTTTGTTTTACCTTCCGGGTAAAACGTTGCTTTATCATAATCAAGTAGAATGGTACCTTTATCACCCATAATTTTAATTTGATACCCTTCATTTGCATTACTTGTTAAGCAAGAAAATTTGGCATTAACACCATTGGGATAGCTATAAATTAAATGAACATTATCATACGTTTCTCGACCATCTTTCCAATAATCTACACCACCAGTCCCCATTACTTTTTCAGGATTAGCTTCTAAAACCCAATTCACAAAGTCTATTTGATGCGAACATAACTCAGCGGTAAGCCCACCTGAATATTCTTTATACATCCGCCAATTTATAATGCGTTCCATGTCAGGATGATCAACTGTTCTTCTCCAATCTCCATGTCTGTTCCATTGACACTCAAAAGCAGCTATTTTTCCTACTTTACCTTTTTTGATAAGGGCAACTATATGTTCATATAATTTTGAACAGTGGTATTGATGTCCAGATTGAAATATTAAATTAGAAGATTTAACACTCTCTAATAAATTATTAATTCCATCGTAACCTTTTGCCAATGTTTTTTCACAATACACATGCTTATTTGCTTTAACGGCAGCCATGGCTATTTCGTCATGCATGCTAAATGTAGTAGAAACAATAACGGCATCAATGGCTTTGTCTTTTAATAGTTTTTTGTAATCAGAATATCCTTTTACATTGTCACCTGCCCGTTTTAAACCTTCTTCTAAGCGGAATGGAATAATATCACAACATGCATAAAGGGTTACATTTTCTATGCTCTTTAATAGTGGCATTAATCCCTTACCACGATCGCCAGTGCCAATTACAGCAATGTTTATGTTTTTATCATCACTAAAACCATAACCAACACCAGCTAAAATTGATGATGTTCCTAATAAAGCTGCAGATACTGTTCCGCTTTGCTTAATAAATTTCCTTCTATCCATAATCAAAATTTAATATAGGAAGTATTTAAATAGCTTTAATTTCCCAACCTGGTTCATAGGTTCTTGACCATAATTTCATAGCTTCTCTATTGTAAATTCTTCCTGTCGTTTCATCTACCTCAAAGGCACTATCGATTCTTGAAGCGATATTTGCATAGTGGGTAAGTTGTTGACTGATTACACCTTGTTCGATAGGTGAGGTGAGTGGTGCATTACCTCTTATTGCATCGAAAAAATTTAAGGTATGTTGAGTAGAAATATCTCCACCTCCGCCAAGCGTGTTACCGGCTTCTGCTCCTTTATTAATATTTTCTTTTATTAGTTTTCCTTTATTATCAAATAATTTATAACCACCTCGATCTATAAATACGCACCCTTTAGAACCATAAATAATGGTACCTCTTCCTGCCCCAAATTTTTGATAACCATTTCTACTTTGTCCGTCCCATTTGATGGTTCGGTTTCCAGAGAATTTAAATTCAGCTTCCATAGTGTCATACATTTCCCAACCATCATCTTTGTAATGAAATTTACCCGCATTCACAGACACACTTTCAGGATATTTAACATCTAATGCCCAACGAGCAATATCTAATTCATGTGTCGCATTATTACCCATTTCAGCAGTACCATAATCCCATCCATACCAATGCCAGTTATAATTCCAAGTATCATGAGTGTATTCTCTTCTTGGTGCTGGTCCTTGAAAAAGTTCCCAATCTAAACCTTCAGGTGGGTTGGTTTTTTCTTGATGCGGTACAGGCCCCCTATTACTTGTATAAAATGCAGTAGCTTCATATACATCTCCTAAAATACCATTATGGATTTCTTTAATAATTTCTTGAGATTGTAATGAAGAACGTTGTTGGTTCCCCATTTGAACCATTTTTCCATATTTTTGTTGATAGGCCACTAATAACTCTCCTTCTCTTGGATTATGACTACAAGGTTTTTCTAAATACACATGTTTATCAGCTTGCATAGCCATACATGCACCAGGTGCATGCCAATGATCGGGAGTTGCCATGAAAATCGCATCTACCTTTTTATCATTAATAATATTTCGAATGTCATTTTCTAATTTAAATTTATCCTTTACTACCTTTGAAAACTTTAATGCCGCATTATCACGTTGACTTTTCATTACATCACATAAATAAAGCAACTCAACATTACTACTTTTAGCTGCTATTGCAGGAATATATGCACCATAACGTCGTCCTAAGCCTTGAATAGCAACATGAATTCGATCGTTGGCACCAATTATTTTTGAATAACTTTTTGCACTCATTGCATTTAAGTTACTAGTTAATGCGATGCCTGCCGAACCTACGGCAGCTTTTTTTATAAAATTTCTTCTACTTGACATATTGTTGGGTTTAGTTTGATTTGATTTTTATATTTTTAAAAGATACTCTATCACCATGATCTTGTAATAGAATTTGACCTTTTTCTAGTAATCCGAATTTAGGCCATTTTACATACTTACTTTCAGAAACTAATTTCAAAAAGTCATCACTACCGCGTTCATATTCTAGTACTTTTACACCATTAAGCCAATGTTCTACATGATTGTCTTTTGAAATGATATAGGCAGTATTCCATTCACCAATTGGATGAATAGGTTTATTAACATCTGCTTGAATTAAATCATATAATGAACTCACTGTTCTACTACCATCATGATTACCCAATTTTGCATCAGGATGTAAGTCATCATCAAGTATTTGGTATTCTAACCCGATAGAAGATCCCGCTCCTTTATTAATATTGGTATCTACATAATATTTTATGCCACTATTTGCACCTGGAGTTAGTTTAAAGTCAACTTTAAGTTCAAAATTGCCATATAAATCATCCGTAACAATATCACCACCAGCAGCAGATTCTGCACCTCCAGAAGGTAAAACCGTAAGAATACCATCTGTTATTTCCCATCCGTTTTCAGGAAATTTATCAAGTTTAGCACCTCTCCATCCTTTCGTTGATGTACCATCCCAAAGTAATTTCCAACCACTTTTAGCTTCGTCTATTGTCAATTGATTTTTCGTTATGATAGGTTTTAAAGGAGATTTTTTTGAATATTTTTGTAGGCTATCTGTAAGTATTTTTACATTTTTCCAAATAATTTCTGTGCCTTCGGCTTTATCTTCATGTATACTATGTACTTGAAGTCCAATAAAACCAGAAGCCGTTTTGTCGTCAATGAGGTAGGCTGCAGGAATTTCATTTATCCATGTTTTAATGGTATCTCCTATAGCTTCTATTCGATAATGGTTCCAATCATTTTGCTTGAATGCTTTTTGAGCTTCAGGATTATCTGTCAAAGGGTTTAACCATCCGCGTCTACTTTCATCATAAATTCCTGCACTCCATGCTCTTTCAGAAGGATCAATTTCAATTTGATAACCATGTACACGACCATTTCTATAATTAGGAAAACTATTAGATCTAATTTGAATTCCCGAATTCATCGTAGAATCTACTTTATAATCTAATTCAAGTATAAAATCTCCATACATTTTGTCAGACCTTAAAAAGGTGTTTGGGGTATTTCTAACCGTTCTACCAACAATTGAATTGTTTTCAACAGCATAAGTGGCTTTTCCTCCAATGATTGACCAACCATCTAAGGTTTTTCCATCAAATATTTCTACCCAAGGGGTATCATCTACTTCTGCTTTTGTACAACTGGAAAATCCAATTATTACTGTTAAAAATAATGCTAGTTTTAGCATATTTGCTTTGTTATTCATAATGATCAATGTTTATTATTTTATTTACCTATATTATTTTTATAATGTGTACTTCCTATTTTTTTAATTGAGATCAATAATAGACCTTGATTACTTAAACTCAATCTTGTACTGTACTGTTTTCTTTAAAAACCTCATTAAACATTAAAACATATTTAGCCTGTCTTATGATATATATTATTTAAAACTATTTAATAAAATGATAACAACTAAAAATAAACCTATTTTTAGAATGCATGCATTCTTGCTTATAATGATAAATGTTTTTGTCTAATAAGGTATAAAAGTAGCCATATTCTCTCAATTTAGTATGGATAATTTATGCAAATACATGATTAATTCACTCAATTGAATAGGATTTATGAATGTATTAAGGGAAAATTTAGGTTATATAATAGATTGTATTTTTTATTCATTAAATTAATGATGGATTAGCGTATTCTATAATGTAATTATGTTTTGCGTTAAATAATTAATCGATAGCGTTATTAATTTTTTTTTAAAAAGTTAATTTTCCATTACTTTTTAAAACTATATATAATTGGAAAACACTACACAACCATCATCAAAATTCAAAATAGCAGATTTACCCTCCTTGTTGGTTAAAACTTACAAAGCTTGGGATGCAGAAAACCCATTTAGATTGAGTGCTGTGGTTGCTTATTATGCCATTTTATCGATGCCCGGTTTATTAGTAATCATTGTAAATGTTATTGGTTCTATTTGGGGTCAAGATATTGTTCAAGGTGAGTTGACCAATGAGATATCCAGTGCTTTGGGAAAGGATGCTGCCAATGCTATTGAAAGCATGATTTCAGAAACGCAAGAAGGTGATAAAAATTTAATTTCAACGATAATAGGGATTGGTACGCTATTATTTGGAGCTTCTGGTGTTTTTTATCATTTGCAGATTTCTTTAAATCAAATTTGGAAAATTGATTCAGCACCTCAACAGAAATTTTGGAGAATGCTGCTTAATAGAGCTAGAAGTTTTACTTTTATTTTAGTAATCGGATTTTTATTATTGATTAGTTTTATTATCACCGCAGGTTTATCTGCCCTCGCTAATTTTTTAAACCGCAATTTTCCGGACTTTATAGTTTACCTAGCCTACATTTTAGATATTATATTATCTCTAGGTATTATTACGGTACTTTTTGCTTTAATGTTTAAGTATTTACCAAATGCCAAAATTAAATGGAAATCGGTTTGGGTTGGTGCGATAATTACAGCGGTGTTGTTTGTCTTAGGGAAGTTTCTATTAGGACTGTATTTTGGTCGTGCAGATTTTGATTCAACCTATGGTACTGCAGGAACTGTTGTTTTAATATTACTTTGGGTGTCCTACTCTTGCTTAATTTTATTTTTTGGAGCTGAATTTACATGGGTATTTTCAGAAAAATATGGATTTGGAATTAAGCCAACTTCGCATTCGTTCAAAATTAAAAAATAGCCTACTTGTTCTTATTTTAATTAGAACTAGGCAGTTATATCTTCATTTTTTCAGCGTTACGGTTAACAAATTAATTAAAAAGGTTAAAATCTAAAAGTCCTTAATCTTAATTTTACAACAAGCAAATCATGACAAATTCAAGGTATTTAGAATTAGTACGACTAGCACTTATCAATTTAGAAATTAATAATAGGAGAAAAAATGATTGATGAGTAATTTAAAATGATGAAATAACTACAAATCTTTAAAATTAACGACAGTGAAATTTATCAGTCCCAAAATAATCAATCAATTGTTTCTATTACTTGTATTACTTTTTATTGGAATTCTTATTTTCTTTGAGATGTTGCCTTACTTGTCAGGTGTTTTGGGAGCTATAACCATTTACGTGTTATTACGTAAGCCTATGAAACGATTGGTAAATAAAGGTTGGAACTCTCAATTGGCAGCTATTGTTTTATTATCATTATCCTTTATTGGAATCATGTTACCTGTTGCAGGAATTGTTTTTATGTTGGGCAATAAAATTAGTGATGTAGCTACGAACTCGGAGCGGGTACTAAATGCTTTAAAAATTGAACTAGAAAATATTCAGAATTATGTGGGGTTCGATTTAAGTTCTAAAATAGATACTTCAGAAGTGTCTTCAGCTGTATCGAGCAAATTGCAAAGTTTTGCGGGTAGTACTTTTGAAGTAATACTTGCTGTTTTTATAATGTATTTTTTGCTGTTTTATATGTTAACGAACCGAAGAAAATTAAAAGAAAGTCTGTTTGAATATATTCCTTTAGGTAAAGATAATTTGAAAATTATTGGTGAGGATGTTAGTAAAATGGTAAGATCGAATGCACTGGGAATTCCTTTGGTGGCTATTTCACAAGGGGTTGTTGCACTTATAGGTTTTTTTATATTCGGAATTGAAAATCCTATTTTTTGGTTTGTTATGGTTACTGTTGGTTCAATGATACCTTTTGTAGGTGGGTTGCTAGGTATCGTGCCCGCATTTATTTTAACCTATGCTAATGGAGATGCTTTTCAGGCGTGGGGTATACTGTTATATGGTATAATTATAGTAGGTTCTACAGATAATTTGATACGACTTTTTGTATTAAAAAAATTAGACAATGTGCACCCTTTAATTACCTTAATAGGAGTTATAATAGGAGTACCATTATTCGGATTTATAGGCTTAATCTTCGGTCCGCTATTATTAAGTTTATTTTTGGTAATGTTAAAAATTTATAAAAAAGAATATAGCGATAAGAAAATTGAAAAATTATAAAAACAACATTTAAATCAAGAGAAATATGGGGGTAATATCAAAAGATAACCGACAAATAAAATTGTATTACAATTCAGAAACCTCAATTGGTAAGCAAACGTTACCGTTTGTAGAGGTTTCTGAGAAAAAAGTGCTACCTATTGATATTTCCACAACGAAAGTAACGGGAACGCAGTGGTTAGAAATAGCAGATCATTTAAAAATGTCTATTTCTGAATTGGTAAATGTAAATCATCCAGATTTTGTAAAAATTTACGGAAATAAAGTGATGAATTTAAAGGAACACTATTGGTTAAAATTGATCGAAACGCACCCCATAATTATTACCTATCCTATCGTAATACATGGTCACAAAGTAATACAAATAAAGACTCCTTCTGATTTTGCAAAATATTTGAATAAAGAATAACTATTTAATATAAATTGTTTTTTCATTTACGAATGCTAACATACCTTCTTTTGAAAGTTCTCTGCCATATCCAGAAATTTTGGTACCGCCAAAAGGTAATCTAGCATCTGATTTGGTCATTTCATTGATAAAGAAGGAGCCATCATTAATATTTTCTATTTCCATTCTAGCGGCATCAATGTCTTCCGTAAAAAGCATGGTTCCTAAACCAAAATTAGTAGTTGACGCCACTGCTATTGATTCAGCTCTGTCTTTTACGCTGATAATTGCTGCTACGGGGCCAAAAATTTCCTCATCAAATAAGGGCATACCAGCTATTACGTTAGTAATAATTGTAGGTTCGTAAGAAGCACTGTCGCATGTATTTCCAATGTGAATTGTAGCCCCTTTTATGAGTGATTCATTAACTTGTTCTTGGACTTTTTTTGCTAAATCCGGTCTAGCCATAGTTGCAATATCAGTGCTTGTTTCCATAGGGTCACCTGATCTTAGCGTTTTTATTTTCGCTGTAAATTGTTTTAAAAATTCGTCATAAATAGCATCAACAACAATAAACCTTTTTGCGGCAATGCAGCTTTGACCTGCATTTAACATTCTAGCATTAACCATGGTATCTATATAGGTCTTCAAGTCAGCGTCTTCCCAAATAATACACGCATTATTTCCACCTAATTCTAAGACTGTTTTCTTTAAGTTTTGACCTGCAATTGCTGCTATTTTTCTTCCTGCTTTTTCACTTCCTGTTAAAGTTACCGCTTTAATAATATCATTTTCTATAATTTTTTCAATGCTCTTATGATCAGTTAAAACGGTTTGGAAACAACCTTCAGGGTAACCTGCCTCTATAAATAAATCTTGAATAGCTAAGGCACATCCTGTAGTATTGGAAGCATGTTTTAAGATGGCTGTATTACCAGCAGTTAATGTTGGTGCTGCGAAACGAAAGACTTGCCAAAATGGAAAATTCCAAGGCATAATTGCTAAAATACATCCTAAAGGATCGTAACTAATAAAACTTTCTTGAGCTTCTGTATCAATAAGTTCATCCGATAAAAAATCATCTGCATTTATCGCATAAAACTCGCAAACCGAACTACACTTTTCTATTTCGGCAACACTTTGCTTAATGGGTTTTCCCATTTCTGTCGTAATTAATTGTGCCAATTCAGCTTTTTTCCGAATTAATAAATCACTAAGATTATTTAGTAACGCAACTCTTTCTGAAATTTCTTCTTTTTTCCATTCTTCAAAAGTAACTTGAGCCTTGTCAAGAATTTGACTTATTTCTTTTTTAGAATGTTGTTCATATTCTGCAATCAATTTTCCGTTAAATGGGTTAATTGTTTTAATTTTTTTCATTGGTATATATTTTATGCAACCTTGTAGGCTATCGATACTTACATCGGTTGGTCTGATTATTATAATTAAAGTACTGTATCAAAAACGTTGGTTTCTAATAATGCCATTAAATTTTCTTTATCAAATTTATTAGTAACATTTTTATCAATATCATTTTTTAACGCTTCCAATTCCCTTTTGACAACTAATCTATTTTCGTTTGAAATGTTTGAGTTCATTGAAATATACTGTAATGATTTAATAAGAACATAAATTACGGAATTATCTTTCTTTGAATACAATCGAATAGGCTGAACTAAGATTCGCATTAATTCTTTTGCAGAAACATTGTTTTCAGTAATTATTAATTTACTATGTGTCATTGGTGTTGAAATGACCTTAGGAAATTTGAGAAATTCACTCAGTAATTGCTCCATTTTATTAATGGCATCTATGGCAGTTCCAGGATCATTAATTCCTGGTGACATCGCTTTGACCGCAATTTCTGTTAATTTTATCATCCCTGAAATTCCTTTATCATCTTCATGCCTATCTGATGAAATATTGAGGCAAAAAATCAAATCTTTAAGCTCCTCATCAGTTATAGATTTTTTGATTTTTAAAACCGGCATTCCTTTCCAAATATACTGATTCAAATAAGGAATTATTTCAATTTGATTGTTTTTTTCTTTAAAAGCATCGTTTATTAATGCTTTATCAAATCCTCTAAAATAACCCGTTTTATCACTAGAAATAGTTGTCCAGCTTTCCGTATCTAAAGCTTTTACAATTATTTTCTTTAATTTTTGATCCTTTTTTCTTTTTTCTAAATAACTAGTACTAGATTCAAATATTCTATTAATAATATTGTGTATTTGAATTGCTCGTGAAATACTGTGAATAAAATATACAAAAAGACCTATACAAACTAAACTTGAAGAAGCGGCAACCATAGTGGATAAACCAAATGATTCTGAATCCATACCAGTGGCACCTAAGGAGATTAAAATGATGATACAGTAAAGTAACGTACCAATATAAATTCCTAAGATAATTTGATGTCTTTTATTTGATATAAGATTTGGTAATAATCGAGGTGAAAAGTTTGAAGATGCCTGATTTAAAACTACCATTACCATGGTGAAACTAAATACAGTAAGTGATAAAATACCACCAATAATAGTTGATAAAATGGACCTAGCTGTTTCATAATCTTCTATAAAAAGATATGGAATTTTTTTCTTTACAGAATTTACTATTTCTAAATTCTCAATTTGTAAAGCACCAATAGCTAGAAGTAAAAACGCAATACTTAGAAGTACAGGGAAAAATGCAATACTATGTATTACACCTTGGTATTTTTTTTTAAAGAATTTTAAAATAGGTTTAAGCATTTAAATAAAATTAAAAGTAAAGTGGTCATTCCCATGTATAAGAATAACCACTTAGTAATAGGTGTGTTGTAACCGTCATTTTTTACAAATCACAATTAATCATCCAATGGATTCCGAATTTATCCGTACAACGTCCATATAATGCACCCCATTGTTCTTCGTTAAACGGATTATTAATTTGTCCACCTTCAGACAATTTTTTAAACATTGTCTTTGCTTTATTTGTATCATTTAAATCAATACTCATATGTATTTTATTACCACCATTTAGTGGTGTATCTGGTGCAGCATCATAGGCTAAGATATGTACGCCATTCCCTTTAACTTCGGCATGTTGAAGTTTCTTTCTATACGATTCTGGAATATCCATTTTCGCATCTTCGTATGTTATTCTGTTTGTTACATTAGCGTCAAAGCAATCTGCATAAAAATTAATTGCTTCTTGACATTCGCCTGAAAAGGCTAAATATGGTTTTACTTTCATAATATTATTAATTTTATAGTTATTAATTATTTTATCTATTTACATCAGCTAATAACCAATCTTCGACTTCACTATTTTTTTTATCAGTATGTAATACACTGATATCACCAGTAGCCTCAAAAACCACTGCTTTTATCTGAGATTTTTCTAAAACATTGGCCTCTCTAAGTTTACTTATGAGATCGTCTTTGGTTACTCTAGCTTTTTTTAAATTATCATAGCGTATATCTTCGCCTTCCATTAAAAGCAATGGTTTATTATCTATTAATGATTTAACCCAATTGTATCTTCTTGCAAAGGCAGCAGTTAATTGGATACTATATACAGCTCCTAATCCAACGATACCTTGTAACATGGTTACTGATGAAGAAACTATTGTAGTTGCTATGATAGATCCAATGGCTACAGTCATGGAAAAATCAAAACTTGACATTTTAGAAAAACTTCTTTTCCCAAAAATTCTTGTGTAAAGCATTAATGCTACAAACGAGCCTATTGCTGTTAAGAAAATAATAGTAAAGGAATCTGTACTCAGGTTGAAAAGTTTTTTTGAAATATCAGCGGTCATTGGTCCATTTTTTAATTAGTAATTAATCATTTTATCTTTGCGTTTTCGCAATTGGCTTTCTAAGTCATTAATCGATTCAGCAATAGAAAATTGAAAATTACTATGCGTTGCCTCAGCGAAAAGTCGTGGACCCGGCATACTCAATCTTATATTACAAATGAGTCCCGTTTCATCTGAACTTGTATTCTCTTTTTTAAAGAAAACATCAGCTCTGTGAACAAAGTCATACTTTTCTTCTAAATCGTTTAATTTCTCAGTAACCAAGTTCTCTAAATCATTACTGGAGTTTACATCGTGGTATTCAAAAATTATTTGCATTGTTGTTTGTTTTTATCACTACAATTTTAGTAAATCTAAAAGCAGTTCATTAACGCAAATAGTTATTAAATTGCCGTAATAAATTAAAGTATTGAAAAATACTTTTTCGTATTACCTTTGTAAGATGAATTTCAAGGAATCAAAATTTTCAATAGTTGATGTAGAGACTACTGGTGGTGTCAGTATAGGTAGAATGACAGAGATATGCATTATTACCGTAATAAATATGGAGATTGTTGATGTTTATCAATCCCTTATCAATCCAGAGACACCTATTCCCGGACATATTACAGCATTAACAGGAATAAGTGATGAGATGGTTTACGATGCTCCAAAATTTCATGAAATAGCTGAAATTATTGAGACGAAAATGAGTGATTCCATTTTTGTAGCTCATAATGTGAATTTTGATTTCGGTTTTTTAAAAAAAGAGTTCGAAATTATTGGAGAAAAATTTTTGAAGGAAAAATTATGCACAGTAAGATTATCTCGTAAACTCATACCAGGTTTACCATCATATAGTTTATCGAAATTGTGTAGATCGGTTGGTATTGAATTAAATGGTGCTCATAGGGCAGAGGCAGACACAAGAGCCACAACTATCCTTTTTTTAAATTTATTAAAACTTGATAGCAAATCAGAGTATGAAGTTTTAAAGAAGTATCTCAATAAGTCGTCAGTTAAGACTGCGTTGCCTAATAATTTACCTGCAAAAGATTTTGAAAAGCTACCCAGCACGCCAGGTGTTTATATTTTTAAAGATGAGGGTGGAAAGATTATTTATGTTGGTAAGGATAAGAATATTAGAAAAAAGGTGTTAGCTCACTTTTATTCCAAATCGCAAAAAATAATTAATATCTGCAATGAAACGCATGCATTAGATTTTGAGGAAACTGGAAATGAGCTTTCTGCATTACTTTTGGAGGCAGATTATATTAGTCAAAACGATCCTAAATTCAATCAGACACAGAAAAAACCAACCAGTGTTTATCAAATAATCTCTTATGAAAATCAATTGGGAGTATTGCAATTGGCTTTGCATAAAACAAAGGTGAGTAACAATTCAGTTCAAACTTTATTTAGTACTGCCGTAGCCACAGAAACGCTAACCAAGTTATGTGAAAAGTTTAATTTGTGTCCTAAGTACTGCTCATTGCAAGTAACCAATGGATCATGTTCACATTCTAAAATTAAAAATTGTTTAGGCATTTGTTCCCAGAAAGAGGATGTTGCTACCTATAACGAACGTGTTAAGCAAGCATTATATAATGTACAAAACGAACAACAATCTTATGCAATTGTAGAAAAAGGTAGAACTTCTTCAGAAACGTGTGTAATACTCATTGAAAATGGCGAATACCAAGGATTTAGTTTTATAGATAATGAGAATGTTATAGAGCATTTTGAGGGATTTAAAGACTATATAAAGCAATACAGCAATAACTTTTTCACTTCTAAAATATTGAGTGCTTACTTACATAAAAATTCAAAAAGTTTAAAAATTATAAAAGCAGATACAACGCGTGTAAATTAAGTACTTGTCTTTATGTTTTTTCCAATTTTGTAATAATTTATGATAATATGTATTTGAATAGGTAAGAACATAGTAGTTAAGAAACTATATACCCTTTAGATTTAGCATGTTTAATAATTTGTGCCGTATTTTCTGCCAAAAGTATTTCTACATGAGCACTATTCTTTATTAATTGAACAACTTTTTTTAATTTCTTCGTTTTTGCAATACTTCTAATATAAATACAAAGAATTCTATCGGGAAATTGCTTTGCTATTTCTAAATATATTTCAGAATCTAAATCGTGAGCATCACCAATAAGGATAAATGGCATTGATGGATAAGTTTCAAGTATATGCTTAATTTTTAAAAATTTGTTACCCTCTAAAAAAGATTTTTTCCTTTTGTTTTCTAAACCAATATCTCGTAATAATAAAGTGCCTTTTGGGAAATTGTTTTTTTCTAAAAATGCCTGCAGATAATCATATAAATTCCATGGGCTATTAGAAAGGTAAAAAAATGGGTTTTCATTATACCCCGTTCTTCCGCCATAAAGTTGGGAGCATAATTCCTGAGATCCCTCAATAGGCAAACGTTGATCACTCGATTTAACAATAGTATTTATAATTACTCTCCATTTTAAAAAGGAGTAAAGCCCCGTATCTAAAATAGTTTCATCAACATCACTAATTACTCCAAATTCAGCATTGGAAGCAGGTTTCATTATAGAATCAGTAATTGTAAATAGGGTTTTGCTATCTTCTTTTAGGGCATAAGTTATTGGAATCCATATTGTTTTTTTATGCTTTAGATCAAGACCATGATTGGTATTTAAATAGATATAACCTTCACGATCAGAAACCAATACGAACTCTTTATTTTGCCAAGTAACTTTTACAGAAACGTTGGCTTTTTCATCCGTTTCAAAACGCTTAAAAGACCGAACAATATTTTTTGAAAAAGAATTATCAATCGTTGTGTCTATACCCTCATCTTCTAGTACTCTAGCTTGGGCATATATTTTCTTATCATTTGCAAATCCACCAAAAGGAATAATAATAATAGGATCAGGATCGTCTATTAATTGTGAAATGTAATTAAACATTATTAAATGATTTTATTGTTAATTCATTCAAATATACTTTTTTGATCGGTTTTATTGCATCAAAGTACCTTGAGGTCTAAATTAAAAAAAATGCTTTAAAAAATCTATTCAATGTTAAAAATAGTACTTCAACTGACATGAGATTTCATCTAAAACTATAGCTTGGACTCTTGTTTTAGTTACTTTAAAATGAATAGGATACTATTTTATCATAAATAGTATTTGCATTAATTTTTTTTGCGTTGAGGGTAAACCAATTAGTTATACAAAGCTAAGTTTACCTACTGATTTATTAAAAACAAATTCAATGGCGGTATCGAAAGGAAAGCTAATACAATTGTTAAGAACTCCTGAAAAAATCATTAATCAATATAATCTTGTTTATGTTAAGGATAAGGACTTTCCGATTCTTAGAAAAAAATGGGGTAGGGGCTTTACCTATTCCTTTAATGGAATACGTTTAAAAGATAAAAATGAGTTAAAAAGAATAAAGAGTTTAGTTATTCCTCCAATGTGGGATGATGTTAAAATTACAGATTTAGAGGAGGGACATTTACAAGCAATGGGGCGTGATGCTAAACGTCGAAAACAATATCGTTATCACCCTAGGTGGACAAAAATTCGAAATCAGACGAAGTTTTATAAAATGACGGCGTTTGGAAATCAACTTCCTGTTATTAGAAAGCAAGTAGATGCCGATTTAGACCAAAAGGGATGGCCGAAAACTAAGGTTATAGCTTTGGTGATCCGTCTTATGGAAGAAACCCATATTAGAATAGGCAATGAACAATATGCAAAACGCAATCAGACTTATGGTTTGTCTACTTTAAGGAAAAGGCATGTTGAAGTCAATAAAAGTCATTTGAAATTTGAATTTATTGGTAAAAAAGGGAAGGAGCATTCCATAACTATTCGCAATAAAAAATTAATCCGATTGGTTAGTCGCTGTGAGGAAATACCCGGTTGGGAATTGTTTAAATATTATGATGAAGATGGTGTTAAACAATCTATTGACAGTAGTATGATTAATGATTACCTGCATGCCATTTGTGGAGCGTTTTTTTCTGCAAAGGACTTTAGAACTTGGGCTGCTTCAGTATTATTTTTTGAAAAATTAATGGAAATGAAACAGCCCGAAACTAAAAAAGAAAGACAAAAAAATATATTGTTAGGTTTTGATGCCGCTGCTAAAGAATTGGGTAATACAAGAAATGTATGTAGAAAATATTATGTACATCCAATGCTAGTTACTTTGTATGAGGAAGGGTCTTTACATCAGTATTTCCAAGATGTTAACCATGCTGCCCAACAAGCAACATACTTTACCAAATCAGAATCCGTAATTCTTAATGTAATAGCAAATTTTAACCCGAAATTTTAGAATTCAATTAATTTTTATCGATACGATTAAAATTCAAATGGATAGCGTTAAACTCCAAACTTGAATCTTTCTAATTTTACATCAGTATTGATGTTGAGTAGCTTAGCATCAAAAAAAATAAGCTATTAATTTAAAAACAATTATTATGAGTACGACATACACTGAAAAATTAGGTGAAAAATTAAATACCTTATTAGAAAAAAGTTATGATGCTGAAAAAGGGTATCATAAAGCCGCAGAAAATGCTAAAAATCCAGGATTGAAAGGTTATTTTGAGAGAAAATCAAAAGAGCGAAATCAGTTTGGACATGCTATAAAATCTGAAATTAGAAACTTTGGACAAGAAATTGATAAAGGAGGAAGTGCGGCTGGCTCAATGCATCGTGCATGGATGGATGTAAAATCTTTCTTTTCTGCAGATAGTGACGAATCTATGTTAGAAGCGGCCATTACGGGTGAAAAAGCTGCTATTGATGACTATCAAGATGTATTGAATGAAATAAACTTACCTACGAGCACGGCTACCTTACTTACCAATCAAGTAAGTCAAATTAAAAATGACTTAAATACCATTAAAAATTTGGAAGACTTAGCCTAAGTTAAACCTATTATTTAAATACAAAATATGTTACCACCCTGTAAGGTTTTGCACCCTACAGGGTTCTTTTATCTCAAAGGTATTGATGCCTATATTTCTTAGATACTCAGAGCATTGTAAAGCAAATTTATCTAATGCTAAAATTGATTAAAGAATTTAACCGTTTGTTGTTTACCATGATGAAAAGGATGAGTAGAAAATATGTAATGCGTTAATATTTATTGCATTAGCGTTAATGTGATTATTAATTTTTATAGACTTTTGTGTAAGAAGATTGAGAAATACCATAGCTCAATTATTATTTATTAATCATCCTTGTCAGTCAGACAAGCTTAAAACAGAAAAATTATGTTACGTTGGACAATCACATTTATAATCTTAGCAATAATAGCTGGAGTTCTTGGTTTCGGTGGAATAGCCGCGGGAGCTGCCGGTATTGCAAAAGTCTTATTTTTTATTTTTTTAATACTATTTGTTTTCTCACTCATAACAGGTAGAAAAAAAGTTTAATACAAAAAAACGATTTAAAAACACTAAAAACTATTAATTATGAAACGAGTAATTTATGTAATGCTTTTACTTTTTATAACCTCAATGTCATTTGCGACATTAACAAGTTGTAAAGAGAAAAAAGAGACACCAGAGGAAAAGGTTGAAGAAGCTATTGATGAAATTGGTGATGGATTAGAAGAAGCTGGTGAAGAAGTTGAAGATGCTGCTGAAGACGTTAAAGAAAATGTCGAAGAAGCTATCGATACCATTAATTAAAAATCTCTTAAAGGGAATGATAAACACATTGGTTTAATACGTTAATGGGTTTAAACGAGTATTTTAAATACTCGTTTTTTTTTGGATTAACATCTATTTAAGATTATAGAAGCCTAATTTTATTTAAAGTTTTTAATTAGATTAGTCGTGTATAATAGAATAGGTTAAAAAAAATAAATTTTGTTTAAACTTAGTAAGTCAATTATAGTATATTCGTTGTGTACTTTTTCAATTCGTTTTATTAGAAAATTGAACTTTTGTCAAATTAAATGGTGATTATGAAAATTTATGTAACATTCAATCTTGACATTACTTGTAATGCTATTCTTAAGGAGCAATTAAATAAATTGGATGTTCAATATACTATAAATGGTGCTAGAGAAATTGTATTTACTAAAGAATTGACAGAGCAACAGCAATTGGGTTTAACAACATCTTTAAAAAAATATGGAGTTGAAGTTATTGATAACCAAAAAACCGAATTGATACAACGAATTAAAGATACTATAAATGAGATGCTTAAAGATGATGAGGCTAATTTGTATAAGGTATCCTCTTATTTATCTGATAAATTAGATTATTCTTATACATATTTATCGAATCTTTTCTCAGAAGGCACATATACCTCTATTGAAAACTTTGTTATTCTAAAGAAAGTGGATTATGTTAAAGAATTAATTGCAACAACTGACTTATCACTGACTGAAATTGCATTTAGACTTAATTATAGTAGTGTGGCCCATTTATCAGGTCAGTTTAAGAAAATAACAGGGTTAACACCCACTGTATTTCAAAAAATTATAGAAAAACGAAAAGTATTTAAATCTAATAAAGCATAAAAATGAAGTTAAATAACTTAATTGTTTTTCTTGCAGAAGATGACGAAGATGACAGATGGCTGTTTGAGCAGGCATTAGCGGATCTGAAAATTAAAACGGAACTTTCCATGTTTAAAAATGGTAAAGAAATGATGGACTACTTAAAAAAAGGAGATACCATTACGCCACATATTGTATTTTTAGATTTAAATATGCCTATTAAAAATGGTATGGAATGTCTTAAGGAAATGAAAGAAGATGAAAATTTAAAAAAGATACCAGTAGCCATATATTCAACTTCTTCTTCTGAAAAAGATATAGAAAATACGTTTATTAGTGGAGCTAATGTTTACATTAATAAACCTAATAATTTTTCAGCACTTAAAAAAGTAGTAGAAAAGGTGTTACAACTAAACTGGCAATACCAAACATCAAATTTAAATAAGGAAAACTTTTTATTTAGAATCTAACCTAAAATGGATTTTAGAGTAATTATATCTTCAACGAAGTCATATAAAATTGTGCTAGCAATTGCTATTGCATTTTTATTAATGCTTTCTAGTATTTCTTATCGTCAGATAAATAACTTAGAAAAATCAGCTGATTTAGTCTCATCATCATTGTTAATTGAAAAGGAAATAAATAATCTATTTTCTAAATTTAGTTTGGTAGAAGCTGCAGAATACAAAGCTTTAATAGTAAAGGATACGACACTCGCTGATACTTATAAAGACTATAAACGAGAAATAGAGATTTCACTTCATAATTTAACGGAACTGACAAAAGAGGTACCCGAACAGCAACAGTATATTGATTCTACAGTTCAATTTAAAGACAGTTTACACGCTATTGTTACTAGGCTTAATAAATATAGGTATCATTTGTTAGAGGCATCTGAGGAAGAAGTAATTAAAGAAGTAAGTGCCTTATCTTCAGTTGTCCAAAGATTGAAATTATTTAAGTCAGGTATGTCTAAAAAAAGAGAGGCTATATTTAAAGAGCGGATGATTGCCTATAAAACGGAAACCTTTTTCACACCGTTTATCTCTTTGTTATTGGCTTTGTTTTCATTAATTATTTTTTGGCTCGCCTTTAGAAAGATAAATAATTCTCGCAAAAAGTTAGTAAGTACTCAGGCGTTCGTTGAAAGTATCGTTACCACAAGTAATAATCTGATTACTTATTTCAGACCCCTTAGAGATGAAAACGGTAAAGTAATTGATTTTATTTTTGAATATGCCAGTAACAAAATTGAAGACATGACAGGAACTTCAGCACAAGATATTGTCGGTCAACGATTGTCTCAAGCATATCCTTCTACATTTACGAATGGAATTTCTGAGATGTATATTAATTGCTTAGAAACTGGAAAATCACAGCAATTAACGAGTCATTATACCTTTAATAATGAAGGGAAGTGGCTAAAAAGTGTGGCTTCAAAATTAGAGGGAGGGGTAAATGTTACTACCATAGATGTTACGCAAGAAAAAGAACGAAACGAGAATCTAAGAAACTTGAATAACAGTCTGTTTTTGAAAAATGCCATTTTAAATAACGCAGAGGTTATGGCTAAAATAGGAAGTTTTAGTACTTATTTGGAAAACGGCGAAACTGACATGTCAGATAATTTATACACCATGCTGGGATGTAAACCCAATGATTTTGAAGCAAGTTTCGAAAAACTTAGCTCCTTTGTGCATCCAGATGATAAAATAAAGTTTGAAAAATCGACTTCTAAGAATTTAAAAGCAAAGGGAATTACAGAGGCTAATTACAGAGTAATTACTAAAAACAGAAAAGTAAAGCACTTTAAATCTGCCACATTAACTATAATGGAACATGGTAAAGAAAAAATGGTAGGTGTGCTTCAAGATGTTACAGAAAGTATAAAAAAAGATAAAAAATTAAAAAAGAGAAATAAAGAATTGAAACGCTCCAATGCCGAGTTAGAGTCTTTTAATAGGGTGGTGAGTCATGATTTACAAGAGCCATTGCGTAAAATTCAAATGTTTATCTCTTTACTCTCAGAAACGGAGGGTACAGCGTTTTCAGATAAAAGTCTTACCTATTTCAATAAAATTGACACCTCTGCGAACAGAATGCAAATGCTTATTAAAAATTTATTAAGCTATTCACGAATTGATAGCACACATGAAAATTTTGAAAGAATAGACTTGAATAAAAAACTTGAAAAAGTTCAAGATAATCTTTCGGAAAGGCTAAAAGAAGCTAATGTAAAAATTGTTAAAACCGAGCTGCCAATCATAAAAGGAATTCCTTTTCAGATGGAACAATTGTTTAATAATTTAATTTCAAACGCAATTAAATATAGAAGTCTGACAGGTCCAGCTAAAATTTTAATTGATGCTTCTAAAGTATATAAAGATCAAATTCCTTTTAATTTCTTAAAAACTTCTAATAGCTATCATAAGATTGTAGTTAGTGATAATGGTATTGGCTTTGATCAAGAAAATGCAGACAAAATTTTTGATATTTTTGAACGGCTACATCAAAAAAACGAATATTCAGGAACTGGCATTGGTTTGGCTATTTGTAAAAAAATAGTAGAGAATCATCATGGATTTATTCATGCTTCTAGCGAACCAAATAAGGGTTCGATTTTCTATATCTATTTACCTGCATAATTTTATTCCTCACCTAGAGTTCGCTACTATTTTACTCTTATATCTTATAAAGCATTTCTGTCTTAAATAACTTCTTATGCTCTAAAAAGCCATTTTTATAATGGTTTAACCTCCTTTTTACCCCAAAACATATAATTGTATAACTAAATCCAAAAATTCTGTAACGTGTTAAGGGAGGTGTTGACGGATATTTGCCATGTACTTTAAAGAGAGTATATAATTCTTTAATAAAACAACATGGAACGAGACAATTTTAATTTGAAACAATTTGCTAGAGTAGGTAAGGTTTTTACAAAACAAATTTCTGAGACTATTGAAGATCAACGTAACAATGAAAAAATTGTCTTAGTCCCTTTATCTAACTTATTAGATAATTAACGGATTTAAAAGCACAATTTAAGATGTCTAGAATTTTTTACGGTATAGCAATATTATTTTTAGTGGCGTGGGCCATTGGTTTTTTTCTATATGGACTAGGATTAATAATACATCTTCTTTTAGTCGCTGCTGTAATTGCTATCGCTATTAAATTATTTAAAGAAAATTAGTAAATCTAAAAATTAACTTAAAACAACTATCATGAAAACTACACATATAAAATCAATCAAAATTGAAAAAATCTTTACTGAATTACATAATAATTTTGGTGGTAATTTAGAAATCATATCAAATGAATACAAACTCGATTTAAACGGAAATTTTGGTAGAGGTACCATTAAAGGAATTGCTTTAAAAAATGGAATATCTTATATTGAATTTGATGTGACATTAACTGATGAAGTTGTAATAAGTATGATGGCCACTAAAAATTTACCTATTTATTTCACGTATTGTTCAGAAGGTAGTGTAAGCCATAGTTTTGGAGGGAATTCAGGGTCAGTAGCACTTGAAAAATACCAAACAGGTATTTTGACATGTAAGAGAGCAGAAGAAAATATATTAACCTTTAAAAAAGAGGATCGTACTAAAATTTCTTTAATAGTTGTGAACACCACTAAATCAGAAACGGTTGAAGGTTCTAGTTTGAATCAAAGATTAAGAAATACTTTTTTTGAAGATAGTCAATTAGATAGTTCTGTATTCATCGGTTCTTATAATTTAAAAATCGGAGAAAAAATAAAAGAGCTGAATGCTATTAGACATACAGGTATTGTAAGAAGTTTAATGATTGAGGGTATTGTTCACTTAATATTGGCGTTAGAAATACAACAACGTAAAGATGATTTAGCTGCCGAAGCAAATGCAACAGGATGCTTAAGTAGTAAAGAGATGGAAAAGGTTAAAGAGATTTCAGAATTTATTACAAATTATCCTGAAAACGATTATACCTTAAAAATGTTAAGCAGAAAGTCAGGTCTTTCTAATAGTAAATTGCAAGAAGGGTTTAAATTTTTACATGATAGAACGGTGAGAGACTTTATTATAAATGAAAGAATAAAAAAATCTGAACAATTAATTAGAACTACAGATTTAAATATTTCTGAGGTTGTTTACAGCATTGGATTTACGAGTAGAAGTTACTTCTCAAAAATATTTAAGCAAAAGTATGATTGTAGTCCTAAATTTTATAAAGACAACCAAAATTCGCTAGCTGCAACAGCCTAATATATCACTTTAATTCCCCAAAAAATCCGGTCTTTGGAGGCTGGATTTTTTACTTAAAACTTCTTAGAGAATAACTAATCGTTAAAATCGGAGGAAGTTATAAGTTATTTTTTTTAAAACAATATCATTAACTTAAAACCACGAATTATGAGAAGTTTACTTTGGCTTGTTGCCGTTATTTTAATAGTTGTTTGGCTTTTAGGAATGTTAGGTATAGTGCAAGGAATTGCTACTAGTAACTTACTTCATATTCTATTAGTTATAGCAGTAGTTGTAATTTTATATAATATAATCTCTGGTCGAAAACCGTTAGATTAAAAGTATACAGCTAAAAAAATAAAAAACCTCCAATAGTAACTATTGGAGGTTTTTATTTGTGTTTTTAAATTTTAGAGAATTTTAAAAATTATCTATTTCTTCTTTTAATTGTTCTTTTGTTTTTCCAGTTTTTTCCTGAATTTTACCCAGCATCTCGTCAAATTTGCCTTCCGCATAGGTAAGGTCGTTATCGGTTAAATCACCGTATTTTTGTTTTAATTTTCCTTTGGCCTGATTCCACTTGCCTTTTAATTGATCTGTGTTCATAATTTTATGTTTTTTGGGCCTGTCTTCTCAACAGACAAGATTAATATTTTAATGTTACTTCAAAGATAAGAATAGAAGAAGCCGAACATTAATCCGAAAAATTTAAATGTTGACGTTAAAGAATATTAAAAAAGATTGTTATTCACTACTTTTCTCAATTAGGAATTTCCAATATCTTTTGGGTACATGTTGAAGGTGCAATTTCATGTTTTTTCTTGAAGAAATATTGGTGCTTTTAAAATATGATTTCCACAGTTTTTGAAATTCAATTTCTGAAGGGTCAAGGTTAATATTGAGCTTTTGATTTTGTTCTTTCGCATTAACTTCTAAAATTACAAATTCAACCTTTTCTTGATTATAATAAATTCCTCTATTTCTTTTTAAATCATATATTAACCAATTTTGATCTGCATATCTCGATTTAAAATGATTACTAATTAATGGTAAGACATCAAAATCAGGTTCGATGAAGGCATAGTAAGTTCCATCATTGGCCAACTTAAACCGAACAAATGCATTCATTCTATGACGCTCTCTATTAATTTTTTTTAAAACTTGCTTAATTTCTAATACTGCAGGGTGACCAAAATTACTTAAAACATTCTCTTTACGTTCTAAAGCATAACGTATAACCTTTAAAATATCATCTTCAATCGACTCAAATTCACTTAATAGCGTTTTTAGAAGAGACTGAAATCCTTTTTTATTAAGAATAGTTATGAGTTTTTCTGAAACCCTTTTTGCCTTATCAAAATTTGTTCTGACTTCTATAATTTCTACAAACAATTGTGGTATTTCTATATTGTTTTTTCTAATGGCCACATTATTTAATTTGAGCTCGTACACTTCAAAAACGGCAGTTAAAAAACCTTCAATTGTGGTATCATAAATAAGGTAGGTCATCAAAAAAGTGAGAGTTGATTGGAAAAGTTCTTTTTATATTTACTAGTGCTAAAGTGTAAAATTTCACTTTTTAAACGGTTATGGTCAAAATCTTTAGTGAAATAATAGTTTTTGCAGATTATAAAATATTTAGCTCTATTTAATGCTATACCTATCTTTTTTAGCTGCTCATAACCTAAAAATGCATGTTTTCGGGCCGCAATAATTTTTTGTGCTGACCTAACACCGACTCCCGGAATTCTTAATATCATATGATATTCAGCGGTATTAATATTCACAGGAAAATAATCCAAATTCCTTAAAGCCCAAGATAATTTCGGGTCAATTTCCAAATCTAAATTCGGATAATATTCATTAACTATTTCTTGTGGTTTAAATTTATAAAATCTAAATAACCAATCTGTCTGGTATAGTCGATTTTCTCTAACCATAGGAACTGGTGTTCCTAATGTGGGGAGTTTGTTGTCTGAAAGCACTGGTACATAACCAGAATAATAGACTCTTTTAAGGTTGTATTTCTTGTAGAGAAACGTTGATGTTTTTACAATGTCAAGATCACTTTCGTTAGTGGCTCCTATAATCATCTGGCTAGATTGGCCAGCTGGTGTAAATTTTGGAGATGATTTAATTAACTTTTTCTCTTCTTTATATATTTGAATGCCTTGCTGGATAGTATTCATAGGAGCTAGCATTGTTTTATGGTCTTTATCTGGAGCTAGCAATTTTAATCCTGATTTAGTTGGAAGTTCAATATTTACACTAAGTCGATCCGCATACAATCCCGCTTCATACATTAATTCGTCACTTGCTCCTGGTATTGTCTTTAAATGAATGTAGCCATTAAATTTATAATCTAATCGCAATTTTTTTGCAACGAGAACTAATCTTTCCATGGTGTAATCAGGATTTTTAAAAATTCCTGAGCTTAAGAAGAGTCCTTCTATATAATTCCTTCTATAAAAGTTTAATGTTAAATCAACCACTTCTTCTACCTGAAAAGCAGCTCGTTTAATGTCGTTACTTTTTCTGGAAACACAATATAAACAATCGTAAATACAATAGTTCGTTAATAATATTTTTAAGAGTGAAACACAACGTCCATCTTCAGTATAACTATGGCATATCCCTACGCCAGAAGAATCACCTAAATTTTTCCCCTTATTTGTTCGTTTACTCCCACTGGAAGAACAGGATACATCATACTTGGCAGCATCTGCTAATATGGATAATTTCTCATTTATTCTGTCCCAATTCATTAAATAAGTTATTTAAAAGTTGTGTTTATTTATTGTAAAAACAAGAGTTTACTATTGAAAAATTAAAGTAATTATAGAAAATTCTCCCACAAAGTTAATTGTGTAATCAGCTAAAAAACAAGAAGTTATGTTTAGTGTTGAAAAACACGAATACGCCTTGTGTTATAAAATAGGAATGGTAAAAAAGAGTTACCCCTTTAAATACTTTCAACATTTCTTAATTTCCCGTCACCTAGCACGCGTCTTACTGTTGCCCAAAAGCTCAAAAGTGCACTAGAAGATTTTTCTGCAAAATCTGAAAACAGAATTAAATTTTCGACAAATTGTTTAACATCGTCATCATTTGGATTGTGGAATGCCATATTCCATTCTCCAAAATTCCTCTTTGCATTATTTTCCCATAACAACGTCACATCCTGATGTCTTTCATCAGCTTTAATTGTTTCATATAACTGCAAAACTTCTTTTTCTTCTCCTTCAAGAATTTGAACAAATCTACTGTTATGATAAACCAAACAACCTGTGATATCGAGTGTAGAATTCTTAATTTTTGCACTCTCCAGAATGTTGTTTAAATCTGTAAAATTCATTACAGATTTTGATTTTGAGACGTATGTTAGTTGAAACATGTAAAGGATTTATTTACTTTATTATAAAACCCTTATATTCTTAAATAGAAAAAAATATTAAAACTTGAAGATTTAAACTTTCCAAATTAAGGGGATTCTTATGGGGTGTAAATATAAAGAAAAAAATAGTTACTGCTATACATATTTGTGTGCTCATATAGTATGTTTGATTAATCTGAAGAATAATGTATTAAAAGTAAGCAACGGTTGTTTTATGCTACATTACCCTTAAAACAGTGAGGTTTAAATTTTTTTTAACTCTTTTGCTAAAATGTTTAACTCGATAAGTTTTTGAGTTTTTTAAGAAAATTCTAATCATTATATTGTTGTTTAAAGTGTAAAAAATGAATAAAACAATACCGAATTGCATAAAAGGAAATATTGTAAAAGCATTATCCTATTATCCAGAATTAAAAAACACATCGATATCTTTTAAAATTAAAAAAAACATAAAGAAGTCAACCATGCAAGCCCAACCAACTTGGGACTTCCTATGGAAATCAAGAAAAAATAGATCTTATGTTATTTTAATTAGTAACACATTTAAAATCGAAGGACAAGAGTTTAATACGTTAGACATTCCGTCGGAAGTTTTTATTGGATGGATTGGTCATGAATTAGGACATATTATGGATTATGAAAGACGAAGTAAATTGAGTTTAATTTTATTCGGAATAAACTATTTAATTTCATCTAAATCAATTAAGGAGGCGGAAAGAACAGCAGATACTTTTGCAGTTTCACATGGAATGGCTACCTATATTCTGGCTACAAAAGATTTTATTCTCAACAATGCCTCTATAGCACAAGATTATAAGGCTAGAATAATTAAATACTATCTATCACCTGAAGAAATAATGGAATTGGTTGAAGAAAAAAAAGTAGACCTTCAGTTAGATTTAAGAAATGAATAATCGCTCAATTCAAAGAAGTCGCTACTGTTTTCAAATTGTACTATCTTATTCGTTTACAAATTTTTCCCATTTGGCAAATTTTTCTTCTCCCATTACTCGCTCCATTTTAACTTGGCCACCTTTCTTTTTATTATCATCATTCCAATCATGAAAAACAGAGGCTTTGACAAGCTTAACATGCACACCTTTCAATGCTTTTGACCTGGCAACTTTATAATTTTTATTTGCTTTTTTTAAGGCATTGTCTAATGCTTCTGCAATTTTTTTAGCATCAATTTCTGTATTATCAGTCCCTAGATACCAGCTGTGATAATAAGCACCATCAATTCGTTTAGCCGAAATGGTATATTCTGTAATCTTTATATTAAAGTGATTTTGAAGTTCTTTTACGGCATCATTCATTTTATTTACTGATAATTGTGATCCAACAACATTTAAGAAAAATTTGGTTCTACCTGTAATTTTGATTTCAGCTCGTTTAATATCTGTAAATTCAATGGTGTCGCCAATCAAATAACGCCATGCTCCAGAAACTGTACTAATCACTAAAACGTAATCTTGATCTAATTCAACTTCCGCTAAGGTTTTAACTTCTGCGTTGGGTACTAAAGAACCGTCTTCCTTAATGTACTCCGGTTTAAAGGGGACAAACTCAAAATAGATACCATTATTGGTTACTAATTGCATTGCTGAAGTTTCAGGACGTGCTTGAAAAGCAATAAATCCCTCAGAAGCTAAATAGGTATCAATTATGGTTATGGGCTTTCCTAACAAGGCATTAAAACTTTTTTCATAAGAATCAAAAGCAACTCCACCAGACGTATACACTTGTAAGTTAGGCCAAATGTCATGTATATTATTCACATTGTGATAGCGAATAACTTCCTGTAACATCAATTCTATCCATGAAGGAATACCACTTAACGCTCCGATATCCCAGTTTTTAGCATTTTTAGCTATTTTTTTTACACGTGTATCCCAGTCATCAATTTGTGCAATTTCTTTGCCCGGTTTATAATAAGGTCTAAACCAAAAAGGAATGTTACTTGCACTAATACCACTTATTTCACCTTCTAAATGATTGTTTTGTTCTTTTAATTCTGTAGAACTTCCTAACATCATAATTTCCTTTTCGAAAAAATAGGGTGGTAAATCAAAATTTGATAATGCCAATACTTGATTGATGCCAGCCTGTTTTATGGCGTCAAGCATATCGTTTGTAACTGGAATTCTTTTGCTAGTTTTACCCGTAGTTCCAGAACTTAGTGCAAAATAATCAGGTGAACCGGGCCAAGTTATATTCTCTAATCCGTCATGTAATTTTGTCCACCATTCCGAATTCATTTTGTTATAATCAAAAAATGGAATTTCCTTGGAAAAAGTAGTTGCTACATTTTTTGATTTTAAAATAGTATTGAAATGATAATGGGTACCAAATTCTGTATTCATTGCTTTTTCTAGGAGTTCTTTTAATACCCTTTTTTGAGCAATGGCTGGGTCATTATCTGAAGCTAGTTTGTCTGTTATTTCAATTACTCCTTTTATTATATTTCCTAAAATGGCCATTTTTTTTAATTTATAGATTCATACTTTGGTTAATTTACGATCATCTAAATTTTACTTTATTCTCTCCAAAGCTTTTCTATTGACCCTGTTTTCCGCAATTTCATTTAAGGTATGATCAGCATTATACTCTTCATTAAGAATTTCTTGTAAATTTTCAGCAACTTGTCTTAAACCTAATTCCTTGGCATATCTAACAGCAGTTCCATAACCTGAAATTTCGTAGTGTTCAATGCGTTGTGCTTCCGCTATTAATCCGGCATCCATTACTTCATTATCTTCTACTGCATTCATAAAGTTTTTGGCCTCTTTTATTAAACCTTTCATGGCATGACATTTTGCTCCGGATGGAGAAATATTTAATTCTCTGCAAATGGTTTCAAGTTTACTCTTTTGCTCTTTCGTTTCTTTTAAATGATTTTCAAATGCTTTGATTAGTTTTTTATTGTTAGCATTTTCTGCCATTTTGGGAAGTGCAGAAAGTAATTGTGTTTCAGCACTGTACAAATCCTTTATTTGATGATTGAATAAATCGTTTAATGTTTTCATACCTTTTTATTTTTCAATTAGAAGACTAAAATAAGGCGTATACAAATGAACGATTAACTATAAAAAGGAAAGTATTAACCCAAATAAAGAAATGGATTTAGATCAATGGTTGTTAAGGTTTAGTAATAATAAAGATAGCAGTAGTTAATGGTTATTTATTTCAATCCAGTTCATGTGTCTTTTTACGGCTTCTTTAGACCACGATTTAGGTCTATCACCGAAACATTCGAGAATAGCATCAACACCTATGATGGTACCTTTTGCAAGTCTACCTAGTAATGCGATAGGAACGAATTTTTTACTGTCATTTGGGATTAGGTAACCCTTTTTATCAGTTAAAATACCTAAATCATCATGAACGGGTTTTATTAAATCATTTAAAAGGAGCTGCTTGACAACGGACGAAGTAACAGATTTTATTTCAGGGGAATCTAAAACAGAATCGATCATAAAATGAACCATTTTATGCTTATCATCCGAAATGAAATTCCATCCCTCACCAGTACGTTTAATTTCAGGATCATTAATAAAATCAAAAGTCATCACACCAGCAGAAACCAAGGCTAATAGTTGTTGAATACTCTCTACAGGTGGACCATATGCATATCTTTTCATTCTTTCGTCTAAGTTTATTATTTCAGCGAAGACTTCATTGTTACATTCATTATAGGAGAGTTGTTTGTAAATTGAAGGTTGACAATGTCTCCAAACTTGACCAATGCAGAAGTCTAAACTAACGGTTTTATTACCTACTGCCATGCCTACATAATTTTCCATTTGTTGTGTTGTGGCTAATTTCTTAGAGGTAATTATGGCATGTTCAAAAGAATCATTTTTCAACCAGTTCTTTACTAATCTTGTTGTTTCTTTATGGTCTAAATGCTCTTCGGAATTTGAGGTTGGTAGATTTAAATAAATAGCTGCGGTAATTTTTGATATGGCATCGATTAAAAAATCAGAATTAGTTGCACTTCTTTGAATAGAAGGATTCCCGATTTCATCTTCAAAATTAGAAATATGTTTTTGTGAAGGTTTAAATAATTCATCAATTTCAGCATTTAAGGGTTTTGGAGCAGGAGGGAGGCCGTCAAGAGAAAAAGGAACAAACCAATTTTTTATGTCAAACGTCGAAGTGTATTCACATGCATGGGTTTGTTCGTCTATTATGGTAAAATTACCATATTGACTGGCTATACCCCGTACTACATCAATCATCGCCAAACCAAATCCGCGTACACCGATGGTTTTTTTTGTATCTAAATACGCACAATCTAATATGTTTTGAATTGGATATGGTGCTTTACAAAGTGTTACGTTTTCATTTTCCTGAGCATACTTTTCCCATGCTATGAGTTGTTTCGATAATGCTGTAGGTTGATGTCCAATTGTAAGTAGAATTTCATCTAAGTAGTCATAAGTATTTAAATTGGTCTCCACTTTTAATTTATTATTTTCTAAAAGGTCTACAACCTGAACTTTTTCTTTAAATAAAGAGACCATTTCTATTTCTAACAAAGGTTTGATAAAAGTTTCAAATCGCTTGTGTAAATAGGCCCCAACCTTGGCTCTAGGAGGATAATTGTCAGGTTCTTTATTACTCAGTAGAGAAAACTCTTTGCTTATCCATTCATGATATGAAGGAAATTCAGGAATTGTAATTGTATCCAAAATTATCTTCGGTCTACTTTCTAAGATTAATATGCGTTCTGAAATATTAATCCAATTTGTTTCAACTTGATCCAATCTATACACAGCTCCATTTCCAAAATATCCAGTTTCTTCAAAGAGTAGCATATGTAAATTCTTTAATGAATTCTTTTCGCTTAAACCAATGATCAAATTTTCTAGTGCATATAATCCTCGTGGTCCCATTCCAATAATTCCTAAAACACGTTTGTTAGAAAGATTATTATTTTTATTAAGGTAATTCATATGAAATTATTAAAATGAAAGTGATATTTATTTTTATAATGAATAAGATAATGATAACGGAATACTGCGATTAGTCAAGTCTCTATAATTAAAAAATCATAGTGTATTGGTTCTGAGAATTGTTTTTTATCAAAAATACATTATAAATGTAAAATGTAAAAATAATAGATTTTTTACATTTCTACATTGCTATCCTTTTAGTGGTAAGATTTTATTATAAGTATTTATAGAAAATAAAAGAGTACTACTCGTGTATACTCACCATATAGATTGTACTTAAAAAGAAGAAAATCAATTGATGCTTAAGTAGTAATAAAGCTTTAATTTTACAGTCCAAATGCAATTCAATAATAACAAACGATACAACGATTACTCGTCCTATATCAAACGGACATTTTCTGAACGTGTTCAAAAAATTTCGTTAGATACAGGTTTTACGTGTCCAAACAGAGATGGCACTAAAGGAGTAGGAGGTTGCACCTATTGTAATAATAGTACCTTTAATCCTTATTATTGTAAACCCAATAAGAGCATTACCCAACAGTTGGACGAAGGCATTGCATTCTTTTCCAAAAAATATAAAACACAGCAGTATTTAGCCTATTTTCAAGCGTATACCAATACTTACGCAGACATCAATTTGGTGAAGCAATTGTATTACGAGGCTATCAATCACCCTAAAGTAATAGGCTTGGTTATTGGGACACGACCAGATTGTATTAATGCCGATTTAATTGATTTTTTATCTGATTTAGCAAAAGATAATTACATTTCTTTAGAGTTTGGAGTAGAAAGTACGTTGGAAAGAACCCTTAAAGATGTAAATCGTTGTCACACTTATAAAGAAACGATTGAAGCCTATGAACTCGCTAAAAACAGAGGCTTGCATTTAGGTGCTCATATGATTATTGGTTTACCAGGAGAAAGTAAAGCAGATATTTTAAACCACGCCAAGGAATTATCAAAACTGCCCATAAACAGCTTAAAATTGCATCAATTACAAGTAGTCAAACATACCATGATGGCAAAACAGTTTAAGGACAATCCAGAACAGTTTCGTTTATTTACGGTTGAAGACTATGTAGATTTTGTAACCGATTTTGTGGCCTTGTTACGACCAGATATTATTATAGAACGCTTTATTAGCGAATCGCCAAGTCATTTATTAATTGCACCAAAGTGGAATTTAAAGAATTTTGAAATCGTTGCAAAAATTGATAAAAAATTAGCCGAAAAAGACCTTTGGCAAGGGAAAAGTATTGAAACATCATTGCAATCTTAAAAACGTAATACCTACTTGGTTCGGTTATTTTAAAATTTTAGTTATTTGAAATGAACAGGATTACTCCTCGTACTTCGTCGTGATACTTAATTGACTTTAACTCGTCGGGGTGGCAGAAGGCTATAGAATCACAAGCTATTTTAATAATCAAAAAGTAATTTTCATATAGATGTTCCTGTTAACCGAATATATACTTATCTGATAAGAACTTTTCTTTTCATACTTAAAAAATGATTTTATTAAAACAATTATTACATATGATCTTTACAAATAAAGATATTCTTTATTGTTTTTAATTTTTTATTTAACTTGCTGTAAACTTCGTTTTGCTTACATTTCTTAAAAATGTAATAACTCTATAATTAAAATTTGTACAATATAAATCGAATGCTCTTTTTGAAAAAGTCACTCTATTTTAGTTCTTATGAATCAATTTACTTTAGTTTTGTGAAACACATTGATACATATAAAAATTATTATATGCGCCATTTTTGTTTTGTTTTATTTAGTTTTTTTATTCAGTTTTCACCTGCTCAAATAAATAAACAAATTTCATTCAGATCTCTATCGATCGAAGAAGGTTTATCGCAAAATAGTGTATTAAGTATTGCCCAAGATAGTATTGGGTATTTATGGTTTGCTACACAAGACGGACTTAATCGTTATGATGGTAAAACATTTAAATATTATAACAAACAATTTACTGATATTACAAGACCTAGCTACAGTAAATTAGGAAAAGTATATGTGGATAGAAAAGGTGATATTTGGATTGTTACCATCGCTGGTGAACTGGAAAAATATACAATAGAAACAGATTCTTTTACTGCAATACCTAAGTTTAAAAATGTCAGTGCTATCTATCAAGATAAAAAACAGAATTACTTTATTGGTACCTATGGCAATGGCCTATATAAAATTTCTAATAGCGATACCATTCAACTATTAAAAGTAGAGGATACAGCTAAGGATATTTATAATATACACGAATCAAATGGTAAAATATATGCATCAGCAACAAATTCGATTATAGAAATTTCCGCATCAACCTATACCAATAAATTTGTGAATAGTGCAGTTAATTACAGTATTTCAGTTCAAGACAAAAACAAAAAAACATGGGTCGGCACCTATGGAGATGGACTCTATTTTTTAGAAAGGGAGAGGAATGAACTAAAAAAGTTAAAAAAATTAGGGAATAATACCTTACCAGATAATTTAAATATACAATCCTTACTTGTTGATCATAAGAATAGACTTTGGGTTGCTACTTATGGCGATGGGGTATATTTACTTGATAATTTTCAACAAAAGATAATACATTTTACAGCTAAAAAAACAAATCCTTTTGCTTTAAGTTATAATGATGTTTTAAGTTTATTTCAAGATTTTACAGGTACAATATGGTTAGGAACTGATGGTGCAGGCTTGAGTTATTATGATGAAAATTTAGCAAAATTCAATGTATTAACTAATAATCAAACACCAGTAAATGCTAATGTAGACGTAGTTAGAGCAATTACGATTGATACGAATAATGTAATTTGGGTTGGCACTTCGGGTAAAGGACTAACAAGTTACAACCAAACCGAAAACACCTATAATACATATACAACTTCCAATTCTAAAATTAGTTCAGATAGAATTATGAGCCTAATGTTTTGGGAGAATAAACTTTGGATCGGTTTTCAAGGTGAAGGATTAAATATTTTAGATGAAACAGGGAGTTTTCATGACATAGAAAGTCTATCAAGTTTTACTATTTGGAAAATTTATAAGGATGCTAACAACAACATTTGGCTTGCAACACGTGATAATGGTATAATTCAATATGACCTTGAAAAAGGCATCATAAAACAAATCAATTCAGAACTTTATAAAACACTTACAACTAATAATATAAGAACTGTAGAAGAGGGGGAGCGGAATACATTATGGATTGGTACAGAGGAAAACGGACTTTTTAAATATGATTTAATTACAGATTCGATAAATAAAATTAAGGTTGTAGAAGGCAAAATTAAATCTCTTTATTTCTCTCATCAAGATAAGATTTTATGGATTGGAACCAATGGTAATGGTTTACAACAATACAATACAATGACAAACACAGTTAAAGGCCTTACAAGCGAAAACGACTTGCCTAATAACGTTATTTATAGTGTGTTGCCAGACAATCAAAACAACCTTTGGTTAAGTTCTAACCATGGAATTTCTAAGGTGTCTTTAAACGATTCATTACCCATTATCAATTATAATAATTTTGATGGTTTACAGTCATTGGAATTTAATACAGGTGCTTATTTTAAAGATAAAAATGGATTTTTATATTTTGGAGGTTTAGAAGGACTAAACTGGTTTAAGCCAAGTGAGTTAACCACAAACCCAATAGCACCAAAAACAGTTATTAATAAATTAGAGGTGTTTGCTAAAAAGCGAGAATTAATTAATAATCAAACGTTAAAATTCAACGAAAACACAGTTACTTTTACGTTTGCTGGTTTACATTTTTCGCTGCCAGAGCGAAATAATTATAAATATAAATTGATAAATCACGACAAAAACTGGATAGAATCTGGTAATGACAATATAGCTCATTATACCAATTTAGAACCAAACACCTATATTTTTAAAGTTAAATCAAGTAATTATGATGGTGTTTGGGATCAAAATACCGCCACCTATAGCTTTACAATTTTACAGCCATGGTATTTAACCAATACCGCTAAATTGATGTATGTACTTCTATTAATTTTAACTGTGTATGCGGTTTTTAAATATTTAAAATGGCGATGGCAAATGAAATTGAATTTAGAAATGGAACATGCTGAAACTAAACGTCTCAAAAAATTAGATGAATTTAAAACTAAATTATACACTAATATTTCTCATGAATTCAGAACACCATTAACGCTAATTTCTGGTCCAATTGAACGTCAAATGTCAAAGGAGAAACTTTCACTTCAAGATAAGGAAGATTTATCGTTAATGCAGCGTAATTCAAAACGCTTATTGAATTTAGTTGATCAGCTTTTAGATTTATCAAAATTAGAATCGGGGAGTTTAAAATTGTCAGTTAGCCGGGGTAATTTGTCCATGTTACTAAAACAATTATTAGCCGCGTTTGAGTTTAAAGCACAAGAAAAAAACATCCATTTTTCAAAGCAAATTGTAAAAGCAGAAGCTGTTTATTTTGATAGCGACGTTATTGAAAAAATAGTAACAAATTTATTATCCAATGCTATAAAATACACGCCAGATAATGGCGAAATTCAATTTAACTCAACACGTAAAGATGGTCAATTAATAATAAGTATTGTAAATAATGGAAATACTTTAACTAACGACGATTTGCCAAAGCTGTTTAAACGCTTCTTTCAAACTAGTAAAAATTCTGATGGGGTTGGTATAGGTTTAGCATTGGTAAAAGAGTTAAGTAGCTTGTCTCATGGTACTATTATTGCTAATACTTTTGATGATGATTTTATTCAATTTACAGTGACATTGCCTATTGAACGCTCACTTTATAATCCATCTGAAATCGTTGAAGATGAATTGCCCATAGAAGAAAACAACGTGTATGAGGCGGATGTAATTTTTCAAGATGATAAAGTCAACAAACAAGAAAAACCATTAGTATTAATTGTTGAAGACGATTTGGACGTTCGGCAATTTACCAGGTCAATTTTTGAAAATGATTATAAAATCCTTGAAGCCAATAATGGTGAACGTGGTATTAAAAAAGCAATTAGCAATATTCCAGATATCATAATTAGCGATGTAATGATGCCGGTTAAAAATGGTATTGAATTGTGTGATACACTTAAAAATGACGAGAGAACAAGTCATATTCCTATCATTTTACTAACAGCAAAAGTAGGGGAGGAACATGAAGTAAAAGGATTGACAACGGGAGCAGACGTCTACCTAACTAAACCGTTTAGTAGCAAAAAACTAAAATTACATGTACAGAAGCTTATAGAACTACGTAGACAATTAAGAAGTAAGTACAGTCAAGAGTTTGAAATAAAAGCTAAAGATATTTCAGTAACCTCTGTTGATCAACAATTTTTTAAACGTGTTCAGAAAGTTTTAGATGAACAATTAACAAATCCAGCGTTTAATTCAAACACCTTTGTAACTGCGATGCAAATGAGTAGAATGCAATTACACAGAAAACTAAAAGCATTAACGGGTTTAACTACCAGTGAGTTTATTAGGTCACAACGCCTTAAATTATCATTAAACTATTTAAAAAATTCCGATTTAAGCGTTTCAGATATTGCGTATCAAATTGGTTTTAACACCCCTTCTTATTTTATAAAGTGCTTTAAGGAAACATATAACTGTACGCCAACGGTATATATTTCAAAATAAAACTTCTATAAGCCTCTAAACATAGGCTTTTCAAGCTATGTTACATTTCTTCTATACATTGTTACAATGGTGACAACCTGTTTGCTATGAGGCATCTATTTTTGACATAATTATAAATCAGTTATGTTTTCTCCTAAAAAATAATTATGGCAACCCAACAAGTAAATGATAAAACTAATTCTAATGATTCATCAAAGATATACATGAGTATAGACCATTTAAAAAAGGGTATTTATGTGTTTCACATCATGTGTGATAATAAAATATTTAAAACGTTAAAATTTATTAAAAGATAGCTAAGAAGCCATAAATCATTTGAAATATGCAAACCAAAAATTTAATACGTGAAGTTACCTAGTTTCCATTTCTTTTTAAAATTCCACATTATGAAAACAATTAAACTTATTAACATTCTATTAGTAGTACTATTCACATTTAGTTGTAGTAGTGATGATCATTGTTCAGATAGTTCACTGCCTACAACTTTAGACCTGCTCACCTCTGGCACATGGTATTTAGAGTCAGTATCGTATGATATTATCACAGCATGTGAAAAGGAAACCTCTATCGATTTTATGGCGGACGGTAGTGCAATTATAAAAGGCACTGATGAAAGCTTGGATGGTTGTGTGCTGCTTGAAGTGGTAAACACCACTTATACCTTGGTTGGGTCGACCATTAATATTAATCTTATTGATGATAACCTATTAGGTGTTATAACCTACGATGCATCCTTACAGACATTAATCCTTACAGAAAATGGAGGAGGTCTTATTACGTTCGATAAAATACAAGGTTAAAAAAAATAAAATATGACTTTTAATCTACTTATTCTAAAGCGATAGTAGTAAAAAATTGAGTTACTATGCTGTTCAAAATGCCAAAGTAATTTGTTACCTATATACAATGTGAAATGATATCTCTTATTTATGTATAATAAGCCCAAAATCATGAATAACACCTATAAATCAAATAAGGTTTTAGACGAAATTAAGGCCATTAGTTTTTTTTCAACATCACTTTATCAGAAAGATTCAGTAGAAGAAGTGCTATGGGACATTACAAAAAATGTAATTCAACGATTAGGTTTTGTAGATTGTGTGATTTATACGTTTGATAAAGAAAATAAAATATTGACTCAAAAAGCTGCTTATGGGCAAAAAAATCCAATTGAAAACATCATCTACAATCACTTACAAATTCCGTTGGGACAAGGTATCGTAGGCAGTGTTGCCGTCAATAAGCAAGCAGAACTCATTCCTAATACAACACTTGATAAACGTTATATTATAGATGACGAAGCACGATGTTCAGAAATATGTATCCCTATACTAATCGATGATACTCTCTTTGGCATAATTGACTCTGAACATCCTGATGTAAATTTCTTTAATGAAAAACATCTACACCTCCTTACCATAATTGCTGCTTTATGTTCACAAAAAATAAAGGAAATTCAACTTAAAACACGAAAACCTTTTACCAAAGCGAATCAATATTTAAAAAAACTAGAAGGCTTAATGAGATTAAACAAAATCTATCGTAACTCATGTTTAACGTTATCCTTGACTGCAGATTATTTAGGAATTTCTGCTTGTTACCTTTCAAATATGGTTAATACATTACTAAATAAAAGTTTTATAGATTTTATAAATGAATATAGGGTGGAGGACGTTAAAAATAATCTACTATCTAAAGAGTTTGCTCATTACTCAATTGTTTCAGTTGGTCTAGAAGCAGGATTTAATTCTAAATCAACATTTTATTCAGCCTTTAAAAAACATACCGGAATTACCCCTATGGAGTATAAAAACAAATGTATTATAAGGTAGTGTTTCAGCCTCTATTTTAAGCAACTAAACGATGGGAGTCCGTTAAGTGAAATAATTGGTTATGAAAAATCATGAGGTTAATTTTTCTCAAAAAAATACATGGATCAAAATTATTTTAGTAACAATCAGTGTTAAACAATAAGGTTGTCCTGATTCTTTAACTGTTAAAGAAACTGGACTTAAGTATTTTGAATACAGCATACATTTGAAATATTAAAAAAAATGAAAGATGAAAAATTTAAAAACAATTTATTTAGTAGCACTAGCATTAATTATTACTTTAAGTTCGTGCAAAAGTGATGATGATTCAATACCTATACCACCAGATTACACGAGTGAGTTTGTTGGTCTTTGGGAATTTGACAACGAAGAAAACTATGCTGATGCCCTATTTTTCGGAAAAAACGGTGAAGCTTTTCAGATATTCTATGGTGATCTTAACACTGTAGGTATCGTCCTTGCCGATTTTAATACATATGACTTTGACAATAATACAGTTAACTATTTTATTTTTGGAAATGACCCAGTACCCTATGAAGGTGGTAATACTTTTACGTTTCCTGGTAATAGTATGACCAAAGTAAATGGCATTAATAAACTGAGTGATCTAATTGAGACTTTTGACTTGGACGAAGTTAGAGCTAAAGATGTTTCAACATTTTTTTTAGCAGATTTTTATAATAACCTAGATGGCTTTGGCGATGATTTGATAATTCCAAATCCATCCGCAGATGAAGGAAGGTATATACGATTTGCGAAGTCTAATTTGAGCTTTGTAGAAGCAGTTGAGGGTATAGGACAAAATGCTACCTCAATTAGTATTTATGATACCAACCCATTTGAGCTGCTTTCTGTTTTAGAGAACAACAATAAATTCCGACAATATCAACCTTCCAATCCAGCATTTCATCATCCGGCAATAGATGACATTCCTTTTACCCCAAATAGTTATAACTGTCATACAGTTACCAATGAAAGTGGTAGAGATTTTATTAGTTATAATAAAAAAACCAAATCTTTTAATTATCACGATGTAAATATATTACATGAACAACAGGGTGTGTCTGAATTTGCTTTTTTTGAATTGCCATCAAGTCTTTTAGAAATTTGCGGAATGGATTATGTAGAAAGTAAAAACAAACTTATTGTAACTGACTCCTATAACATACACATATTTAATATAGGTTTTAATACAGATGGTGACAACGTTTCTATTTTTGAGCATGAAAAATCAATCTCTATGGTGCCCTTAAAACTAACCAACGAGGAGTATTTTGGAAAAATTCAAGGCCTATATTATGACCTTGGTAGACTGGAGTTATCTTTAATAATAAGAAATGGTAACTCAGTAAAACTTATCAATACACACTTTCAATTATAGTTTTATAATAAAAAATTAATTAAAAATAATAACATTTTATTCATGATGCTTATATCTCTAGTTTTAGAGACTACGTCATTGATAACCATAGTAATTAATAAATATAAAACGATGAAAACAATTATAAAATACAATTTACTTATTTCTTTGATAATAACCATATTAAGCTGCAACAATGAGGATGATGTTGCTAAACGGCACAACGTTTATGTGGTGGGCTATGGTTTTAATTTAAATGGATCTGAAAAAGTTGCTAAACTTTGGACAAATGATTCTGTAACGGATTTGACAGATGGTAGTAATAATGCCACTGCTAATGACGTATATGTGATAAATAATGATGTATTTGTTGTCGGTTATGAATCAGGAACTAATAAAAACATAGCCAAATTATGGAAAAACGGAATTGAAAAAAGATTGTCTAATGGTTTAAATGATGCCTTTGCTCAATCGATTATAGTTATAAATGAAAGTATTTATGTAGTAGGTTATGAGAAGAAAAATGGAAAAAATGTGGCAAAACTCTGGACAAACGGAGTTGACAAAGATTTAACAAATGGTACAAATGATGCCGGTGCATATGCTATAGCACTTAACAACAATGATGTTTATATAGGAGGTTATGAAAAATTAGACAATTTACCCGTCGCTACTATATGGAAAAATGGCGTACCTACGAGATTAACGAATGGAACTAACTCGTCATGGGTAAATTCAATTTTTATAGATAACGGAGATATTTATGCTGTTGGCTCCTATGGAAACACCGCAATGTTATGGAAAAACGGCATAGCAACAGAATTATCTGACGGAACATACTATGTTAGGGCTAATTCTGTTGCCGTTGAAGCCGGTAATATATACATTATTGGTGTACAATCTCCCATTAATTTTGGAGACAAGATCATTACAAAGTTACGGAAAAATGGTGATGAAATTAATTTAACAAGTGCTGCAATAGATTTCATAGCAAAGGATGTTGCGGTAATTAACAATTCCGTATTTGTAGCTGGATCTACTAATGACTATGATAATGCATCCTATTGGAATAACGGTGCTATTATCAATCTTGTTGGAGGTAACACGGCCACTGCAATATTTATAAATTAATACAACGAAATGTGTTCAAACAAATAGAAATTAGATGATTTTTCGAAATTGACTTTCTACTTGTTTAAATGAAATAACCTTCACAAATTGAAATGATATAAAAATAGTGAAAAATGAAAACAATTTTAAAAAACGGTATGTTAACCTTACTCTTATTTATCGCATTTGGTTGCAGTAGTGACGATGACCATGATATAAAACAACCAGACGTATATGTAGTTGGATATGAATATAATGGAAATAAAACTGTGGCTACACTTTGGAAAAACGGTATTGCAACTTATTTAACTGATGGAAGTGATAATGCTAAAGCACGTTCTGTAACAGTGGTAGATGATGACACATATGTTGCTGGCTACAGCTTTACAGCTCATAAATCTGTGGCCAAACTTTGGAAAAATGGTATTTCTACAGATTTAACAGATAATACTCAACATGCTCAAGCTTATGGCGTAACTGTGGTTAATAACGATGTATATGTTGTTGGGGGAGAATCTAACGGAACTGTAAATGTGGCTAAACTTTGGAAAAATGGAGTTACTACAAATTTGACAAATGGAGGAAATCATGCAGTTGCCTACGCTGTTAATGTAGTTCAGAATGATGTGTATATAGCAGGTTACGAATTTAAAGGAAATAAGAACGTCGCGAAACTTTGGAAAAATGGTAGTGAAATTAATCTTACTGATGGAACTAATTCAGCTATCGCAAATAGTGTAATTGTAGCTAATAATAATGTTTATGTTGCGGGATATGAAAACAATGGAAATAAAAATGTTGCTAAACTTTGGATAAACGGGATTGCAACTGATTTGTCGGATGGCAGTAATAGTGCCGTAGCTAGACAAGTAACTATTAAAAATAATGATGTATATGTTATTGGATACGAAATGAGTAACGGTAATAATGTGGCTAAAATATGGAAAAATGGTATGTCTATAGATTTAACTGACGGAACTAACAATTCTGTAGCATACGCAATTTTTGTTAAAAATGATGATGTTTATGTCGTAGGACGAATTGATGGCGTGCCTAACTCAATTGCTCCGGTATGGAAAAATGGTATTGAATCTAATTTATTCAAAGATGTCAATGGACAGGCCAATTCGGTTTTTGTTAAATAAAAACTAAAGAGCTATGAAAAATAAAATTTACTTAGTATTAATTTCATTACTTTTTGTGCAATGTAGTGATGATGATAACGGACCTAAAGGGTATTTTCCTAAACAAATTTCTATCACCACTAGAGATGTTCCTGAAATCACAACAGAATTAAATCTTACATACACCAACAATAACTTAATTTCAAAAATTGAATTTGTGTATTTAGGAACCTTTGCAATAAACGTAAATCGTTTTAAGGAAATACATTTAAATTACACGAGTAATAATGACTTATCAGAGATTAGAACTGTTAATCTTGGTGGTGACGAAACAGTTACAATTATTAGTCATGATGATTTCGGAGTGGTCACCAAAATGGAATTTAAGTCTGATCAGAGTGCTATAAGTATTACCTCAGATTTTAATGCTCAAAACAATTCTTATCAATTGAACGGCTCATCAGCTATTTTTCCAATAGAGTTTTACTTTGATCATAATGATAAAATTCATTCAATAGGTGGGTCATCTATTGATAATCGATTTTTTAATTTTAATGAACAAGAAAAAGGTATCTATCAAAACTTAAAACAACAGCCTGAATTAATTATGTGGTCTGAAATATTCGATTTTGGACAATTAAATATTTACCTTAATTATTTGGCAACTTCTAAATTAGAAAAAATAACATCCCAATGGCTTTACCATCGAATCTTTGTAAACTTTGAATTAGATAATAATGAAAATATCATAAAATTTTCTAGCGAAGTTAATGGAGAAGAAAATGAATGGCTTTACACAATTTCATACGAAGAAAGAAATCTATAAAAATACATAAACTTAAATATTATGAAAAATTTAATAGTACACATCATTTTTTTAGCAACAACGATGTTAACATTTGCACAAGAAAATATACCTTATATCGAAGTTTCAGGTATTGTTAATACTGAAATGACAACTGAAAGATATGTTTTAAATATTGAAATAACTGATTTTATAAAATATGATAACCTTCCTGAAAATGTAAATAAACAAGTTGTCAAATTTTTAAAAACAAAAGAAAATTATTTTAAAAAATTAAAAGATGTAGGTATTGATACAGAAAAGTTTATCGAAAATCCTATCATATATCGGGCATATGATAAGGATAAAGAAGGTGCCACATATATTTATGAAACCACTTCTGAAAAAGAGTATATAAAGTTAGTAAATATTAAAAGTGAAGGAGTGGATATTATCTCAAGAACTATAATTTTTAAAATGTCAGACGAGCAAAGAGCAAAAAATTTAATGAAAGCATTAGAAAATGCAAAACATAAGGCACAAGTAATAGCTTCAAATAGTGGTAGAAAAATTGGTGAAATTATAATGATAATAGACCATAATAGAAATACGATAAAAGAAACGCTCTATTATTTGAATCCCGATAGAGAAAATCAATATTATATTACAGTTAGATTTAAAATTATTTAAACTAAACAATTGTAAAACGGTTAGTACTTACTTAATATAATACAATTACGTCATTTTCAATGGACCATAGGCTCAGTAAAATAGGTTCAATATATTAATCACCCATAATAATATTTAAGAACATGACAATTGGCGATGTTAAGCATAGTAGAGGTCGATCACCAAAAAACATAAGCTATAAATTGATGAACTCATGAAAAAAAGAATAAAAAACAGGCTGCTTATTTTCATCTCTCTTATTGTTATAAGCTGTAGCGAGGATGAAACGAATAGCAATGTGCCAGTACAACCAGACATTTATATTGCAGGTAAAACTAAATATACACCTACAGTTTGGAGAGATGGTAGTGCAACCTATTTAACGGATGGTACTTATAATGCCGAGGCAACTTCAATAACCGTGGTGAATAATGATGAGGTATATGTTACGGGGTTTGAAACAAAAGATATAATAAAAAAAGCCACGCTTTGGAAAAATGGAAATGCTATCGATTTATCAACAACCCCATTTACTTCTATCGCAAATGCTGTGGCTGTAGTTAATGATGATGTATACGTGGCTGGCTATGAATATGAATCTACCAAAAATACCTTTGTAGCTAAAGTATGGAAAAATGGTATTCCAACCAGTATATCCAATGGAAATCATGATGCCTATGCCACATCAATAGCGGTGGATAATGATGATGTATACGTTACAGGGCATGAGTATATCAACTACACAGATGTGGCAACACTCTGGATAAATGGAGTCCCCACACGACTGACCGATGGCGAAAATCCATCCAAAGCATATTCGGTAGTTATTGAAAATAACGATGTTTACGTGGCAGGTTATGAATTTTATAATGGGAACTTTCATGCCAAACTATGGAAAAATGGTGTGATGAGTTCTTTTACTGATGAAACCAAACCATCCATCGCTTATTCCGTAGCCGTAGAAAACAATACTGTATATATTGCAGGATATGAAGATACGGCTGCTATGCTTTGGATTAATGGTGAAGCCCATCCGTTATCCGGGGGACATGTATTAGGCAATCAGGCTAATTCAGTCGCCTTAAACAAAAATGACGTCTATGTTGTAGGACATACATATGATGATGATGGTTTGAGAAATGCAAAACTCTGGAAAAACGGAGAACCATCAAATGTGACAGATAATACTGATGGATCTTATGCTCTATCTATTGACTTACATTAAAGATGAAAAATGGATTATAAATCATGAAATGCTCGTAAATGATTACACGGTAAATCAAGTACTGATAACATTAAATTGAGATTATGCAAAAAATTATATACTATGTAGCAAGTTCACTTGACGGATTTATTAGTGGAAAGAATAATGATATTAGTCAATTTATTCAGAAGGGAGAGGGAGTTGAAAAATACCAGAACGACTTATTAAAATTTAAGGTTGTTATAATGGGTAGAAAAACCTATGAATTTGGTTTTCAATATGGGCTTCAAGCAGGGCAACCCGTATATCCTAAAATGGAACATTTTATTTTTTCAGAATCAATGGAAATAGAAAATATGGCACCTACTGTTCATGTTGAAGAAATGTCCATCGACCGTGTAAAAAAAATTAAAGCACACGCCACATCAGATATTTATTTATGTGGTGGAGGAAATTTTGCTGGATGGCTTTTAGATCATGGAATGATTGATCAACTCAAAATTAAGCTGAATCCAATAGTTTTAGGAGAAGGTGTCCGTTTGTTTGGAACTTCTAAGTCTACGAACAAATGGAAGTTGATTGAAACAAAATCCTTTAAAGATGGGCTTGTAAATCTAACTTATGATAAAAAATAAATCTTTTTTCTGTAAGAATAAATTATTATTCTTATCGCAGTCATCTGCTAAGGTAGTATTACTGTCCTTTTATATGTCTTCCATTTTTTTTAGATTTTAGAAAAACAGGCCGTAGAGCCAAAACTAATTTCGTAGGACCTATTTAATATAAGTATTGATTAATCTGGCTTTATTACGAACTCTTTTTAATCTAATTTTTTTGGTATTCCAATTTGAAATAGTTGTTTTTCTCATAAGAGGCAGGACTGCTCTTTTACCATATAGAGTATGACAGGATTATTTGTTGTAATCCTGTAATGGGGATTTATATAAAAGAGATATTAAATTTTAGATAGTGGGAATAAACAGGATTACGCATCTTTTCTCGTCGTGATCATTAATTGGTGACTATATAGTAAATTCAAGTAATATTTAAATCAAAAGGATTACGCCTCGTTCCTCGTCGTGATTGTTATGTAGTATTTTCTTAAAGAAAGATATTAAATAGTAGATAATGGTTAATTTACAGGATTACTTCCCATTCCTCGTTGTCATCGTTGATTGGTTTATATATGGTGAATTCAGGTAATATTGGAAATTTACAGGATTACGCCTCGTTCCTCGTCGTGATTGTTATGTAGTATTTTCTTAAAGAAAGATATTAAATAGTAGATAATGGTTAATTTACAGGATTACTCCTCGTTTCTCGTTGTCATCGTTGATTGGTTTATATATGGTAAATTCAGGTAATATTGGAAATTTACAGGATTACGCCTCGTTCCTCGTCGTGATTGTTATGTAGTATTTTCTTAAAGAAAGATATTAAATAGTAGATAATGGTTAATTTACAGGATTACTCCTCGTTTCTCGTCGTGATCCTGTGATGGGGTTGTTGCTCATTAAAAGCCTAAAATGGCGATGCCATTTTTGCGTCTTTTTTTATTTGTTTACTTATGCTCATCTACGATGGCAATGTAAACAAATAAAAAAAGCCTAAAGAATCTTTGATTCTTTAGGCTTTTAATGGTCGGGGTGGCAGAATGTTAATTATCCACCCTATATTTTTAATAATCAAAAAGTTACATTTTATTTATTACACTTGGTAACCGAATAGGTAACTTATATGATAAGAACTTTTGTTTTGTTTTACCTTTTGTTAAGGTGTGGCAAACATAATTTTGTTTTTTGTATAAAACAAATGCTACTAATAATTAATTTTAATATTTTCATGCTTGTCAACTTAATAATCTTATTGTCATTAGACTAGCGTTCAAGAAGACAAAATGTTTCGTAAAGCAAGCAAGTTTATTTGTTTTTTTCAATTTCTATATGAATCTCGATTTGTAAAATAGTTTACAAAAATAATAAATCCTTCGGACGTTGAAAATATTTTATAAAAATGTCATTTATTTGAGAATTAAATCTTCCCAGAATTCACTGTAAAAATTAGTAGATTCTAGTAACAATTCATGATTACCTTGAGAAGTAATAATACCATTTTCCAATACATAAATACGGTCAGCGGTATTCTTTAAGGTATGTAGGCGGTGCGAAATAAATAAAACGGCGATATCTTTCTTTAACTTTGATATCAAGTTAATAGTAAATTTTTCAGTATTTCTGTCCATTGCAGAAGTAGCCTCGTCTAAAATTAAAAATTGAGGTTTTTTATACAATACTCTTGCCAAAGCAATTATTTGTTTTTGTCCACCGGAGAGGTTGATACCTTCTTCTCCCAATAAGGTGGCAAATCCTTGAGGTAATTCTGATATAAACTTTTCAAAACCATTTTCTTGACAGAACTTAACCACATTTTCTGGATTGTCTTTACTTCCTAATAAAATATTGTCTATTACATTTCCACTAAAAATATTAATTTCTTGAGGAATAACACCCACAATATTACGCCAATGCTCTGTGGAAATACTTTTAAGTTCATGTTTATTATTGACGATTATCGTTCCGTTCTCAAAAGGATAAAATTGTTGTATAATTTGCCCCAATGTGCTTTTGCCGCTTCCACTTTCCCCAACAACAGCGACAAATTCTCCTTTTTTGATGTGCAAATTGATATTTTTTAGTAATTGGCTTCTACCTGCAAAACGGAAAGAGAGGGTTTTAATTTCTAGAGATTGGAAAGATTCTATGTTAAAACCCTTATTACTATCTGATTCTAATGATGTAAATTCAAACATTCTATCTATAGCAATTTTGGCTTCTTGAATTTGAATATTTGCCATTGCTAAATTTGAGGTCGAACCCATTAAAATTCCAACCAATTGTAGAATTGCAATGATTACACCTGCGGTAATACTGCCATTCAAAACCAAATAAATGCTAAAACTAATGGTGACAATAATAAATATGCTGGAAATAAGTTGATTAGCAATGCCAAAATTCATACCCAATTTACCTAAATTGTAAATTGATGTTTGAAAAAATTCATAAACAGATTTCGTTTTGTTTGAAAAATTTAACCCTTTATTGTTAGCCTTTATAGTTTCAATTCCTTGAATGGTATCGATATAATTACTTTCATTTTTAGCATAAGCCTGCATCGTTAAACGTTGGGCCTTTATTATCTTTGGATTAAAATAAAAGACGATCAAAGTGAAAATGGGAATCCAGAAGAGTGTAATATAACCGAGCATCTTATTGTAACTAAAAATTGCAATGGTGGATACGAAAATCATTAAAATATCAATCATTATATTTCCAATAATATTGGCAACAGTTCGCTGAATTCTGCTTGTATCGTTCATTCTAGCAATCATATCACCGATTTTTCTTGTATCGAAGAAAGATTTTGGAAGCTTTAGTAGATTACCATAAAAGTACCCTATCACCCTTATGTTAAAATCTTTACTTTGCCTTATTAAAAATATACTTCTTATATAGCTGATAAAGGCTGTAACAAGAAAAAGGAAAAACAATAATGCAACACTTGCATATATTTTAAAAACATCCTTGGAAGGTAATAAAACATCAATGAGTTTTTGAGAATAAACAGCGGTAGCCAAACTTAATACTGCCAATAGTACACCCAATAAAAGTGCCATCGACAATAAGTTTAAATCTTCTTTAATGTAGGTGAATAACCAAGATATTTTCTGTTTTCTGACACTTTTTTTCTTTGGCAAATACTCAGAAGGTTTACATATTAATAGAGCTTTAGATTGCCAAATTATATCTAACTCTTTCGATGAAATATATCCTGCTTTAGAACTTGAAGGGTTGCTGATTAAAAAGGTGTCATTTTTTTCATTGTAACCAAAACAAACTATATAATGGTACAATTCATTTTCAATAACGGTATGTAGAATCGCTATCTCCTTTGTTTCTTTTAAATCATCTAATGTAGCTTCATAGCCCTTTGTCATTAAACCAACCTTATTGGCACATTGTAATAAACCCAACATGGTTGTGCCATTGGAAGAAGTACCACTATATTCTCTTAATCTTTCTAAAGGACTATCACTTTCAAAATAATTAAGTACAGTTTTTAAACAAACTACACCACAATCAGATTGATCTTGTTGTTGATTATGTATTTTAATTCTCATAAACATCCAAAGTCAAACTAACTGCCATATTATATTCTGAAATATGTGCAAGAGCTTTACTGTTTTTATCTATTTTAACCCAACCCGTTCCTAAAAATTTGGCCTTAGTATATGAAACTGAGAAAACGTTTCTTACTTTCTGTTTTGTGAATTTGAAAGAAGGTAGAATAGAACTCTTTGATTTTTCATGAATTACATTTTCTTGTTCATCCAGTAAACCAATCATTTCTACTCCAATAAATACACCTTCTTCGGGGTAGGATATAAATTCATTCTCTAGATTTACTTCAATTATATTATCGGAATCTTGATTGCACTTTATAAGAATTGGGGTTTTTAATAAATTTTCTCCTGGTTCATTATTTTTATTTGAATACAAATGAACTCTAAAAGTACTATTAAATTTTGGAGAACTTTCAACTGCTTTATTGTCAACCAATTCAATACGACTTTTACCAATTGGAATATAAATATTTTTAATATAACTATTTTTAAAATTTTTCTTATTTCTAACTAAAGTTGTAAGTTCATTTTTTTCTTTTATTGTCCATGATAATGAATTATTCTTCCCAATATAACCAATCGTTTTTTCTTGAGCTCTACCATTATTAACTATAACCTCATCAAGCATTTCAGATTTAGGTTTTAAAAAAATAATATCTGAAATTCCAGAAACTTTCAATTTCAACTTGTAATATCCTATGTGAGTTATTTGAATACTATCTACTGAATTTTCTAATTGAAATTCTCCTTGATTATTAGTATAAATTCCATTATGAGTCCCCAATATTTCCACTCCTACATATTCTAACGGAATGTTAGTATCTTCATCCAACACAGTAAAGGATAACTCTTGAGAAAATGCCAAGGAACATTTTATAATAATAAGAAATATAAAAAATGATTTCATAAATTTTTAATAAAAAAGAGGCTGTCTATTTATTCTTTTACAACCTCTTTTAGAGTTAAATTAACAAATGTATTGAACATCTATTGGTTCCGAATCATATTTTATCCAAAAGGCATAACGTCTACGATATGTTGTTTTAGTACACCCATCTTCTGAATATACATTCACATCTTCTTTTCCCCAAAACTTTCCTCCTTCAAGGTTTTCTAATTTTTCTAAAGATAATTCTTTCATAATTTTAAAAGTTTAAATTAATATTAAATTTTTCTTATTTTTTTGTGAAGGTTATATAAGCAAACCTTTTCTATCTAGACCTAATATTGATAGTTAGTTAAAATTCATTTCCATTACCATGGCAAACACAAACCATATTGCAACACCAACCCCGTATGTTTTTGCAGTAAAAATCAAAGACTTTAAGTAATTCTTCTTAATCAATAATTTAATAGCATACGCCAATAACAAAACAAAAACAATATGAGTTAAACTAATTATATCTAATGGCATTAACAAATAAGTTGGTATATTTAGGTTATTAATATAATTTGTTACATATAATTTATCTTCAATACTTTGCAAAGATCCAACCGTAAACGTTAGGTTGCTAAATTTAACAATACCAATAACCACTATTTGGACAATTACTATTGCCAAAAAACTGACTGTAATAGCCTTTAAAATATTTTTAATTTTCACCTTATAATTAAAAAACAACAGTCCAATATTTAAACAAATAAAGCAACCTATAAATTGTAAAACAATAAAGACCAAATCTTGTATGAATTTTATATAAAAGCTATTCTTTTGTTGGATTATTGCTTCTGTCCGTACTTCTGCATTCGTATATTTATACATTTCTTCCATATAACTCAACGTCATATAATATTCAAATAGAAATATTAAAAGTAGAAGTATTGGAATAATCCAATAGTAATTGAGATGTTTTGTGTTCAAAAATTTATTGATATATAAATAGGATAGGTAATTTAGTTACTCTAAACTAGGTCTTCCCTCCTAATGTTTATTTAAACTTATGCTAAGCTATAAAAACTATTCTCAAATATACCTTGTATGTGGTAAGGCAAAACCACCTTATCCAAAGACTTGGATACGTTTAAATAAAACCTTTTTCCTTAGCAACACCTAACAATTCTTTATTGCCTGTGGTTTTTATATTAAAAATTCTTTTAAGACGCCTTTTTCTTTTTTCAATTCCTGCCATTTCCAATGGTAAAAAGTTTGGAAGATCCTTCATTTTAGTACCCAAAGAAAGTTGATAAAGTAATTGTCTGTCCGTTTTATCGATTTTATATTTACCATAATCATCATTGTTAAGTAACTTTAATATGAAGTTGCTATAATATAAATTGCCATTGATTATTGATTTTAAGGCTTCTACTATTTCTTCAGAGCCAGCCTCGTTTTTGGTCAACATTGCATTGGGCTTTATACTCTTCAGAATATTGAAAAGCCTGTAATTATCGGTTAAAAAAGTGTTTACTAAAATTTTAGCATCGGGCAATAATTTATTTATTTTAATGCCCAAATCTTCTCCTGATAAAAGTTTACCGTCTGTAGAAGCAGGTAATTGAATGTCCAAAAAAATGATGTCATAACTTTTTCCTTTTGAAGATTGTTCAATTTTAGTGTGGGCATCTGTGCAGTTATATGCAATATCTATTTTGAATTCACATCCAAAATCGGTATGTTTTAAAAGTGTTTCGTATCCATTAACAACCATCTTATAGTCTTCAATAATTAAAATTTTCAATATTTTCTTCATGCGTTTTAATTAGCAATATTATTGTAGGCAAGTTAAAGAAAATTTTAAATTTTAAGCAACAATAATCCTCACTTCTAGTAAGGTAATGCCATGCTTTATTTTGTTCATAACGAATAAGATTAGATAAACGACCAGTATCCAGATAACCATCGAACCACTGATAATAGGTCTTAAAACCTGAATTTCCATCTGATGCCGGTCCGAAGATAACTGATATGGGCTTTTATCAAATAAAGCATAAGTCTTAGAACTTTGAGAAGCGTATAATTCGCCCTTATCAGTTTGGTCACAAATTATAATTATTGAGAGTTTTCCCCCGATATAAAGTTACTGATTACAAGTACTTACTATCATAAAAAAATCTCTATATAAAGTGTGTTTACAAAACTAAGGGAAGAGCAAGAGGGTAACACGCTTCGCGATGTTACTTTTCTATAATCCATTGCCCTACAGCACTTTAATTCCATTTCTCAAGATATCTTTTTACCATTTTTACTGTAAAAAACTCTAAACGCCCTAGAAACAGGTAATTTTTTACAGCAAAATTGTAACAATTTGTAAAATTTATTGCTTTTTATGTCAATCTGAAAGGAGTAAAAGCTACCGCATCCGCTCAGGCGGATTTGGTTCATTTTTAAACTGGTGGATTCTCATCCACATACACCAGCCTCTAAATCCACAAGTTTAAAAACGTTTATTGTTGCTTGGCATTTGTTTCGTTTGTTTTGGTGTTTTCAAACACATCATGAAGTTTCTGCATATCATCACTAACTTTTCTTTCAATTACTTTCGCATATATTTGGGTAGTTGTAATTTTAGAATGACCTAATAATTTTGATACAGTTTCTATGGGAACGCCATTACTTAAAGTTACTGTTGTAGCAAAAGTATGTCTGGCAATATGAAACGTTAAGTTCTTCGTTATACCGCATACATCCGCTATTTCTTTTAAGTAAGAATTTAGTTTCTGATTAGAAATAGTAGGAAACAAGCTCTCTTTATTAATGGAGGAGGGGTAAAGCTTGTATTTTTCGATTATTTCTAATGCTTTGGTTAATAATGGAATCTTAACGGGAATACTGGTCTTTTGTCTTTGTAAATATATCCATCGCTTTTTATCGATTCCAATACATAAACTATTAATGGTTAAACCCATAACATCCCCATAAGACAATCCTGTATAGCAACTAAATACAAAGAGGTCTTTAATGAGTTGTAACCTTAGAATATTAAATTTTTTCTTTTCAATAGCCTGTAATTCTTCAAGGGTTAAAAATGTTCTTTCCTTTTTTTCGTATTTAGCTTCGAAATTAAGGAACGGGTCTTTGTCTATCCATTCCATCTTGTAAGCTAGTGTAATCATTTTACGTAATCGTTCTATGTGTTTCATTACGGTATTGTTGCCCATAGACTTTTGATGTCTTAAAAAGCGTTCAAAATCAATAATGAATTTATAACCAAGTTCAGACAAGAACATATCTGATGTTTTATGTTTTTGTTTAAGAAAAAGGAAAATATACTTATGGGTTGTAAAGTAGTTCTTTTGCGTTCCCCAACGTAATGTAGATTTCATATGCTCATTATGATATTCAATAATATCAGATAGAGCGTGACGGTTTTCATCCCCAGAAAATTGGCCTTTAATGATACTAGCGGTAACTAATTTCTTTTCGTTCTTTAACTTTTGATAGGTTTGAAAAAGTTGGGCATTGACCTGTTCAAGATAATTATTGATAAGTCTGGCTTCATCACTAGAGCCTTTTAATCTAGTCTTTTGAGGATTCCAATTAGAAATAGTGACTTTTCTCTTTAGAGATAACTCTGCTCGTTTACCATTTACTGTAATTCGGGCATAAAGCGTTGCCTTTCCATTTTTAGCATTTGCAAGTTTTAACCAAAATAGAATACTGAATGTGTTTGTGGTTTTCATACGTTTTTGTTTTAAAAAATTGAACATTAAAACAAAAGTCAAATCTTAACAATTCGGTTACCTTTTTTATGGGATTTATAAAAAGGTAACCGAATAGGTCACTTTTTTAACTAAATCAATTCAAATTAAATGATAGTTCTAAAACTGCAAAAACTTGATAATCATACGATTATCAAGTTTTTGTTACTAATTGATTTGTTAAAAAGTCGGGGTGGCAGGATTAAATAAAAATACGTAACACCCTGTATATCATAATTTTAAAACACTTTTAACTGTATGCGTTCACCGAATTACACACTAAAGTCAAAAAGAACTATTTAAAAACAAAATCTATTCGTTTTTACAGGTATAAAGATAAAAATATATTTAATGGTTTGAAAATTAATTAGGATTAATGATTAATGGACTTGAATAGATCAACAGATTAATGTATGGAAATACCCGTTAGACTCAAGAAATCGCTTCGCGATTGCGTATTATTATTATTATTATTATTATTAACGGTCAGGTTGCAATTATCATTATATTTAAAAAATTATCTAAATCTTAATTCCGTTTTTAATCTTTCAATCACATTGAAAACAATTGGGCAAATCGCGTAATTTTCAATAATACCCCAAGTTCTTGAATTAAATTTTTTTTTATTAATATGTGGGTAAGATTTACAATCATTTGGTCTAACATCATAAATAGAACATTTTTTATCAATTAAATACTTACAGGGGGTGCCTTTTAGAAATTTAATATCTTCTAATTCATTTTGTTCAATAAAATTTTCTACAAAATATTCTCGCGAAACTTTATCAATTGACTTCAGGGTGTCAATTTCCATACTATTAACACAGGGCCTCAAATTTTTACAACAATTTCCACAATCGGTACAGTCAATTTGACTTTCTACACACTTATTCAACCTATGCACAATCCTATCCAATTTTACATCATCTTGTCCTTTTAGAAAAGTACGAAACTTTAGATTTTCTTGTTCCTTCTGTTTACTGATATTATCTATTTTTTGAATATCCAGTTCTATTGGTGTCATTTTTACAGATTATTTTTAACCGTTTGTCTAAAATACGTAAACTTTAGAAAAGTGCAAAACTTCAATAAGTATACAATAATTCATATTAGTCTAATACTATTATTTTAATGCAAACTTGTTGCAAATTATGTAGCCTTATTTCAGGACGGGTCATGTTAAAGAAGCAAATCCCTTAGATTTCTCTTTAGCTTTGATTAAGGCTTTATACTTAGCTTTTTTTTTAGCTCAGCAACAGATTTATATCCTAGATCTTCAGCAGCTACTTCTAGGTAAGAATCTAATACCATAGCATCTAGATCCTTTTTAAGTAGTAGTTTTTTTAGCTGTTCAATTTCTTTTTGAAGGGTTTTAATTCTAGATATTTCGTCTTTTGTTTCCACTTTTACTCTGGTGTTCATTAAGTCTTTACGATTGTACTTTTTAATCCACTCATTGACTGTTGTTGGTGCAATAGAGTAGAGTTTACAAAGTTCGCTCTTTGTGTGTTTTCCGGTGGTAAGTTCGGCTAATATTTTCAATTTAAATGGTTCTGAATACCGTCTAATTACTTTGTCATTTCTATACATAATGTTTAAAATTATGTAGCCTTTATTCAGGACGGGTCATAATTGCAGTTAACGTGTTTGTATAAGATTAGTTGCGTGTTTTAAGCACTAAAGTTAGCAAATAAATCACAGATAGAAAGTCCGCGAGGACTTTCGTAAGTAGGCTAGAACCAGCAATTAATTTTAGCAACCATGTAAAAGCAGTATCCAAAGTTTAGTTAATAACTTTAAGGTTCAAAAACTTATTATTATGAAAACAAAGGATACTACTAGATCAAAGTTATTTATTGGAATTGACGTACACAAGCGAAGTTGGAAAATTCGTACTGCAACGGATCTTTTTGATGGATCATCGTTAACTATTCCACCAGATGCATTTAGTTTAAAAAAGTATGTGGATAGGCATTTTAAGGGATATACTGTTTATTGCTGTTATGAATCGGGTTGTTGTGGCTTTAGTCATTATCGACATTTTATTTCATTTGGATGGCATGCAAAGGTTGTTAACCCTGCAGATGTTCATCGTCCAGCCAAGGCCCAGTTTCAAAAGACCGACAAGATCGATGCACGTATGTTATGTAAAGAATTAAAGGATGGCCGACTCAAAGGAATTCATGTTCCTTCAATAGAACGAGAGCAGTTAAGATGTTTGTTTCGTCGAAGAAATGAGCTGGTTAAAGAACATCGAAAAATAAAGACTCAAATAAAGATGCAATTGTTGTATTTGGGGATTGAAATTCCAAAGCCATTTGACAATAGTCATTGGTCTCATAATTTTAGAGATTGGTTAAGAAATTTGACTTTTGAATATCCTACAATGGATTATTGTTTTGAGACACGTCTTATTACCTATGAATATATAGATAAGCAAAAGCGAGATGTGAGTACAAAATTACGTGCCTATTGTCGTAAGCATTATAAGAAAGATTATTATTTATTACGATCAGTTCCGGGAGTAGGAGGCATAGTAGCTTGTGGATTATTATGTGAATTGGGTGATTTAAGGCGTTTTAAAAATTTCAAACAATTAGCCAGTTATGTAGGATTGGTTCCCTGGGTACACCAAAGTGGAGATAATCTCAAAACTTCAGGGTTAACCCCAAGAGCAAATCGGCTAATGCGTAGTTATTTGGTAGAAGCTACTTGGCAAGCGTTGCGTTTTGATCCAGTTATGCAGGCCTATTATCGGTCACATTCAGGTAAAGATGTCAAACGCATATTGGTAAAAGTAGCGAGGAAACTCTTGAGTCGAATTCATGCAGTAATTAGAACTGAAATTCCTTATGAAGTAGGTGTAGTTAGTTAAATAAAAACATAAAACAAGCTTAAAACTCATTATAAAATTGGCACAAAAGATAGGACAACAAAACACCGTAGGTGAAACTCTAATACAGTTATCACATATTTATAGCAAGTTGCCTTGTTTGCCAAAATCATCATAGAGATGCTGGTGGATTCGCTAAAGACGGATACCACATATAGGATGCGGAGTTTTATAAAGCTAGCATTGAATTATTGATAACGCAAAAAGCGTAATCAACAGTTCAACACTAAAAATAATATCATGAATTAAAAAAAAGAAAAATATTGTATATTTAACCTAAGACTCGGGAAAGTGCTTTACATAGGATATGGTGTTGTAAAACGTTTTTGTTAACTCTTATCTTTTAAAATCCTATTTAAACTTCTTAAACTAATTCCTAAATAGCTTGCGATATCATTTTTTGAAATAATTTCCATAAAATCTAAAGTTGATTGTTGCAATCTAAAAAGATTAGATTTAATAGAATGCAGTTGATTATAAGAATGTCTTACTGCTTTATATTGAATTTTTTTCGCAAATGATTTCATAATTAAATTATTAAATTTTTGGTCATTTTCTAAAAGATATTGAAAGTTGGTTTTAGATATTTTATAAACGGTCATTTCTGAAATAGATTCAACTGTGCAAAAGTTATTAGTATTATTTATTATTTCAATTTCTCCAAATAATTCTCCTTCACTAAAAAATTCTTGAATAAAATCATTTCCATTCTCATCCGTTAAAAAACATTTTGCAATGCCATTTTTAATAATATACCCAAAAGAGCTATTTCTATTCTGGTATATTATTTTTTGCTCCTTTTGAATTTCCTCTTCAATAAAATAATGAATTGAATTTCTAAATGCTTCAATATATTCCAATAGTTCAATATTTGTTCTAATCATTTTTTTCAGTTGAGACAAATGTCCTTTATAAATCAAAGGTATTACTTTTTATTTGTAGTCTTAAGATTAACAAATATGGAATCAAGTCGATTAAAAAAGCAAATTGAGTTTATCAAAGAAGTAGATAAACTAAAATATATTGAGCGTAAAACGAGGTTATTTAATAGTAACAGGAGAGAAAATGATGCAGAACATAGTTGGCATTTATCATTAATGGCAATTATTTTGGACGAACATTCCAATGAAAATATTGATGTTTTAAAGGTTTTAAAAATGTTATTGATTCACGATATTGTTGAAATAGATGCTGGTGATACTTTTTTATTTGACACAAAAAAAAATCACGATAATACAGCTGAAGAATTTGTTGCTGCAAAACGTATTTTTGGAATTTTACCAAAGAACCAAGCAGAGGATTTAATTGCAATTTGGAAAGAATTCGAGGAAGGAGAAACGAGTGAAGCTAAATTTGCAAAAGCAATGGATAGGTTTCAGCCTGTACTTCAAAATCAATCAAATAATGGTGGTACTTGGTTTGAGTTTAATGTAATTTATGAGAATGTTATTAAAAAAACAGAAAAGATTAAGTTAGGTTCCAGCACTATTTGGGAATATGTAGAGAAAACAATTAAATCACTTTATAATAGATAGTTCGTATGAAAAATAAATCTATCTATACTTTTGATTTTGGACTTATATGTTTGAGTTCATTACTGTTTTCATCTAGCTATAATATGTTAATTCCTGAACTTCCAACTTATTTAGAAAGCCTTGGAGGAAAAAAATATATAGGTTTAATTATCGCATTATTTACACTTACAGCTGGTGTTTCAAGACCTTTTAGTGGAAAATTAACCGATACTATTGGAAGAAAACCTGTAATGTTAATTGGAATAATCGTGTGTATTATATGTGGTTTTCTATATCCAATTTTAACAACAGTTTATGGTTTTTTACTTTTAAGGTTTTTACACGGCTTTTCAACAGGTTTTAGCCCAACGGCTTTTGCAGCCTTTTTAACGGATATTATACCTTCAAATCGTTGGGGAGAAGCTTTAGGAATACAAAGTCTTTTTTTTAGTTCAGGTTTAGCTTTAGGTCCTGTTTTGGGTAGTTTTATAAAACTACATCAGTCATATAATTTTTTGTTTTACTGTTCGTCATTTATTTCATTATTATCAATATTATGTATTATAAATTTAAAAGAAACTTTAGTTGATAAAAGGAACTTTCAAATCTCTTTTTTAAGAATAAAAAAGAATGATATTATTGATGTAAAAGTTATTTATCCTGCAATAATTACATTTATTTCCTATTTGTCATTTGGTATCGTATTAACACTTATTCCTTTATTATCAAATTATTTAGGAATAATGAATAAAGGTCTATTTTTTATTATTTTTACTCTAGCGTCATTATTGATTAGATTTGTTGCTGGAAAATTGTCAGATAAATATAGTCGTCAATTAATAATCATTATGGGATTAATTTTTCTTTCTATATCTTTTCTTATACTAGGTTTTTATCAAACAAAAAATGGTTTAGTAGTTGGAGCTTGTATCTATGGGATTGCCATAGGCATATTAGCTCCAACTTTAAATGCTTGGACGGTCGATTTATGCAATCCGAAAGAAAAGGGTAAAGCTATTGCTACTATGTTTATAGCTTTAGAAATTGGAATTGGTCTAGGGGCTCTTGGTTCTGGATGGTATTATCAAAATGGTATTTCAGAGGTTTTTATTGTATTCTATTTTTATGCTATAATAACATTTTCTTCTCTAGTTTATATGCTTTTTACCTATAAGAAAGGTTAAAGTATGGCTAGTGGTAAATGTTTTACAACGGTCTTCTTTACTTTACCGTGCTATTAAATAGTTAATTAACTTTACTAAGAAACAAGAGGAGAACTATAACGGTCTTTGGAATAGCAGTTCCTATATACGTATGAGTCCTCTTGTCTCTCTTAGGTTGCTTAGGACCATTTGGAATACCAGGAATTTTTTCCTAATAAAGGTGATAGTCATTGCAACATTTATTAATCATTTCTTTTTAAAAGGAAATAATATTTAAAAATATGAAAAATTATGTAGATGTTATAGGAATTGATGTATCTAAATTAACAATCGATGCACATATCCATAACAGAGCAGTACATCGAGTGTTTTCTAACACTACTAAGGGTTACAAAGCACTATTGTCATGGACGGAAACGTATTTAAAAGAGCAAGTCTATTTTTTCTGTTTTGAGAATACAGGACATTACTCTACAAAACTGAGTGTTTACCTATCAGAAAACAATATAGATTATATTGAACAAAGTCCCTTAGCAATCAAACGATCTGTAGGTATTGTTAGAGGTAAAACAGATAAACTTGATGCGGGTATGATAGCTAGGTATGCTTGGTTACATAAAGAAGAACTACTTCTTAGTACACCAAAAGAAAATCACGTTCAAGAGTTGGGCAGATTATTATCGATTAGAGAACAGCTAGTAAGAGATCGAACAGGCAAGATGAGTAGCCTTAAAGAAATGCAATCTTTACTTAGTAGTCCTTCAACCGACAACTGTTGTAGAATTATCAAAAAGACCATTCATTATCTCACAAAACAAATTGAAGCTCTAGAACTTTGTATTAAAAAATTAATGAAAAGTGATAAATCACTCGATAAGAATTTTAAGCTTCTAAATACCTTAAAAGGAGTCGGATTAATACTTTCTTGTCAGATTATATATCACACGAGCAACTTTAAACGATTCAATAGTTGGCGACAATTTTCTAGCTATTGTGGTGTTGCACCTTTTGAACACAGTTCTGGAACCAGTATTAGAAGAAGGAATAGAATACACCATATAGGAGATAGAAAAATGAAAACACTTTTAACACTTGCCAGCGTGAGTGCTATACAGTGCGATAAAGAACTAAAACAATATTACAAGAAGAAACTCGAAGAAGGTAAACCAAAAATGGTTGCTTTAAATAATGTTAGAAATAAGATTTTATCAAGAGCATTTGCAGTAGTGAAAAGAGGAACGCCTTATGTAGAAATCCAAAAATATGCAGCTTAAAAATAAGTTATAAATTATTAGGATTTGACCTTGGAATACGTGTATGATTAGTGGCGTGTTTAAGCACCTAATTTAGCAAATAAAAACCGAATAGAAAATAGACTGCACCCAAAAGATTAGACAAATTTATAATTAATTTTGATAATAATGAACTCGATATTCAATCGGAGTTTATCCAAAATTTTGTGTTTTTGAAAAATAATTTCAAAATTCATAGGTTAACTTTTTTGATTTATAACCTGTTTGGAAAACAAATATACAATTGATTGTAGATTTGTCCCCATTTAAAACGTGTTTTCTTCCATTTTGCACTGATGCTTTGTGCCGCTAAATAGATGGATTTCAAGGCTGCATCATCATTAGGGAACACTTTTTTGTTACGCGTATATTTTCTAAGACTTGCATTAAAACTTTCAATGATATTAGTTGTGTAAATAAGTTTTCTTATTTCTTTAGGATAATTTAAAAAAGCGGTCAAGTTATCCCAATTATTCTCCCAAGACTGTACGGCAGATACGTATTTATGTTCCCAATTTTGTTTAAATATTTGGAGAGCTTCTAAAGCGAACTGTTCATTATCTGCTTGGTAAATGCCTTTAATATCCGTCATTATTGCTTTTCTGTCTTTGTAACTCACGTATTTTAGTGAGTTTCTAATTTGATGTACAATACAGATCTGTCTTATGCTATCCGGGAAAATAGCTTCTACCGCTTTGTCAAGTCCTGGTAGGTTATCCGAGCATAAAAAGAAAATATCTTTCACTCCACGAGAGCGCAGATCATCTAAAATAGACATCCAAGCAGATGCTTTTTCGGTTTCAACAATATGCATGCTCAAAATATCCTGTTGCCCTTCGGTATTAACACCTAAAACTATCATACAAGCTTTAGAGATAACCTTGCCTTCCTGTCTTATTTTATAGTGAATGGCATCTATCCAAATTATAGGATAAACGTCTTCTAAAGGCCTATTCTGCCAGAGCTTGATGTCCTCTAATAATTGATTGGTAATAATCGATACCTGTGATGTTGAATAATTAACACCATAGGTACGGTGGATAAAGTCGATTATATCCAAATTGCTCATACCCTTAGCGTAAAGCAATTGGATACAGTCTTCTAATTCTTGACTGATCGACTGATGTTTTGGAACTATAACTGGATCAAAACTAGCCTCTCTATCTCTTGGGATTTGGATACGTTGTTCTCCATTTTGCGTTTTTATGGTCTTCTGTGAAAAACCATTACGCTGGTTGTTTGCAATTATGGAATCACCTTTTTGGTAACCTAAATGAGCCGTCATTTCTGCTCTTAAAAGTGATTCAATACCGCGTTTAAGTAATTGTTCTTTGACTTGATCAAAGTCTTCTTTGTTAGTGATTTTACCAAGTAAGGCTTCCAACTGTTTTTCTAATTCTGTGTTCATAAGATAAAAATTTAAAGGTAAATTTTTTGCCTATGAATTTCAAAATCATTTTTCAACTAAATAATCGCTAAAACACAAAATATTGCACAGTCCCTTCAATCGGGCTCATTCCTTTTAAATTTGGTTTAATTCTTTCGTTATTATAATATTTTATATACTCTTTTATGTCTTTCTTTAACTGAGTTATTGACCTATACTTATTCAAATAAAACAATTCAGATTTTAGTATACCAAAGAAATTTTCTATTACAGCATTGTCTAAACAATTTCCCTTTCGAGACATACTTTGAGTAATTCCTTTTTCTTTTAATAATCTTTGATATTGTTTCATTTGATATTGCCAACCTTGATCTGAATGTAATATTAAGTTCGTTTGATTAGGTATTTTTTTAAAAGACTTTTTTAACATCGTAACAACTTGTTTAAAATTAGGCCTTTCAGATAATTCATAACTTATTATTTCTCCATTAAATAAATCAATTATTGGTGATAGATAGAGTTTTTTACCAAAGACTTTAAATTCTGTAATATCTGTTGCCCATTTTTTATTTGGTTTTACAACTTTAAAATTACGTTGTAATATGTTTGGAGCTGTTTGACCTACTTGTCCCTTATAAGATTTATATCTTTTGATTCTTATTAAACTTTTTAAACCTAATTCACGCATTAATTTTAATATCGTTTTATGATTTACAAGAATTCCTTTTTTGTTGATTTCTAAAGTGATTCTTCTATAACCATATCTTCCTTTGTGATGATGATATATCTGGTTAATCAATCGTTTTATCACTTCATATTTATCAATTACAAGACTTCTTTTATTATGATAATAATAACTGCTTCTTGCCATATTTGTATGATGTAGTAATATATCTAAATCATACTTATGCCTTAATTCTGTAATGGCTTTTGCTTTTTGCTTTGCTCTTCTTGAATTAAGGCTTGTAACTTTTTTAGCAAGTCTAGTTCTGCTCTTAAAGATTCATTTTCTAATAAAAGTTCCTCTTCTCGAGTTAAAGGTTTATTAGACTTCTTTTTTGCTCTTTTAAATTGCATAGATTTTGGTTTACCTCTTGGTTTATGGTTTAAGCCAATAATACCGTTTTGTTTATAATTACGTTGCCATTTCATAATTACAGATTTAGTAGGAATATTAAACTCTAAACAGGCTTGACTGAAAGATAATAAATCTTTATCAATAGTTTCTAAAACTTTAAGTTTGAAAGGCAAAGTGTAAACCTTGTTTTTTCTAGGCAATAAAGCCTTTTTACCATACTTTTCATAAAAGCGAATCCAATCGTGAAGCGTTGTATGATGGCAACCATATAATTTTGAAACAGCCTCTACTGTTTGATGGTGATTTAAAACTTGCCTTACGCAGCGAAGTTTAAAATCATAATTGTACTTAACTTTTCTTTCCATAAAAACACCCTCAAATAGTGTCTAACTTTTTGGGGGCAGTTCAAAATCCACGAGGATTTTCGTAAGCAAGCCAGAACTAGCCATTAATTATAGCAACCATGTAAAAGCAGTATCCAAAGTTTAGTTAATAACTTTAAGGTTCAAAAACTTATTATTATGAAAACAAAGGATACTACTAGATCAAAGTTATTTATTGGAATTGACGTACACAAGCGAAGTTGGAAAATTCGTACTGCAACGGATCTTTTTGATGGATCATCGTTAACTATTCCACCAGATGCATTTAGTTTAAAAAAGTATGTGGATAGGCATTTTAAGGGATATACTGTTTATTGCTGTTATGAATCGGGTTGTTGTGGCTTTAGTCATTATCGACATTTTATTTCATTTGGATGGCATGCAAAGGTTGTTAACCCTGCAGATGTTCATCGTCCAGCCAAGGCCCAGTTTCAAAAGACCGACAAGATCGATGCACGTATGTTATGTAAAGAATTAAAGGATGGCCGACTCAAAGGAATTCATGTTCCTTCAATAGAACGAGAGCAGTTAAGATGTTTGTTTCGTCGAAGAAATGAGCTGGTTAAAGAACATCGAAAAATAAAGACTCAAATAAAGATGCAATTGTTGTATTTGGGGATTGAAATTCCAAAGCCATTTGACAATAGTCATTGGTCTCATAATTTTAGAGATTGGTTAAGAAATTTGACTTTTGAATATCCTACAATGGATTATTGTTTTGAGACACGTCTTATTACCTATGAATATATAGATAAGCAAAAGCGAGATGTGAGTACAAAATTACTTGCCTATTGTCGTAAGCATTATAAGAAAGATTATTATTTATTACGATCAGTTCCGGGAGTAGGAGGCATAGTAGCTTGTGGATTATTATGTGAATTGGGTGATTTAAGGCGTTTTAAAAATTTCAAACAATTAGCCAGTTATGTAGGATTGGTTCCCTGGGTACACCAAAGTGGAGATAATCTCAAAACTTCAGGGTTAACCCCAAGAGCAAATCGGCTAATGCGTAGTTATTTGGTAGAAGCTACTTGGCAAGCGTTGCGTTTTGATCCAGTTATGCAGGCCTATTATCGGTCACATTCAGGTAAAGATGTCAAACGCATATTGGTAAAAGTAGCGAGGAAACTCTTGAGTCGAATTCATGCAGTAATTAGAACTGAAATTCCTTATGAAGTAGGTGTAGTTAGTTAAATAAAAACATAAAACAAGCTTAAAACTCATTATAAAATTGGCACAAAAGATAGGACAACAAAACACCGTAGGTGAAACTCTAATACAGTTATCACATATTTATAGCAAGTTGCCTTGTTTGCCAAAATCATCATAGAGATGCTGGTGGATTCGCTAAAGACGGATACCACATATAGGATGCGGAGTTTTATAAAGCTAGCATTGAATTATTGATAACGCAAAAAGCGTAATCAACAGTTCAACACTAAAAATAATATCATGAATTAAAAAAAAGAAAAATATTGTATATTTAACCTAAGACTCGGGAAAGTGCTTTACATAGGAAACGGTGTTAGCACTAGTTATTATTCAGTTAGAATTACTTTCAGATATTTTTTTTGCTTTTTTATAATATGAAGAAGCCTTTATTTCTTTTTTCAATTCTTTGTAAGTGTCTCCCAATCCGTTCAGAGGTCTTTCAGAGTTAGGGTGTTTTTCTGCTAAAAACAAAAACAACTTAATTGCTTTATCATATTCGTTGTGTTTTAAATAAAATTCTGCAATTGAACAAGCTCGGGTTACTCTTAATCTGCTGATAAATTCTGTGCTCTTAAAGTCATTTACAAAGTTATTAAATTGATTATAGTCATTTGCTCTTATGGCGTTTCTTGTTAATGTAAACATTGTCCAATCAGACAAATCTTTTGAAAACCCAAATTCTGATGCTCGTTTTTGATAATAATTATAAACATAATCTAATCCGCCAGCATTTGAGAATTCCTCAAGGCTATTGAATTGCAATTCAGGAAAGTAGTTGTAGTATTCTTTAATTCCGTGATATAGTGTAGTGAATGGTGTGGACCTATGTTCTTCATCTTGTAATTCTCTAAAGACCCAATTCATTGTTTTTGGTGCTTTATCTGTTAAAAGTAAGTTTAGTTCATTCGTTCCATCTTTTACAACACCTTCATTTGTTCCAGAACTAAAAAATAATAATTTATTGAAATTTGGATTTTCTGTTAGAAAGCTATCTATTTCATTTATTTTTCCTTTTAGCGGAAATGGACTTGCTGAAATGTAGACATTAAATAAATCTGGTTCATTTGTCATCGTTTCAATAACAAAACCTCCACCAAATGCCCAACCGAATAACATCCGTTTTTCAGACGTTCTGTATTGGTTATCAATATAGTCAATAACTTCCTTTTTAATGAAGTCCAAGTACTTTTGTGAATTCACACTAAAGTTTCTATTTCTATCAGATATTTTCTTTGAAATTCCAACTATTATAAATTCAGGTGTTTGCTTGAATTCAATAAATGACTTTTGAAGACTTACCGCGTGTAAAAAATATCGCTGACCATCTAAAACATAGAGAACAGGATATGTTATATCAGAATCTGCATAGCCATCTGGTAAGAAGATTTGAATCTCTCTCTCATCATTCATTATTTTAGATTGAATTAATAAAGAAGAACCAACAATATTGTCTTTTATATTTTGTCCATAGATGTTGGAACAGAATAATAAAATTATTATTAAGAATTGTTTTGTCATATCAAAAAATTAGATAAAATGTTTTTTTCAAATGTATAGCGTAATGTAAAAAACGGTTGTTAAATAATGGTTAAACTTTATCAGCTTTCGGAAAGTTGAGTTTAATTAGTGCTAACGGCAGTTCGTCTAATAACCTACCGCTGTTTTTATAGTTTCTACTAAATTACGTTTTTTAGCTTTATTGTTATATTGGTATTTGTTTTTTTGTGTTTCGCCTTAAGAGAAGTGCTATTGTACTCAATAATTGGTATATAATCTTGATTAAGTCTTGGTAGGGCTTTAAAAAGAGTAGTTTCTTTAGGTTAAGGATGTTCCAGATTCTTTTCAAGTTATAAACTATAAACATTAGGCCTACATCTGCACTTGCTCTTTGTTTTGTTTTTTTAGTGGTAATATAGTTAAAACCCCATTGGCGTTTTATGGTTCCATAAGGATGCTCTACAATAGCTTGTCTTTTTTTGTATGCCTTTGGGTTTTTTAAAACTTGTCGGGCATTTTCTTCGATGTATTTTTGGAACTCACTTCGCTGTAACACCTTTCCATTTACTTTAGAGGTGGTACATAGATCTCTCGCCGGACATGTTTTACATTTGTTTGTTTTGTACTGTTTAAATCGATAGTTTCTTCCTTTATAAGTGCTTCCGTTGCTTTTAAGGATATTTCCCTGTGGGCACAGATAAGTGTCACTTTCTTTATTATATTCAAAATATTCTGAGTTGTAGCTTGGGTCAGGAGCTTGTGAAGCTCTCCCTATTCCAGGTATTGCTACAAGTGTTTTTATACCTAATTGATTAGCTGTCCTAAATTCACTTCCTGTATGATAACCTTTATCATAAAGTGCAGTAAAAGAATTAGAGCCTAAAATGGTTTTTGCCCTGCGTAGCATCTGTCCCATTGCTTTTGAGTCATTCTTATTGGTGACCAAATAATCAAAAGGGATTTTATTATCTGCATCTACAGTGGTCTGCACACAGTAGGCAACTTCAGTGATGTTGTTACGTACTATCAAATGCTTACTGTCGGGATCTGAGGTTGATATCTGTGGTTCTCCAGATTCTTTTAGTTTTTTTTCAAGTTGCTTATAGTGTTTTCTGCGTCCTTGATGTTTGTCTATATTATTTTTGATTTCTTCCTTTTCACTGTTGCTGTCACTTTGTTCTAGTGCATTGTCGTACTGTAGCAACTTATTGTCAATATAATCTAAATGACGTTGTATTTTCTTTTGGTTAAAATTATTCTTTTTACTGTTCTGTGCTCTAAATTTAGTACTGTCGCCTGCAATCAATGTAGCTCCAATGAGCCCAAAATTGCGTGCTATTTGAACCGTAGCAAAAAACACTTTTTTTATTGCTTTAGCATTATCCTTTCTAAAATTACTGATAGTGTTATGGTCGGGAGCTAAAGATTCAAGAAGCCACATTAGTTCAATATTACGTTTGCATTCTTTTTCCAATAGTCGTGAAGATCGCACGCGGTTCATATAGCCATAGATATATAGTTTCAGTAAAACAGAAGGATGGTAGGCTGGAGGTCCGTTCTCTGTAAAATCTGAACGAAAACCAAGTTCCGCTAAGTCAAGTGAATCTACAAATTGATCTATCGACCTAATGCTGTTCTCCTCATCAATAGAATCTTCAAGAGAAATGGGAAAAAGGCAGGTCTGTTTTCGGTCTTTTCCAATAATAAATTTCATAGTTAGAAGATACGAAAAAACTGAAAGGTAATAAAGAATTTACGCTAGAAAAAAGAATAAGTTATTAGACAGTCTGACGGTTATGTATATGGAAAGTTGCGTGTTTGTGTGAGAGGATTTTCCGAAGGAAAATCAGAAGCTAGCAAACAAGCAACTAACTTTGGTTTAGCTAAAACTAGCAATTTTTTATATACTGTGTTGGCAACTGGCTTTTCATTTCAGTTAATCCCATATTTGAGGTCGGTCAATTCCAATTGTTCTTAAATAGCTCAACATTTGTCCTGTGTGAACAGTTTCGTGATATGCAATTCGATTCAGATAATCTCCAAGTTTTTTGCTTTGTCCCACTTCCTTTCTCTCAATCTTTACATTCTCTAAATCCGATTCGTTCAGTCTATTTATCATACTCAAAAAATCCGCTCGATAATTTTCGGCAAAATCCAGTTCGTTTTTCAAGTCTGAATATTTTAGTTCTTTCCAAGGTGATTTGTAATTTCCTAAATTCCCACGATTTTCTATAATTTTATGGAAAAGATGTTCACCCTCTAAAACGTGTCTTATCATTTCGATAATTGTGAACGCATTTTCGTCAGGTTTCCAATTCAGGTATTCATTAGGAATTCCGCTCCATAACTTTATACTCCGTCTTCTAATTTCGGAAAAGTTTAATAAAATAACTTCGGTTGAATTCATTGATTAAATTTTGTTTGTAGTTCGATTTTCTGGTTGTTGTCAACAGTTTTGGCTAGGCTTTGTGCGGGCAGAAAATCGACAAGATTTTTGAACACGCAACTAAGCCGAAGCTTTTTGTTTGGTTTTGTTTCTTTGGTTATCACAAAGCCAAATCAACAAGATTTGGCGACTTAGTAAATATGCACTAAACTTTGGGCAAGCACCAAAAGCCAGTATTAATTTTAACCTGTGTTAGCTGAATTTTTACATCAATTTTTATTTTTCTAATATAGTCTTTAAATTTTGCACACCAATTTTAGCTCTTTTATTCATGATTTTTTTAAATATTGGCAACAATAGAGATGTAAATATCAAATTAGTATTTCTGCTTTGCATACACCAAGTTAAAGTTGTGGTATTAGATGAATTTTCATGAAATTTTATAGTCATCTTAGGGAATAATGGTGAAAAATCACCTTCAGTAATGAAGATTTTATTTTCTTCTGCTTTTACAACATTTAAAGAAATTATACTCTCTCCTTTAAAAGGTACTATAACGGTTTCAATGTATTTTTTTCCAACAATTGCATGATTCAATGAATTATTAGATTCTATTTTTATAACTTTTGGAAACCACGATTTGAAGTTTTCCATGTTAGTTGTAAATTTATATACTTCTTTTATTGTTCTATTAATAGTTACTGTTTTTGAAGTCAATGTATTCATGAAAATTAAATTTTATGGATTTATTTATATACAAATTTAATTCTGAAGCTACATTAACTATTAGACAATTGTCTAAAAATCAGTTTTGGCTCTTATTCGGCTAAGATGTCTTTGTGTAATGCCAAGATAGGAAGCTATATACTGAAGAGGAATTTGTTTAATATATTCGGGGTGTCTTTTAATCAAATTGGTATATCTATTTTCTGCTTTTTCTTTTTGATGTTCAAATACTCTTTTTTCAAGTGTCATGAAATATTTTTCTGCTGTTTGTTTTTGAAATAGAAGCCAATTTGTGTTTTCTTTAATTAGCTTATCCATTTGATTTTTTTGTATTACAAATAGCTCCGTATCACTTAATGCTTGTATATTGATACTTGATTTTTCTTGTGAAATATATGAAGAGAATGCTGTAATGAATGATTCAGGAAATGATAAACAATAAGTTATTTCGTTTCCTGAATTAGAATAGTAATATGAACGCAAAATCCCTGAATTTATAAACGCCATATTCTTACTTATTTGTCCTTCCTTAATAAAAAAATCTCCTTTTTTATATTTATGATAACTCCCAAATTGGATTACTTCATCTATTTCTGAATTTTTAAATATATTAATAGAAGATAAGTATTCTTTAATCATAGTTTTTGATAAATTTTTTTGTCATCCTATTTCAGGAAAGTACAGTCATTCAGCTTGTTGCCAACGGCTCTTGTATGGTGCGTTTGCATCCCGCAGGGTGCATATGCATTATACAAATTGTTGTGGTGTCGTTATTTTTTATGCGGACTTAGGATTCACTTGGATTTGTCCACCTATTGCTTTCAAAACTTTCATAATTGTAGCAAATTGGGGTTTCGCTCCTTCTGATAATGATTTGTACAAACTCGGTCTGCTCAAACCAGTTTCCTCCGCAATTTTTGTCATTCCGATTGCTTTTGCTATGTGTCCGATTGCATTAATTATATCCGCGTTATTACCTTCTTCCAAAACTGTATTTAGGTATTCCGCAATCATTTCTTTATTTTCCAAATAATCCGCTATTTCAAATCTTGAAGTTCCCATTTTCTATTTATTTAATTTTTTCCAAATTTCTTTCGCTTTCGTAATGTCTTTTTGTTGAGTTGATTTATCTCCGCCAATCAGAAGGACAATTACTTTTCCGTCTTTTTCTTTGAAATAAACTCTGTAGCCTTTAGCAAAATTTATTCGCATTTCACGAATTCCATCTCCAACTGTTTTACAATCTCCAAAATGTTCGTCTGTTTCTAATTTTTGAATTCTGAACAAAATCTTTGCTTTTGCCTTAAAGTCTTTTAACTTTTTCAGCCATTTGTCAAATTCGGTTGTTTTCTCAATAAAGAACATAAAAATTGTATCTACTTAGATACAAAGTTAAGGATAATTTTTGGATAATTTACTTTAGAATTCAGTTTTTAGTCGAGTGAGTCTAATGCACCACAACGTTTAATATAAAACACGTAGGGTAGCGGTTGGCAGTTCGTTTTTAAGTGTCTTCCAGCCAAATATAAACATTTTGATTTTACTTTTTAATATCTAAAAGCCAAATTTTATATTTGGCGGTCTTTCGTGACACTCTTTTGCTTTTAAAAACCTCCAAACCCCTATGTTTTTTATATAGTGTTGTAGGGCGTTTTTTATTATATTAACTTGTCTAAATGTCTTTCAACTTTCATTTCCAAACTCACTAACTCTCCTTTGTAGAAAACACTATTTATAATCCAAGGAATCGGCATTTTCTGTCCATCTGCTTTACTCGAAATATGATTTATTGTCAATGGGATGTTCTTTTTTTCTGCATATTCTCGAAGGACTTGATTTGTATAATAGTCTGTAAAAGGACAAGTATTTGAATAATATGCTGTAATTCCTTTTTTGTCAGGACAAGTTCCCGATTTCGCAGATTCCATTATTTTCGGAAATTCTGCTTTCGGATTTGTCTTAATTCCCCATAATTTAAAAAATGGTGGTGCCTCGTCAACAATCTCAAACCCTTGATATTTAAGAAATTTTGGGTCTGTCATAAAAGGTCTTTTTTTGTCGCTCGAAATTGCAACAATTCCGTCCATTCCTTTTTCTTTTGAGTCTTTAATACATTGTTGAAGTAGTTTTTTTCCGTTTCCGTGACCTTTAAATTGTCCCGAAACCCAAAAACAATTAATTACCATAAAGTTTTTTCCAACAAGTGGAAGCCAAGAACTTTCAATCGGCACATATTCAATAAACACTTTTCCACGAACATCTACTTTTTGAAAATTGTAGCCGTTTTTAAATTCTGTTTTTAGCCAATCTTTTTTCTTTTGGTATCCGTCCGCACATTTTTTGTCGCTTATTGCACAACAAATATGTTCATCTTGGATATTTTTTTCTGTAAGTTTTAGAATTTCCATTGTTTTGTGTTTTCCTTAAATATAAAATTTGAGTGCATTTTTTCCTATGATAATTGTCAACTTTTCCAATGACTTTTCTTGATAGTTCAGGTGTTTCTTTTAATGCCCTACAACGTGTTTCTTTAGTTTGTAATAAATATCTTTAGATAGAAAAAGAGGAGAACTATAACGTGTTTTAGAATAACGCTCCCTTACACGTACGAGTCCTCTCTTTCTATCAAGTTGCCAAGAACCATTTGGAATACCAGGAGACAATTCTCCCGATAAAGGAAGTAGTTAACGCAACATATTTATTCACACTAATTGTAAAAATATGAAAAATTACGAAGAAGTAGTAGGAATTGATGTATCAAAAAAAACAATTGATGCTTATTGTTATCAAGCACAAGTCCACAAAGAGTTTGTTAATGATTTAATAGGATATAAAAGACTATTAAAATGGGTTTTGAAACAGACAAAAACAAGCAAGGTTTTTTACTGTTTTGAGAATACAGGTTATTACTCCTTAAAGTTAGCACTTTATTTACATAGTCAAGATATTGTTTATGTAGAAGAAAGTCCATTAAAAATAAAACGCTCCAGCGGAGTTGTAAAAGAGAAAACAGATAAGTTAGACGCCAAACTTATAGCAAGATACGCATGGCTTTACAGAGAAGAGTTACAGCCAAGTACAGTAAAGAGTATGTCTCATTTAGAGTTAGGCAGATTACTAGCTTTAAGAGATCAATTAGTAAGAAACAATGCAGGACTTAAAGGCACTTTAAAAGAGATGAAAGTACTATTGTCAAGTCCAACAACAGATTTTGGATGTATTAGCTTAAAACGCAGTATAGATTACTTATCTAAGCAAGTAAAAGGTATAGAAGATAGAATTAAAGAGATAATCACAGCAGATGATACTATGAACAAGAATTACGAATTACTATCCAGTCTTAAAGGTGTTGGTTTAGTAGTTGCATGTCAACTAATTTATCACACAGGAAATTTCACTCGATTTGCTAGTTGGCGAGCCTTTTCTAGCTATTGTGGTACAGCACCATTTGAGCATCGCTCAGGTACTAGTATACATCGCAGAAAACAATGTCATTATTTAGGAGATAGAAAAATGAAAAGTTTGCTGAGTATGGCAAGTGTATCAGCAATACAACATGACACCGAATTAAGACTGTATTATAAAAGAAAATTGGCAGAAGGAAAAGATAAAATGTTAGCCATAAATAATGTTAGAAATAAACTAATAGCTAGAGCTTTTGCAGTTGTAAAAAGAGGAACACCTTATGTGGTTCTTCAGCAACATGCAGCTTAAGAAAATAAGTGTTTTTTTATTAGGATTTGATCTTGGAATACGTATAAGATTAGTTGCGTGGTTTAAGCACTAAAGTTAGCAAATAAATCACAAATAGAAAGTCCGCGAGGACTTTCGTAAATTGGCTTTTACCAGCAATTAATTTTATACGTTGTGCCTGTTGCACAAGATATATATAATTAGGGATAAAATGAACTGAAAAACGCATGAATTTATTGGTCATTAGACTGATATTCTGTATCTTGAGGTATGCAAGGCAAAAAAGAGTATCAAGAGAAATTATTCACTCAATTCCGAATGAGTGATCGGATTCCAAAGGAGAATTTTTATCGACGATTAAATGGGGAATTAGACCTACATTTTCTATATGTACTGACACGTCCTTATTATGGAGACAGTGGTCAAAAGAGCATAGATCCTACCGTGTTTTTCAAGTTGTGTTTGGTGGGATATTTAGAGAATATTATCAGTGATCGACAGTTGATTGCCCATTGTAGTTTACGTTTGGACATATTGTATTTTTTAGGCTATGATATTGATGAAGAGTTGCCCTGGCATAGCACAATAAGTCGTACGCGTCAATTATATCCAGAAAAAGTTTTTGAAGAAGTCTTTACGCGTGTTTTAATTATGTGTGTTGACAAAGGCATGGTAAGTGGCCATACTCAAGCGATAGATTCTGCTCCAATAAAGGCAAATGCCTCGATGGATACCTTGGAGTTAAAAGTGCCTGAAGAAGAATTAGAAGACCACTTAAAAAAGCTACGCCATATCAGTAGCATGGATAAACAAAAGCCTATTCGAAAAGCCAAAGAGAATAAAGCTTCAGATGCTCAAAAAAAAATTAGTGCCACCAAGCAAGAATTGTCTGCTATTAAAAGTCGGAATAAAAAATGGTCAAAAGATCAAGATCAACGCACGGGTGCAAACAATAAAAACTCAAAATACACCTCAAACAAAACGCATTATAGTCCCACCGATCCGGATGCTAAAATTAGTGTAAAGCCAGGCAAGGCACGCAAGCTGAACTATATGAGTCAGCTAAGTGTTGACACTGGACATCATGTAATCACTGACATTAAAGCGTATAAGGCAGATAAGAAAGACAGCCAATACTTACAAGACATTGTACCTCGATTAAAAAAACGATTGAACAAACAAGGGATCTTATGGCAAAATCTAGTGGCCGATACAGGCTATAGTGATGGAGAGAATTATGCTTTTTTGGAAAAAATAGGTTTACGAAGTTTTATACCACCTCACGGGACGTATAAAGGCGGTCCTGAGGATTTTGAATATGTCAAACAAGAGGATCATTATCTCTGTCCAGAGGGTCATATCGTTCCCTTTAAAAAAGTGTTTAATGATTATAGAACAGGTAGTAAGAAAAAGGAATATAGAATCTCCTCAAAAATTTGTAGAGACTGTCCGATAAGAAAACAATGTTTAGGTAAGACAGCACAAGAAAAGAAATTTTCGGTAACTTATTACAGAGAAGAATACGAACGAAATAACCATCGCGTAAGCAGCAACCAAGGTCGTTATATGAAATCAAAACGACAGAGTACTGTTGAACCTGTCTTTGGAACGCTAACTCAATTCATGGGCTTACGTAAAATAAATACCATTGGCATTGAGCAAGCCAACAAGGTGATGCATCTCTCCGCCATTGCCTACAACCTGAAAAAGTACCTAAAATTCACAAGTAAAGTTGTCAGAAGTGATGCCAAATCACTTGCGCTGTACTTAACTCACTGTTTTTGGCATATATTGAGCAGATCAAGCCATTTTAAGCCTTTTAAAAAAGATGAAATAGGGGACAGAAAAAATTATAGCCACGCTTAAAACTACTAAAAATAAATCCCCAATTAATCCAGATGGTCTATTTTGGTGCTTGTGCAACGATTACCGGTGTTAGCCACAGGTTTATTTTATTCAGTTGTTTATTAGGTATTAATCTTCTCTAATAGTCTCAAATTGTCCAGGATTCACCATAATTGGGTGAGGAAACCCTTTTCCTAAAACTTTCATATTGTCATCATTCAATCCTTCAATATTATCGAATCCACTGTTGACAATAGCTTGGAAGGATTCATAGGAATCCCAAACGACAATATTTACAAAATTGAAGCTGTTATCTGAGTTAATCGACTTGTAAAAAGTGGAACTTACAAATCCAGGTTTAGTCTTAAAATATTTAATATAAATATCCCTAACATTGATTGCTGTTTCCTCGTGTCCTTTTGGTACTTTAATCGAATTGATTACGCTTATTTCTTTCATTTTATTTACGTATTTGTATCTAAAAAATAGCAGCTTTATTTATGAATTTTTTCAGTTTTAAACAAAGATAGCAGAAAATCACCAACCTTTAAGTTAGCGCTTAACTGCTATTTTTTAACTCCGTTCTTTGTTGTGTACTTTTATTTTTCAGCTATTTGTTTCATTATTGGTAGTACCATTTCCCATCCTTTTAATGATTCCTCATATCTTTTTTTTCCGTCAGCAACGGAAGCAAAATTCCCTTGAGTTAATTTTAATATGGTCTTGTCATCTATTTCTTTTAGTTCATATGTTAAATTCAAATAGTTTTCTGGAACATCATCAAGTTTCAAATTTGGGTCAAACATTGTGAAAGTAACTTTTTGCCCATCAATAAATTCAATAATGCTTCCTTTTACGTAGATAATTTCTTTTCCATCTTCAGTTTGTCCTTTCCAAAGAATAGGACTGCCAATTTTCCAATTGGATATTACTTCACATCCAAACATATACTCTTTGGTCATATCTGGATTTGTAAGTAAATCCCAAACTTTTTCATTAGGAGCACTAAATTGCACTTTTTTTTCTATCATCATAATTTCATTTGTTTTTTTTGATTTACAGCCTATTAATAATAGAATTATTATTAATAAATAAAATCTTCTGGTTGTCATACTTTTTTTAGTTTAAAATCTTGAACCAAAAATATTGCTATTCCTTTGTTTTAGGTTGTATAATCAGGATGATTTCTAATACTATCAGGAGTATTTCCGAATTCTTTTTTGAACGCCTTGGAGAAATGTTGCGGAGAACTATAACCAGTTTCATAAGCAATTTCTTTGGCTGACATATCAGTGCCAAGTAGAAGTCTTTTTGCTAAACTCATCCGATTACTATGTATATAGCCAAATACTGTAGTACCAAACATTTCTTTAAACCCTTTTTTTAGTTTGTACTCATTCAAGTTTACTAATATTGATAATTGGCTAATAGTTGGAGGATTATCTATTTTTTTCACTAAAATTTCTTTCGCTTCAAACAATTTTTGCTTATCTAAATTTGATTTTATAAACCTACTTTGAGAATTTGATTCATAAAGTTCTGCCTGTAAAACGAGTAGTTCAATACTTTTGGAGAGTAAAAATAAATCTTTTAATTCATCTGTGAATTGACAATATAGGATTTCATTAATAACTTGATGGATTTTAAAGTTATTAGGTTTCCACTCATTGGATAGAATGGCATTTTTTTTATTTATTACTTTTTCAGCAAGTTTTTTTAATGAATCGTTTCCGTTTTGAGCAATATTTATAAAGGTTTCTGTTGTAAAATTAATACCAAAAGTTTCAATACGTTTACTTTTATTAAACACCTCTATATCTAATCCATCTGAATATATTATATTATTATGATGCCCAGTTAACTTAAATGAGGATTTCAATTGTTTGAAATTAAAGTCATAATTTCCACTTAATCCAAAATGCAATCTAACTGATTCCGAATCATTTTTAGAAGTATGAGCTTCAAATGAATTATAATCAATGATGCTATGAGAAATTGATATTCTATCCAATTCCCATTTTTTTGAAGTTATATTTCCGTTTTCAAATGTCAAATAATTGTCTTTTTCCATCTTGCACTCAACTTGTGGCTAACGTTGAGTATAAAAGCTGTGCGGACTAAATAAGCCACCAACTTTGTTAATAGACCAAAGTTAGTAAATTAGCTGGGATTTTCCCGAAGGAAAATCCCCCGTATTGATTTTATATATTGTTGGCAACTGGCCGTTATTCCTCTTTTTTCACTCTCAATCTTTCTATTTCAACTTTCAAGTCCTTTTTTCCCTTATCATTAAATTTTTTCCCTTGATCTTCAGCAGTTCCTTTAAATTCTTTAATTAAAAGTCCCTCAATTGTAACATTATATTCAGGATTTTTAAAGTTCCTTGAAATTCCGCAACTTCCTACAACAAGAATATTATCAGAGTTCAAGTTCGCATAGATAAGCCATTTTCCTTTTGTATCAATTATTGGCCCGCATTGTTCGTCATATGTTCCTTTGTAAACGTTTAAATTATCATTTCCATTAAAAGATTCAATAACTTTAATTGTAAAAGTATTTTCAGTTTTATTCACTTCAAGAACTTCGCCAACAAATATACATTCTGAATTTTCATAATTATAATCTTGCTCAAGTTCTAAACTCTTGGGTATTCCACAGTTACAGGCATATGATTCTATTCCAATACTAAGAGTTAGAATTATTAATATAAGTATTTTGTATTTCATTTTTCAACTTGTTGCCAACTGGCTTTATATCTATTTCGCTTATTTTCATTTCAATAATGTTCCATTATCTGAATTTGTTCAACACTCATTTGATTAAGAGAAATATCTATAAATTCCAACAATTCCTATCATAAAAAAGACAATAAGGCCGCCGATTATTTGTATACTATAAGACTTCCTGATATGGTTATCTTTTTTCATTCTGTTCCAATCTTTTATTTTGTAATAACCCCAAATGATAGAAACTAATAAACTTAAAATGCCAAAAATTAACTCAAATTCTTTTCTCTCCATTTTTTTGCTGTCTAGTCCTGAAATATGGCTACAGGTTAATAATTAATTTAAGCTGATAATTTATATACCATATTTGGTGTTTTATAGTCTAAAGATAAGTGTAATCTTATTTCGTTGTATAAATTAATTGCATTTTTTGCAGCTCTCTTTGCGTGTTCCACGTTATCAAAGGTTTGGTCTAAGTAAAATTCGTCTTTTAAAATTCCGTTTACACGTTCTGCCATTGCGTTTTCGTAACAATGATTTTCTTCAGTCATACTAATATCTATCTTTTTTCTTTTGAGTATTTGTGTGTATACATTGCTACAATATTGTATTCCTCTGTCGGAATGATGAATAAGCTGTTTAATGTTTTTAGCTTGATAGATGGCTTTATTAAGAGCTCTTACACAACCTTTTAATTCCAAGCTATCACTTATGTCATACCCAACAATTTTCCTGGAATGCATATCTGTTATCAAAGCCAAGTAACAAAAGCCTTTTACAGTTCTAATATATGTAATATCAGAGACCCAGACTTGATTTGGTTTAGTAACTTCCATATCTTTTATAATGTTATTGTACTTGTAAAACCGATGATAAGAGTTGGTTGTTCTGGCACTAGTTTTCTTTCTAAGTGTTAGCATTTGGTGTTTTCTAAGGACATTAAATAGTGTATCTCTACCTACTTTAAGGTTGGCTTTTGTAAACTCGTTATCTAATGATTTAGTGAGTTTTCGAACACCTTCTCTAGGAAGGGATTTACGTCTTTTTCTAACAATTTCAATAATCTGTTGTTCTATTTTTAAACGCATATCAGCTCTAGATTTGTATTTATAATACGCATCACGTTTAAGTCCAAAACAACTTGCTATAGTAGATAAAGAAGCAAATCCCTTAGCTCTATTTCTAGTTTTAATAAATGCTAGATATTGAGTTTTTTTTTAAGTTGCTGAACATTTTTATAGCCTAGTTTTTCAGCTGCTACTTCAAGGTAAGATTCTTCTACCATAGCATCCAGATCCTTTTTAAGTAGAAGCTTTTTAAGCTTTTCATTCTCTTTTTGTAGTGCTTTAATTCTAGATATTTCGTCTTTTGTTTCCACTTTTACTCTGGTGTTCATTAAGTCTTTACGATTATACTTTTTAATCCACTCATTGACCGTTGTAGGTGCAATAGAATAGAGTTTACAAAGTTCGCTCTTTGTGTGCTTACCTTTACTAAGTTCATCCAGAATTTTTAGTTTAAAAGGTTCTGAATACCGTCTAATTACTTTGTCATTTTTATACATAATGTTTAAAATTATGTAGCCTATATTCAGGACGGGTCATGCTTGTTGCCAACGTGTTTGTATATGGTTTGTTGCGTGGTTTCAGCAACTAATTTAGTAAATAATTACCGACCAAGAAAGTCCGCGAGGACTTTCGTAAGTAGGCAAGAAGCCAGCAATAAATTATAGCAACCATGTAAAAGCAGTATCCAAAGTTTAGTTAATAACTTTAAGGTTCAAAAACTTATTATTATGAAAACAAAGGATACTACTAGATCAAAGTTATTTATTGGAATTGACGTACACAAGCGAAGTTGGAAAATTCGTACTGCAACGGATCTTTTTGATGGATCATCGTTAACTATTCCACCAGATGCATTTAGTTTAAAAAAGTATGTGGATAGGCATTTTAAGGGATATACTGTTTATTGCTGTTATGAATCGGGTTGTTGTGGCTTTAGTCATTATCGACATTTTATTTCATTTGGATGGCATGCAAAGGTTGTTAACCCTGCAGATGTTCATCGTCCAGCCAAGGCCCAGTTTCAAAAGACCGACAAGATCGATGCACGTATGTTATGTAAAGAATTAAAGGATGGCCGACTCAAAGGAATTCATGTTCCTTCAATAGAACGAGAGCAGTTAAGATGTTTGTTTCGTCGAAGAAATGAGCTGGTTAAAGAACATCGAAAAATAAAGACTCAAATAAAGATGCAATTGTTGTATTTGGGGATTGAAATTCCAAAGCCATTTGACAATAGTCATTGGTCTCATAATTTTAGAGATTGGTTAAGAAATTTGACTTTTGAATATCCTACAATGGATTATTGTTTTGAGACACGTCTTATTACCTATGAATATATAGATAAGCAAAAGCGAGATGTGAGTACAAAATTACTTGCCTATTGTCGTAAGCATTATAAGAAAGATTATTATTTATTACGATCAGTTCCGGGAGTAGGAGGCATAGTAGCTTGTGGATTATTATGTGAATTGGGTGATTTAAGGCGTTTTAAAAATTTCAAACAATTAGCCAGTTATGTAGGATTGGTTCCCTGGGTACACCAAAGTGGAGATAATCTCAAAACTTCAGGGTTAACCCCAAGAGCAAATCGGCTAATGCGTAGTTATTTGGTAGAAGCTACTTGGCAAGCGTTGCGTTTTGATCCAGTTATGCAGGCCTATTATCGGTCACATTCAGGTAAAGATGTCAAACGCATATTGGTAAAAGTAGCGAGGAAACTCTTGAGTCGAATTCATGCAGTAATTAGAACTGAAATTCCTTATGAAGTAGGTGTAGTTAGTTAAATAAAAACATAAAACAAGCTTAAAACTCATTATAAAATTGGCACAAAAGATAGGACAACAAAACACCGTAGGTGAAACTCTAATACAGTTATCACATATTTATAGCAAGTTGCCTTGTTTGCCAAAATCATCATAGAGATGCTGGTGGATTCGCTAAAGACGGATACCACATATAGGATGCGGAGTTTTATAAAGCTAGCATTGAATTATTGATAACGCAAAAAGCGTAATCAACAGTTCAACACTAAAAATAATATCATGAATTAAAAAAAAGAAAAATATTGTATATTTAACCTAAGACTCGGGAAAGTGCTTTACATAGGATACGGTGTTGTGGCTAGTTTTTATTTTTACACTTTTCCACTAAACTATCTGTTATTCTTTCTAATTTTCTAGAACTCTTAAAATCATTCCATTTTTCCAAACTATCTTTTGAACTTATTAAAAACTCTCTGTATGAGTAATTAATTCCGCCATTTGGATTTGGATTATATTTTGTTCCACCACCACTTAACCAAATTCCTTCAACACTTTCGTCAGGTTTATTTTCTGAATCGTCAAAGTACATATAATTCGCACGAGTTGGTATTTCTGTCTTTTTTCCTTTTTTGTCAATTTTAAAATATCGATTATTTATATATCCGCTTTTTAAATTTCCTTTATAGAGTAAAATTCCGTTTTCTGGAATTCGCAATTGTTCTCGGTTATCAATAATTTCAATTTCTTCTCCACAAGGCATTTCAGATATTACAATTGCTTTTCCTTTAAAGTTTTCAGGGAATATTAAATCAAGTTTTTGAGCTGTAGCTGTTCCAATTGTTCCCATTAAATAGAAAAACAAATTCATAAATGGATACCAAAGAATTATTGGCGTTAAAATCCAAATTAATTTTGTTTTAATAGGTTTTTGAGAAAGTAATAATATTATAATTCCGATTACAAAAAGAGGTATTCCAAAAATCAGCCAATAAGGATTTAATGAAATTAGAAAAGACAAAATAATAATTACAATTCCAATTTTTCCTTTCATATTCAGGGTTTCGTTAAATGTTCGTTAAGGCAGATAGTTTACAAAGTTAAAGTCACATCCTTTACACTAGATTCTGACTTAGTCTAATTGATACTTGTTTGTCTCTTATTTTTTTTTCGTTAAAATAACCTAAAAATACGTCTCTATAAAATACTCTCCAAATTCCATTTCCTTGATCTTGAGCACCGACATATTTCCCTTTAAGTCCAGAAGTTAAATATACCCAATAATATGACTTCCACCGCATGGCTCCATTTTGACATACTTTCATCACTTTCATAGTTGAATGATAATCATATTTTGGAATTTTTTCAGGGTATGGTCTATTGGAAAAATCATGGCAATCTGCAGGGGTTTTCATTCCTAAAGATTCATGAGGCCTAATGTGATTATATTCTTTTACAAACCGATTTAAACTACGTTGTTGTGCCTTGAGATCAAATGCTGAAGGTTTGGCACAAGCAGCCTTTAAATCACGGTGCATTCGCTCGTGTCGTCCGTTTTGGTCTGGGCGTGCTGGGTCGGAATAAACAGGGTCAATTCCCAATTCAATAAACCAATAAGATAACCTTGTATATCTTTGAATGGCAGCTACAGATCCAAATGGACTACCATTGTCTGTATGTATTTGTTTAGGGATGCCATACTTTCTAAAAACCTTTGTAAACTCTTGCTTAACAGAGATGAAGTTCTCTTTATAATGCCCTTTTGCTGTAAACAAAAATCTACTCTTAGAATCGGCTATAGTAAGTGGATGACAGTAAATTTTATTGCCCATTAAAAACTTTCCTTTATAGTCTGCACTCCAAACTTCATTACACTTTTTAGGATCGAAAATGGGGAATACTGGCTTGACTCTTCTGCTTCGCTTTTGAGGTTTAACTAGGCCATTTTTAGAAAGGATGTTGTGAACAGTCACCACACTTGGAATAAGTTCATTAGCATACTCTTTAAACAACAAAATCCGAATTTTCTTCGCACCCCAAAGCATGTGTTTGTTTTTTAATTTTAAGATTGAATTTTCAACCTTTTGATTGGTTCTGTTGGGATGATTAATTGGGGCTCTTTTTTGCTCAATTAATCCCGATAGTCCCATTTTTTCATACCGAGAAATCAATTTGTAAGCAGTAGGTCGAGATATATTAAATGACCTACAAAGTTCTGTAATGGTATATTTCCCGGTTAACCATTCATGAATAAATTCTACTTTTTGTTCCATTTTAGTTTTTGCTTTCCAGACCATGATAAATACTTTTTCAAGTAATTTATGAATCTTAAAAGTGTAAACTATGTCCCTTTAACTTTGTAAAGGATGTCCCTTTACCGTACCAAATTAGCCACAACGGTTTGTGTATGGTTAGTTGCGTGGTTCAGCAACTAATTTAGTAAAAGGAAACCGAACGTTAGGGAAATCCGAAGGATTTTCCGAGTACATACAGACCCAAGCAATTAATTATACACGGTGTGCCTGTTGCACAAGATATATATAATTAGGGATAAAATGAACTAAAAAACGCATGAATTTATTGGTCATTAGACTGATATTCTGTATCTTGAGGTATGCAAGGCAAAAAAGAGTATCAAGAGAAATTATTCACTCAATTCCGAATGAGTGATCGGATTCCAAAGGAGAATTTTTATCGACGATTAAATGGGGAATTAGACCTACATTTTCTATATGTACTGACACGTCCTTATTATGGAGACAGTGGTCAAAAGAGCATAGATCCTACCGTGTTTTTCAAGTTGTGTTTGGTGGGATATTTAGAGAATATTATCAGTGATCGACAGTTGATTGCCCATTGTAGTTTACGTTTGGACATATTGTATTTTTTAGGCTATGATATTGATGAAGAGTTGCCCTGGCATAGCACAATAAGTCGTACGCGTCAATTATATCCAGAAAAAGTTTTTGAAGAAGTCTTTACGCGTGTTTTAATTATGTGTGTTGACAAAGGCATGGTAAGTGGCCATACTCAAGCGATAGATTCTGCTCCAATAAAGGCAAATGCCTCGATGGATACCTTGGAGTTAAAAGTGCCTGAAGAAGAATTAGAAGACCACTTAAAAAAGCTACGCCATATCAGTAGCATGGATAAACAAAAGCCTATTCGAAAAGCCAAAGAGAATAAAGCTTCAGATGCTCAAAAAAAAATTAGTGCCACCAAGCAAGAATTGTCTGCTATTAAAAGTCGGAATAAAAAATGGTCAAAAGATCAAGATCAACGCACGGGTGCAAACAATAAAAACTCAAAATACACCTCAAACAAAACGCATTATAGTCCCACCGATCCGGATGCTAAAATTAGTGTAAAGCCAGGCAAGGCACGCAAGCTGAACTATATGAGTCAGCTAAGTGTTGACACTGGACATCATGTAATCACTGACATTAAAGCGTATAAGGCAGATAAGAAAGACAGCCAATACTTACAAGACATTGTACCTCGATTAAAAAAACGATTGAACAAACAAGGGATCTTATGGCAAAATCTAGTGGCCGATACAGGCTATAGTGATGGAGAGAATTATGCTTTTTTGGAAAAAATAGGTTTACGAAGTTTTATACCACCTCACGGGACGTATAAAGGCGGTCCTGAGGATTTTGAATATGTCAAACAAGAGGATCATTATCTCTGTCCAGAGGGTCATATCGTTCCCTTTAAAAAAGTGTTTAATGATTATAGAACAGGTAGTAAGAAAAAGGAATATAGAATCTCCTCAAAAATTTGTAGAGACTGTCCGATAAGAAAACAATGTTTAGGTAAGACAGCACAAGAAAAGAAATTTTCGGTAACTTATTACAGAGAAGAATACGAACGAAATAACCATCGCGTAAGCAGCAACCAAGGTCGTTATATGAAATCAAAACGACAGAGTACTGTTGAACCTGTCTTTGGAACGCTAACTCAATTCATGGGCTTACGTAAAATAAATACCATTGGCATTGAGCAAGCCAACAAGGTGATGCATCTCTCCGCCATTGCCTACAACCTGAAAAAGTACCTAAAATTCACAAGTAAAGTTGTCAGAAGTGATGCCAAATCACTTGCGCTGTACTTAACTCACTGTTTTTGGCATATATTGAGCAGATCAAGCCATTTTAAGCCTTTTAAAAAAGATGAAATAGGGGACAGAAAAAATTATAGCCACGCTTAAAACTACTAAAAATAAATCCCCAATTAATCCAGATGGTCTATTTTGGTGCTTGTGCAACGATTACCGGTGTTGTGGGTAGTACTTTTCCAGTTTATAATTTCTTTAAATTCCTAAATTCATATTTTTCAGTCGGACTATTTCTCTCAATATCAATTTCATAATTTTCTGACTTAAAGGCTTTTTCAACAAATTCCTTTGCTTTGGAATATGCACAATGATAAGTTTCATACGAATCTTGCCAATGTCCGTCGTGTTCATAGTCAACCGAAAAAGCATATTCGTGTAGCAATGAATTCGCTTTAGTTTCTATTCGTCCAGCATTTTTACTTTTTAGAGCGTAAAGTATTTTCCAGTCATTAAATCCAGCATATTTAGTCCGATTTAGTGATTCGGTTCTGACTTCGACCGCTTTTGAAAATCCGATTTTCACAAGTTCTCCGGTTAAACTTCCAGCAATATATACTATTCCACCAGAGTCATTCCTTTTTTGAAATCCTAATGTTGCTGTATTACATTGACAACAATGTCCACTTCTGGTTCGTAAAGTGTGACCCTCTTTTTGGCAAGGTGTAACATTATAAGCAACTAATTTATTCAGTTCTTTCATAATCACACGATATTCAGATTTAGAAAGTCCGTCTGCGTTAAAAACAAATTTCGGATGAATATTTTGTTCTTTTAAAAATCTGATTTGTTCGCTTGTTATTCCTGCCATTTCGTTTTTCTCGTATTACCCACAACTATTGTATAAACGTATTACGTTTATCCCTGTTATGTTTATTATACTTTTTCTTGTAATAACATAGCTAAGGTATACTGCACTTCAATTGGGTTGGAGTAGGGTTTTATTTAGCGACTGCCTTTCAAATGTAGCATTAAAATGGCAATAAAGCAAATCAAAAATCTGGGCCTTAAATGTGCTCAAACTACGGTGTGAAAATTTAGCATGAATAGCAGTATAAAACAAGTTGTTAAAACAGGCTATTGCTAAATTAAGGGTAATATATGAAAAATAAAAGCTCAAAACACCTATTAATCGTATTTTGAGCCTAGAATAATAGTGTGTTTATTTAATGAAGAAATTGTTTGTTTTTTAGCTCAGTTCTTTGTTGTGTGACGTACTTTTTAATTTCTCAAGAATCTAATCTTTGGATAGTATTTTACATCTTTTCCTTTTCCAATTAAGAGTGTATTGAAAATTATAAACGCAAAATTAAATGCATACATAAAAATCAGAAAGAAAAAGTTAAATTTCATACTTGATGCTATACTGCCTCCAGAAATAAATTCATCCGTATGCCACTTACTTGCCATATAAATTGTATTTAATATAAACCCAAGGAAAAAAAATATTGTCCAAGAAATCTCAAAGTTAATAATGTCTTTTCCTATTTTATTGATATCTTTTAATTTGTCTTTTTTGGAATTCCACAAAATTAAAGGGACTAGAATTCCAAGTAAAGGAAAGAAAAGAAAAGTAAGAGTAGATAAGTTAAGTGCTTTTAGATAACCTCTATCTTCTTTAATTGTCCAATCAATTAACTCATCTGGATTAACATTCAATGCGTTAGATATTCTTTTGAGAGTATCGCCCGTTGGTTCGGTTTCTCCGTTTTCAATTCGTTGGATTGTTCTTAAACTAAGTCCAGAATCTTCAGTCAACTCCTCTTGAGATAAACCTTTTCTTTTTCTTAATTCTCTTACTCTTTTTGCTAATTCTTTGTTCTTCATTTTTCCGAGATTTAATTATTTCGAACAAAACTAAATCGAATCTTATATTTAAGTAGCGTCATCTTTATGTCATCTTTACGTCATCTGTGCCAATTCCTCAATTTTAGTCGTTTTCGGGTATGACACACAACAATTGTACAAACACATTACGTTTATTACCGTTATAATTATTATCGTATTTTCTTGTAATAACATAGCTAAGGTATACTGCACTTCAATTGGGTTGGAGTAGGGTTTTATTTAGCGACAGCCTTTCAAATGTAGCCATAAAATGGCAATAAAGCAAATCAAAAATCTGGGCAGTAAATGTACTCAAAGTACTCTGTGAAAATTCAGCGTTAATAGCAGTATGTAATAAGTTGTTAAAACGGGCTTTTGCTAAATCAGGGGTAATATATTATGGAAATTATAAAAGTACTTTAGTGAAAAATTAATGAAGTTTTATTTGTTTTTTACCACAGTACTTTGTTGTGGTTAGTTTTTTATTTCCACTTTCAAATATTTAATTTCCTTTTCACAACCTGTTTGAAATTCAGATTCAAGTTTTAAATAGTAACTATTTTTTGAAACTTTAGATTCTATTGTTCTCCAACCTTCAATTCCAATAACGTACTGTTCTTTAGTTTTTAAATCCGTTAATGCGATTTCCTCTTCTCCATAATAGTTTGAGTGTGAAATAGCCGTTTCTCCATTTGAAGTCAAAGGTTTTCCCATTGTGCGACAAGTCAGTCCGTTTTTTAAGTCAACTGATAAAAATCCCCAACCTTCAAATTCAGTAATTTCAATTAATGCATTTCCGCAATAAGTTCCTTTAAATTCGTAATTGGAATATCCTTTTTCTTTTAATAAATATTTACACGCTTTTAATTCAGGTGTTTTTATTCCAATTCCGATATTTGGGTTTGCTAAAAATGTGTAACAAGAATCTTTAAGTTTGAAAATTTCAGGATACTTTTTGGTCAGTTCAATTTCAGATCTTGGCTTAAAGTCAATAAATTCTTCTGAAATTCTAACAGCTTTATCATATTCCGCTTTATCAATAAGTTCAGATTCCCCATTTAGATTATTCGACAAATTTCGTATTTCAAAATCACAATCTTGAGCCCAAGAAAGTTGGACAATTGTAAGTAGAAATATTAAAATCAGTTTTCTGTTCATAGGTTTGGGCAAATTAACCACAACGGTTTTGTGTATGATTAGTGGCGTGTTTAAGAACCTAATTTAGCAAATAAAAACTGAATAGAAAATCCGCGAGAATTTTCGTAGGTAGACGATAACTAGCCATTAATTATACACGGTGTTGGCAATATGTGCCTTTATTAAATTATATTAGAAAAGAATTTTAATCCCATTTATTAACATTTGTACTGCCATCATAACTAAGATCATACCCATTAAGCGTTCAATAGCTTTTAACCCTCGCTCACGAAGAATTTTATAAAGAAATGGGGCAGTCAGCAACAATAATGCAGATAGTGACCAGGCGATAAGAAGAGCGAAAAACCAATTACCCAATTGATCTGGTTCATTACTAGTCATTAGAATTAGCATCGCTAAAACTGAAGGACCTGCAATCATAGGTATTGCAATCGGAACTATAAAAGGTTCTCCATCAGGTTGTTTTCCCATTACACCTTCTGGACGAGGAAATATCAATCGAAGACCTATTATTAATAAGATAATTCCTCCAGCGATCGTAACTGATTCTTGTTGTAAATGAAGAAAATTTAAAAGATTCTGCCCTCCAAAAAGGAAAATAATCAATATTACCAGAGCGATTAAAAGCTCTCTAATAATAATAAATCGCTGACGTTTAGGGCTTATGCCCTTCAAAACTGATAGTAATACAGGTATATTACCTAATGGATCCATTAAAAAAAAGAGTAATACTGCAGCCGACCAAATTGAGCCTCCTAAATCATTCATATTTTTATTATTTATTATTCTTGCATTATTGCCAACGAAGGGATATAAGTACCGTTACCTATATACTCCATATATCCTTACAAATCTAAAGGATTTTTTATTTGTAAAAAAACATTTGTCGCCACATGTGTATAAATTTCGGTAGTTTTTGGGTTTTTATGCCCAAGCAAGGCTTGGATATATCTTAAATCTGTACCGTTTTCAAGTAGATGGGTTGCAAAAGAATGCCTTAAAACATGTGGGGTAACATTCATCTTGACACCACTTTTTTTAGCTGCTCGTTTTACTATTTTGAGCACACTTTCTGCCGAATATTGATTTCCTTTAGGGCCTTCAAATAGATATATTTTGGGTTTCCATTCTCTATAATATAGCCTAAGGTCTTTTAAAAAAGTTTTTGAAAGCAAAGTATATCTATCTTTGTTGCCTTTTGCCCCTTCAATTCGTATCAACATTCTTTTACTGTCGATATTTTCCACTTTCAAATTCAACAATTCACTTCTTCTAAGACCTGCCGAGTATAGTAAGCTAACGATGCAACGATGTTTTATGTTGTTGGTTTGTTCAATTACACTCAAAACATCTTCTTTTGATAGAACTTTTGGTAATTTTTCTTCTTTCCTTGGTCTTTCAATAGTATAGAATCTGTTGGGCATGCCAAGTACAACTTCATAATAAAATTTTATGGCGTTGATCGTCTGATTTATAGATGAGTTTGACTTCTTTTCCTTAATTAGTTTTTGCAAATAGTCTCTAATGTCATTTTCATTTAAATCTAATAGATCCGAATCTTTATAATGGTTTATAAACGACTCAAAACATGACACATAATTCTTGACCGTATTGTTGGCATATCTTTTAAGTTCAAGTTTTTTTAAGTATTCTTCGGGGCATTTTCTATAGCCTTTTTTCTTTTCACGCTTCTTGAACCAGTCTAAATCAACATCTACATTATCATTTCTCAGCGTTTTATTTTGAAAAAAATAATTACCATTTATCCAAGCCACACCCTTAAATTTCTCAAAAACAAGGTTAACGTTCTGTTTAGTGTTTAAGATATAGACCATGTTAAACTCCTTGCTCCACTTAGGGCTTGGCAACTCTTTTATCAATGCTTGTACTACTGTATCAGTATAAAACTGTAGTCCAATACATTGCTGTTTTCGTATTAATAGGTGTTTAAGGGTTATTGATTTTTCCATTTGACTTACTACTTTATTCAATATTACATTTAAATACTAAAATAATCGTATATTATACGAATAGTATACGTATAATGTACGATTAAAATTAAAATTATATGAAACTTAAAAAAATATGTTTGTCCTGTAATAAGGAACTCAAAGGGCGATCGGACAAGAAATTTTGTGATCAATACTGTAAAAGTGCATACCATTATAAATTGTCGCAAGAACAGGCTCCAAAGTTTTTTAACCAAGTTGATAATCAATTGAAACTAAACCGAAAAATTTTAAAAGAATATAATAAAGCGGGCAAAGCAACCGTGAGAGCAGAAATAATTATAGATTTAGGCTTTGACCCAAATTTTTTCACGCATTACTGGAAAAATCAAAAAGGAGATGTTTACCTGTTTGTATATGAATATGGTTTTTTGTCAAAGAAAGAAAATGGAAGAAAAAAAATTATCCTTATTTTATGGCAAGAATATATGAATCACAATAAATTTAAGCAATAGTTAACTATTTGTCTGAAAAATTGTTCGCTTTTGGCGAACGGATTTGAAGAGCAAGAGGGTAGCGTGCTAAAGCAACGCTACTGGTGCATTTTGCTTCGCAAAGCTCTGTGGTTAAAGGGTGTTTGAAAACATTGGGTCTAAAAGAAAATATCAAAATTGTGTCAAATCCTTTGTAAAGCCCTGAAAACATTGAAGAAAATTGTAACAATTTATAATAATCAAGAAATAAATTTTAAATAAGTTGATTGTGGCTACCGCATCCGTCCCGAATTCTCGGGAGCGGATTTGGTTCATTTTTAAACTGGTGGATTCTCATCCGCAAATACCAGCCTCTAAATCCACAAGTTTAAAAACGTTTGTTTTTTTGCCTTAAAAGATTTTTTTTGACACTGCGACCTTCGGGAGCAGACAAGACGTTTTTGTGGCAACAAAAACACATCTTGCACTTATCTGCATTCCTCATAATCGAAGTACCTTTTAAGATTAGATTATTTGAAGTTATTTTCCAACTTTCAAAAAATATTGGCTATTGAAAAGAAAAATATAAAAATCAAAATTTAACTATTTCTATAAGAGCGATTAGATTCAATTTCCTTATTTTTTTTATTTTCAAAACGTATCATTAAATTTTGAATATCCTCACTAATTTTATGTTCCAATACTCTGGCATATATTTGTGTTGTAGATAATTTGGTATGCCCTAATAATTTAGATACGGTTTCAATAGGAACACCATTAGATAAAAGTACCGTAGTCGCAAAGGTATGCCGAGCAACATGAAAAGAAATGTTTTTACGAATACCACAAGCTTTTGCAATCTCCTTTAAATAACTGTTCGTTTTCTGGTTAGAGTAGAGTGGAAGCAATAATTCAGAACCAATCTCTTTAGAAATGACCTTGTACTTCTCAACAATAACCAAGGCTTTTGGTAAAATAGGTATTTTAACCGTTTCATTTGTTTTTTCACGTTTTGTATAAATCCAAAAGTTAGCATCAATGCCTTTGACTATTTGATGAATGGTTAATTGCTTTACATCGATATAAGACAAACCCGTATAGCAAGAAAAAATAAATATATCTTTTACCCTTTCCAAACGTTCACTTTTAAAATAAGTATTCTCAATAAGCTCTAGTTCCCTTTGTGAGAGATATTGCCTGTCATACTTATCAAACCTCAATTGAAACCGACTAAAAGGATTTTTTACCAACCATTCCAATTTAATGGCAAGATTTATCATTTTTTTAAACCGTTCCAAATGTTTCATTACACCATTATTGGTCAATGTTTTCCTTTTTGTAGTGGGATTATAATTTCTAAGGAACTGCTCAAAGTCAATGATAAAACGATAATTCAATTGTTTTAAATAAATATCATCTGCTTTTAATTTTTGGGCTAAGAATTTGTTTAAATATCTTTCGGTAGTATAATAATTTTTCATAGTACCAGCCTTTAAGACAGAAACCATATTGGTATTATGGTACCTTATAAGCTCGTTAAGCGTTTTTAATTGGTCGTCCTCGCCCAAATAGCGGGCTTTGATGGATTTGGCAGAGATGATCTTGAACTCCTCTAAAAGCTGTCTATGACAATCCAATAATTGACCATAAACTTGGTCTAAATACTTGTTCAGGTTACGAGAATTTGAAGATGTTCCCCTTGCTCGGGCTTTAGAATTGTCCCAATTGCACACCTCTATACACCTTTTTAGACTGATTTCTGCTCGTTTTCCGTCAACGGTAATACGTGCGTAAATAGATAATTCATTAAGGTTACTACGTGATTTTCTTGTAAAGAAAATTACTCCGAAAGTGCTGTTTTTCTGCATGTTATAAGTCTTAAGTTAAACATTGTGTGTTTGTAAAGACGAAAGTCAAATCGCTTCTAAAGTTCTTTAAAGGTAGAAAAAAATCAGGATAGAACTGCACACCGAATTGCACACCTATTAGTTGGTTTTAAATGAAATCAATTGACATCATTAAAAACAAAAAACACTGATAATCATACGATTAACAGTGTTTTAGTTTGACCTATTACTAGGTTCGTCGGGGTGGCAGGATTCGAACCTGCGACCTCCGCGTCCCAAACGCGGCGCGATAACCGGGCTACGCTACACCCCGAAAAAAACAGTTATCACTGTAAAACAATATTTCAAACATCAATTGATGCTTTGTTGGTTATGGATGGGATTAACAATGTTGTTCCCTATTACCACATACTGCAAATTTTATCCTCTCAAAGTTTTACAAGCGAGCTTGACAACTTTGTTCTGCTAAAATTTTACTCGCAGCTTTAATTGATTGCGGAGAGGAAGGGATTCGAACCCCCGGTACCCTTACGAGTACAACTCCTTAGCAGGGAGCCCCGATCGACCACTCCGGCACCTCTCCAAAATTTTAATGAACAGCATTAATTTTTTAATGCGAGTGCAAATGTAATAAAATTTGATAATTTAAAACCAAAAATAACGAGAGAAATTATAAAAAAAAAGTGAAAACTCAGTATTTCTCTTTTTAAATCAATTCAATGCTTTGTCTATCATTATTTTATGTCAGAAATTTAGGATAAAAACAATTCAATTATTCTTCTTCAGTGTAATCATCAATATCTCTTCTGTCTTTTTTAGTAGGTCTACCTGTTCCTTTTTTTCTGTAATACTCTTTAGAGTACTTTAATACTTCTGAATTTTCAAAGGCTTCTTTAGGTGTGGTGTCTTTACGATAAAGATCTACAAGTTTGGCACCAACGCGGTTAGGAGGTAAGTCTAACACCTCTAATTCATAATTGATTTGATTCTTGCGGACTAAAATTTTCTCGCCTATATAAACCTCTTTAGAAGGTTTACAGTTAGATGCGTTTATTTTTATATGACCCTTTTTACAAGCATCTGTAGCTTTACTACGGGTCTTATAATACCGGGTTGTCCATAAATATTTATCTATTCGCATAGTCTAAAACTTAAAAAGCTCATTTTACAATTTGTAAAATGAGCTTTTTATAATTGTAATTTATTATTTTAATTCTTGGGGTAAGATATACATTTCCTTAGAAAATTGTCTTTTGTCAGCAGAATTAAATACTTTTTTACTTTTTAATTCAAATCCCTTTGTATTCTGATTTCTACTTACCGTGCCAGATATATCATCTAAAGCTAATTTTAATAAAGGTTCTTCAACATCACCAAATGGTTTCATGTCAGAAATGTATTCAACTTGCGGAATGTCAGGTTCAAATCCCGCTGTGTAATCACTTTGGTCTAATTTATTAAATATTTTAAATGTTATAGGTTGCATTGCGTTTGTATGAGCTAAGTTAATTCCAGAAGTGCCAAAATCAGGTGAATCATAAATTGTAAATGACCCTACATTCTTTCCATAGGTGGTTGTGCCTATTAAAACAACATTAGCATCTCCCATATAGGCTCTCAACCCATTAATTACCATTTCGCTTGCTGAGGCGGTATCATCTGATACAATGACATATAGTTTATTAATTGTTGACAAACGGTTTATAGCTACATCTCCAGTACTATTACCTTCTATATCATAAATTCTAGCGGTATTAAAAAATGGATAATAAGAGTCATCTTCAGAATTTTTACTATTATTAATTAACTTGGCAAAAATATCACTAGTCGAAGCATCTCCATAAATCATACTTGATAAATAAGCACATGTTAATACAGAACCACCTCCATTATATCTTAAGTCTAAAACTAATTCTTGAATGTTTTGTGATTTAAATTCACCAAAAACATCATTCATCTCACCATGGAACGTGTATTTAAAGCCATTATAAACTAAATACCCCACTTTTTTTCCATCAATATCAAAAGTACTTGAGTAATGAATAGGGTTTTCTACAACCTCTCGCAATGTTAAACTAGCTTCTTTTCCATTCGAAACAACAGAAGCCTCTGAGTTGTTAATCTCTAATGTGGCAAACTTCATCGAAATATTATTATCGCTATAATATTTATTGACAACTGAATAATTATTTATATTTAATGTAATATCATTAAAAACATTAAAAACGTCACCTCTTTTTAATCCCGCTTCAGATGCAGGGGTATTGGGAACAATATAGGTTATGTAACCTATAACATCATCACTATCATCATTCAATCTAGCTAAAGAAAATTCAAATCCAAAAGCATCGTTAACTCCTCTACGAGCATCATCTGAAGCTCTATAATCATCAATAAACCATGAAAATCTGTCAGATACACCTTTTTGAAACAGTAAGGATTCAAATAATTCTTCAGGATCACTATAGCTATTTAAATAGGTGTTGTAATCGCTCAATTCATCATTTTTTGTATCTGCTAAATTAGGTACATCTTCTTGCCAATAATAATATGTATTTAACCCTCGCCAAACAAAGTCGTTAATTTCATTATTTAATTCAACTATTGGTTCTTGAGGTTCATCTTTGTTTTTATCGCAACTGATAAATAATAAGGTAAGGAGAGTAACGGTTGTTAATACCAATTTCTTCATATATTTTTTTTAAAGTTTGTCGCAAATTAAGGAAAATAATTACAATAGTTTAATGCTATGTAACAAAAAGATTACTTGTTCGTCTTAAATTATAGACAACAGATTTGAAACATTAGAGTTAAGATTAAAACAATTTCTAATCTTTGAATATAAGTCTTACAATAATCAAACCAAAAAAACATTAGTAACAAAATGAGCACTTAATCGTCTTTAAAATAGAGATGGGACGATGGAATAAATAAATTCGTGTTAATTTGTGTAATTAGTGCCAAACCTAACCAAAATGCAACAAACTGAATTTTTAAATACAGTTTTACCGTTAAAAGACAAAGTTTTTAGATTAGCTAAAAGGTTGTTAGTCTCTATTGATGAGGCAGAAGATGCAACCCAAGAGTTATTCTTAAAATTATGGAAGAATAAGAGTAAGCTGAAAAATTATAGCAGTGTTGAAGCTTTTGCAATGACCATGACAAAAAATTATTGTTTAGATCAGCTAAAGGCAAAACGTTCAAATAATTTAAAATTAGTACATAGTAATTATAAGGATAATAATATCTCACTAGAAAGAGATATTGAGGTAAAAGATAGTGTAAGTAAAGTACATGAGTTGATTGAAAATTTACCAGAAAAACAGAAATTAATAATACAATTAAGAGATGTTGAGAATTTTGAATTTGAAGAAATTGGCAAGATTCTTGACTTACAGCCAACAGCGGTGCGTGTAGCATTGTCGAGAGCAAGAAAAACAATAAGACAACAATTGATAAAACAACATAACTATGGAATTAGCTAACATAGAACAACTAATTGAAAAATATGAAAATGCTGAAACTTCTTTACAAGAAGAGCAGGTATTGGCAACGTATTTTCAACAAGATAATACACCGGCACATTTACTAGAATATAAAGCAATGTTCGGTTATTTTAATGAGAGTAAAGCAGAACGTTTTACGAAGACCATTCCTTTAAAAACTAAAAAGCCGTATTGGAAATGGGCCTCAGTAGCCGCTGCAGCAATCTTATTAGTTAGTATGTATACGATTAATAAACCTGGTAGTTTATCAGATCAAGAGCGTATAGATGCCACACAGGCTTATCAAGAAACTCAGAAAGCATTCCAATTGATTTCTCAAAATCTAAATAAAGGAGAAAGTGTTGCTATTGCTGGATTACAAGAGTTTCAAAAAACACAGAATAAAGTATTTAAAAACAACTAAAAAATAGAAATTATGAACACACTATATAATAATAAAGAAATGAACTTTTCAACAAAAAATAACAATCTCAAAACAAATAATAAAAATATAATGAGTAAAACTAAAAATTTAATAATTGCCCTAGCCTTAGTAATAGCACCTTTAGCAACTTTTGCACAATCAACATTTGATAATTTTGCTGATATGGATGATGTATCTGTAGTAACAGTGAATAAAAAAATGTTTGAGCTAATGGGTAAGGTAGCTGGAGAAACAGATGATGCAAAAGAGTATATTAACCTTGTAAGTGGTCTTAATAGTTTAAGAGTGTTGGCTACTGAAAATGTTTCTATTGCCGCAGAAATGAAAGCTAAAGTAGCTAGTTACTTAAAGTCTTCTAAGTTATCTGAACTAATGAGTGTTAAGGATAAAGAAGGTAATGTTAAGATTTATATTAGAGAAGGTAAAGATGCAGATCATGTAAAAGAACTTTTTATGTTTATTGATGGTATTAGTACAGATATGGGCGGTGTAGATCGTGATGCAAAAGCTGTAATTGTTTCTATAACAGGTGATATTGATTTGAATAAAATCTCTAAGCTAACGGAGCAAATGAATATTCAGGGAGGTGAGCATTTAAAAGATGTAAAAAAGAAGAACTAAGACGCTGTGAGTTCTTAGTATAAGGATATTCCTTTTTTTAAAGTAATTTGATAATCTCAAAACATATATTCCAATGAAAACTATAACTAAAATACTATCTATTTCAATTGTAATGCTATTATTGGCTTCATGTGGAAGTAGTCCATCTTTGCAAAAGTATTATATTGATAATCAAGATGATGATAACTTTATATCTTTAGATTTACCCGCAAGTTTGGTGAGTTTAAAAGATGATGCATCGGCAGAGGCACAAAGCACATTAGCATCGATAAAAAAATTAAATGTGCTTGCCTTTGTGAAAAACAAAGCAAATGAACCTCAGTATGCTTTAGAAAAAGCCAAAGTAAAAGCCATTATTAAAGATAATAAATATGTTGAACTGATCCGTTTTAAGGATAAGGGTAGAGATGTTATTGTTAAATATGAGGGAAGTGAAGAAGATAATTCTATCGATGAATTGGTTGTTTATGGAAATGACAAATCTCAAGGTTTTGCTTTAGTAAGAGTGTTGGGCGATAAAATGGAACCTGGTAAGATTCTTAAAATGATGAAAGAAATAGGTGATATTGATGGAGACGGGTTTAAAAGCTTAAAAGATTTAGCGAAGAATATGAAATAATTCTAATTGCAAGTGTTCTACTTGTTGTTATAAAAAAGTAAAAACCTGAACGCAACTTGCGTTCAGGTTTTTTTTTGTTTTAATTTTTCTTTTGTAAAAAGACATCCGTCATTTTCAATAAATCATCAAAAACCAAGTCGTTATTTTTCTAGTCTATTTCCAAATCGTAAGTGTATTCGCCTTGTCGCCTAAAAAAACGATTGAATAATTTCTATAAAAGATTATCTTTGTGACCTAAATATACTATAAACAATGAAAAAAATAATTCTAAGTTTTCTAATTGCGATTGCAATTTTTAATTTCTCTTTTGCTCAAAACGCAGATTCTACCTCGGTAAAACCAGTCTACCAAGCTGAAAGAGAAAAAATTAATGATTTAGTACACACCAAGTTAAAAGTTTCATTTGATTTTGCAAAAAGTCAAATGGCTGGTGAAGCGTGGGTTACCTTAAAACCTCATTTTTATCCTGTTCAAAGCGTAACGTTAGATGCGAAGGGGATGTTGATTCATAAAGTATCTAGAGATGGTAAGTCTTTAAAATACGACTATGATGGAAATAAGTTGATAATAAAGTTAGAAAACATCTATGTAAAAGATGAAGAATATACCTTACATATAGTCTATACCGCAAGACCAGAAGAAGTAACACAAGAAGGAAGTGCAGCTATTACAAGTGCTAAAGGATTGTATTTTGTTGACCCTTTAGAAACTGATCCTGACAAGCCAACTCAGATATGGACACAAGGAGAAACCGAATCTAGTAGTTGTTGGTTTCCTACCATTGATAGTCCTAATCAAAAGACTTCAGAAGAAATTTATATGACAGTGCCTAATAAATATGTTACACTATCTAACGGATTATTAGAGAGTCAAACTGATAATGGTGACGGAACAAGAACAGATTATTGGAATTTTGATAAAAAGCATGCGCCCTATTTATTTTTTATGGGCGTAGGAGAATTTAGTATTGTAAAAGATACTTGGAATGATATTGCTGTAGATTATTATGTAGAAAAAGAATATGAGCCTTATGCCAAAGAGATTTTTGGTAATACTCCTGAAATGATCACTTTCTTTTCTGAATTGACAGGGGTAAAATATCCATGGCAAAAATATGCTCAAATCGTTTGTAGAGATTATGTAAGTGGAGCTATGGAAAATACAACAGCAGTAATTCATGCTGAAAATGCCAATCAAACTACCGGTCAGCTTATCGATGAGAATACTTGGGAAAATACAATAGCCCATGAGTTGTTTCACCATTGGTTTGGCGATTTAGTTACTGCAGAGAGTTGGAGTAATTTATCTGTAAACGAATCATTTGCTAATTATAGTGAGTACTTATGGCAAGAACATAAATATGGAAAAGACTATGCGGATGCTCATCGTTACGATGATTTACAAGGATATTATATGGGCGGTAACGAATCTAAAAATTTAGTCCGTTTTCATTATAGTAGTAGAGAAGATATGTTTGATGCAGTATCTTATAATAAAGGTGGTGGTATTTTACATATGTTAAGGAATTACTTAGGTGATAGAGCTTTCTTTGCAGGGTTAAAAGAGTATTTAACTACGAATAAATATAAAACGGGTGAAGCTCATCAGTTGCGTTTAGCGTTGGAAGAAGTTAGTGGGAAAGATTTGAATCCGTTTTTTAATCAATGGTATTTTAATTCAGGACATCCTAAATTAAATGTGAGTTATATTTATAATGATGAAGGTAAATCAGTAACAGTATTGATAAAACAAACTACTGATAAACTTTTTGACTTTCCTTTAGCTATTGATGTTTATGAGAATGATGTCGTAGAGCGTTATAATGTTACTATAAAAAATAAGGAAGAGAAATTTACCTTTAAGTATAAAACAAAACCGCAATTGATAAATGTTGATGCTGATAAAATTCTATTGGCTCAAATAAAAGATGAAAAATCTATTGATAATTATATTTATCAATACACTATGAAAAGTGCTAATTATTTAGATAGAAGAAAAGCTATTGAGATATTAGCGGCAGATCAAGATAATAAGGAATCCTATAAAACATTGACAAAAGCCTTAAATGATAACTATTACGGTTTGAGAATTTTAGCATTAGACAAAATCGATGTTAGTAAAGATAAAGGTGTTTTAAAGATGGTTGAAAAATTAGCAACCACTGATGATAAAACGTTAGTAAGATCAAAAGCTATTAATATACTTGGTGGTTTAAGTGATACTAAATATGCTGATGTTTTTAAAGATGCAATGGAAAGTAAGTCATACTCTGTGAAATCAAATGCCATTGCTGCACTTTATAAAATAGATAAACGAACAGCTATTGATAAAGCGATTAGTATTACCAATCCAATAGATAAAAAAGGGATGGTCAATGGATTGTTAGAAGTTTATATAAACGAACGCTTAACACAAGAAATGCCATTTATTGCTGATAAAATTATTTCAGGATTGTTTTTCAATCAAGATCCTAAAGTACAAGCGTTGTACGGTCAAGCGTTTCAGTGGATTGCTACGAGTGACAATGTAAAGGCTACGCAAATTATGGTTGATGATTTTGTTGCAAAAGCAGAACAATTTAAGAAGTATGGTGCAGATGCCATTATAAAACAAATGTTACAACAAGTACAAGTTGGTAAAGAGCAGTTAAATTCTTCTAATAAAGATGAGCTTATAGCAATTGTTAAAAAGGGGATTGCAGCGATTAAGTAAATTCTTATTTAACAGATTGTAATCCGTTAAAAAAGCCTCACATTAAAAAATGTGAGGCTTTTTTTTATGCGTTAATCTTTTTGATATTTATAGGTGAAATCAAAATTGAAATTACGAAAATGTTATTAGTTGCTTTTTTCAGTATAATTTTCAAATGTTCCGTCTTTGTAAAAAATGATAATTCGGTCAATATTATTTTGAGGACTCTTTTCCTTTAATTTAATAATGGGGGCATCGTTATTTGAAATAGTGGTGGAGGAGGATGTCTCTTTTTTAGATGGGAATGTTCCCTTGCCTTTTAACAACCAATACAATTCTACTTCTTTAAAGTGCTCTAAAACTTTCAACACAAAATCTAAACTGGGTTTGTTTCTACCTGATAATAAATGTGAAATACTAGAGCGTTGCACCCCAATTTTTTCGGCAAAAACAGTTGCAGAAAGTTGGTAATATTCCATCACCATATTTAGTCGTTTCGAAAAGTCTATGTTGTTAATCACATTATTATATTAAGTTACAAATGTAAATAAATAGATTTTGATTACAACTTAAATAATTGAAATATTGTTAATAGTATTAAATAAATACTTTATTTTAATGGTTTTATATTAATGATATTGAGTGTTTTAATAGTTGTATTTATAATTGATTTACAATTGTAATAATTTGACAGAAACTTAGGGGGGGAAATGGATTTTATATTTTACAAATGTAAACATTACTTTATTTACATTTGTAAAATGAATATAACAGATTTAGACACATTAGTTTCTTGGAGTAAAAACCATAAAGAAAACAATCTATTTGGAAGGTATCTTACCTATGCTGATATTGAACCTTTAGTGAAGGATTTATCACAGAAATTTTCTAAAGAAATTATTGGACATTCTTATAAAGGAATACCAATTCATAAAATTACTATTGGTAGTGGAAAGATAAAAATATTGCTCTGGTCACAAATGCATGGTAATGAAAGTACAGGTACAAAAGCCTTATTTGATTTGTTAAAATGGTTAGATGATGATGGTAATTTAATGGTGAATGAGATTTTGAAAGCGTGTACTTTGGTGTTTGTACCAATGTTGAATCCAGATGGTGCTGCTGTATATACTCGAGTAAATGCTCAGAATATCGATTTAAACCGTGATGCTGTTGCTGTAAAAGCACCTGAAAGTAAAATACTACAAGCTGTTTTAAAGGATGTAAATCCTAAATATTGTTTTAATTTACATGATCAGCGTACTATATTTAATGTAGGAGACAATCCAGCAACCATTTCTTTTTTAGCACCATCAGAAGAAGAGTCGCGAAAGGTAACTGAAGGTAGAAAAATAACAATGTCAGTTATTAATGCTATGTTTAGTTCGTTAACACAGTTAATTCCTGGGCAAATTGGTAGGTATACAGATGAGTTTTACCCAACTGCTACGGGTGATAATTTTCAGAAAGCAGGATATTATACCATACTTATAGAGGCGGGGCATTATCAAGATGATTATAATAGGGAAGAGGTTAGAAGGTTTAATTTTATAAGCTTAGTAACTGGAATTTCCTTTATAGCGTCAGGGGAAGATAATTCAAATTATGAAGCCTATTTTGAAATTCCGAATAATGAAAAGTCATTTTTAGATATTATTTACAAAAACATTGAGTTGGTCGAGGAAAATAAGTTGGTAGATGTTGGTGTTTTATTTAAAGAAACCCTTGAAGATAAAAAAGTGATTTTCAGGCCCGCTATTGAGGTTATTGGTAATTTATCTGATTATAATGCCAATACTATAATCAATAAAAAGGGTGAAAAATACAACACCAAATTATCACTTAGTAAACTTTTTGACAATTAAATCACATTTTATTAGTTTTTTAAGGGAAAAAGTAAGAATTTAGTATTTTTAATGAAAATAACATAATATGTCAAAATTCAAACTAGACGAAATAGATCATCAGATAATTGATGTTCTTATCGAAAATGCTAGAACCCCATTTACAGATATTGCAAAAAAATTGCTGGTTTCTGCAGGAACAATTCATGTTCGCGTAAAAAAAATGGAAGAGGAGGGTGTAATAAAAGGTTCAACTTTAACGGTTGACTATGATAAAATGAATTATTCCTTTATCGCCTATATAGGTGTGTTTATTGAAAATTCATCTTTCACTCAACAAGTTGTTGATGAGCTACTTAAGATACCAGAAGTAACAGTTGCACACTTGACAACTGGTAAATTCGCTGTTTTTTGTAAAATAAGAGCAATTGATACGAAACATGCTAAGAATGTTATTTTTAGAATTGACGAAATCAAAGGTGTTTTAAGAACAGAGACTTCAATTTCTTTAGAGGAGGTTATCAATGATAAAAAGAGGTTGATGCATGCTATTTTTGATGCGTATAAAATATAATTAATTATAAATTTTAATTTATTAAACGCTTTCAATACATTTGAGAGCGTTTTTTTTGTTTATATAATTCACCCATCAACTCAACCTATGTATTTTAAAAAAAATCTTTCCAATAAAAAGCTGTTAGAATTATATAAAGGATTGCTTTTGCCGCGATTAATTGAAGAGAAGATGTTGATTTTATTACGTCAAGGTAAAATCTCAAAATGGTTTAGTGGTATTGGTCAAGAAGCTATTTCTGTAGGTGTAGCCTCTGCTTTAGAAAGTGATGAGTATATTTTGCCAATGCATAGAAATTTAGGCGTTTTTACTTCAAGAGGTGTTCCCTTGCATCGGTTGTTTTCGCAGTGGCAAGGTAAAATTAATGGTTTTACCAATGGAAGAGATCGGAGTTTTCATTTCGGTACACAAGAGTATCATATTGTTGGTATGATATCACATTTAGGTCCTCAGTTTGGCGTGGCTGACGGAATTGCTTTAGGTAATTTACTTAAAAAAAACAATCAAGTTTGTGCAGTATTTACTGGTGAGGGTGGAACTAGCGAAGGGGATATTCATGAGGCGTTAAACGTCGCTTCTGTTTGGGGTTTACCCGTTCTTTTTTGTGTAGAAAATAATGGGTACGGATTGTCAACTCCTTCAAAAGAGCAATTTAATTGTGAGCAATTGGCTGATCGAGCAAAAGGATACGGTATGGAAAGTCATGTTGTTGACGGGAATAATGTGTTAGATGTGTATCAAAAAGTAGCTGATATTGCTAAAAGTGTACGTAAGAATCCGCGACCAGTTTTTATTGAATTTATGACGTTTAGAATGCGTGGACATGAGGAGGCTAGCGGAACGAAATATGTGCCACAAGAATTATTGGATACATGGGGTGCTAAAGATCCATTAGAAAATTATCAAGAGTTTTTAAAGAATAAAGCTATTTTAACTGAAGAAATGGAGGTGGCTTTAAAAGTGGAAATAGCTCATCAAATTAATGATAATTTAGAGCTTGCGTTTAACGAAGAACGATTGGTTCCTGATTTAGAAAAAGAATTAGGTGATGTTTTTAAATCAATTAATTATCAAGAGGTTAAACCTGTGGGTAATAATGAAAATATTCGTTTTGTAGATGCTATTTCTCAAGGTTTAAAACAGTGCATGGAGCGTCATGATGACTTGGTGATTATGGGGCAAGATATTGCTGAATATGGTGGTGTTTTTAAAATCACGGAAGGTTTTGTGGAGGCTTTTGGTAAGGAGAGGGTAAGGAATACTCCAATATGTGAATCAGCCATTGTTTCCGCAGCTTATGGACTATCAATTAGTGGTATTAAGTCGGTCGTTGAAATGCAATTTGCAGATTTCGTAAGTTCAGGCTTTAACCCGATTGTAAATTTATTGGCAAAATCGAATTATAGATGGGGGCAACATGCCGATGTTGTTATACGAATGCCTTGTGGAGCCGGTGTGGGAGCTGGTCCTTTTCACAGTCAAACGAATGAGGCTTGGTTTACTAAAACACCGGGTTTAAAAGTAGTTTACCCTGCATTTCCGTATGATGCAAAAGGCTTATTGGCCACGGCGATTGAAGACCTTAATCCTGTGTTGTTTTTTGAACATAAAGCCTTGTACCGTAGTATCCGACAAGAAGTGCCTGAAGATTACTTTACATTACCTTTAGGGAAAGCAGCATTACTTAAGGAAGGAAGTGCTATCACTATTATATCTTTTGGATATGCCTTACATTGGGTTTTAGATTATCTCAAAGAAAGTTCTATTGTCGCAGATGTCATTGATTTACGAACTTTAAAGCCGTTAGATACAGAAACCATTTATGCTTCTGTTAAAAAGACGGGTAAGGCACTTGTTGTTCAAGAAGATTCTTTATTTGGTGGTGTGGCAAGTGATATTTCAGCGTTAATCCACGAAAATTGTTTTGAATATTTAGACGCTGCAGTAAAGCGTGTGGCTAGTATTGAAACACCTATTCCTTTTGAGCCTCAATTGGAGTCTCAATATTTAGGTAAAGACAAACTAGGAGCGGCAATAAATGAGCTTCTTAATTATTAAAAAGTTATTCTTCTTCAGATCTGCCAAATGCATATTGAATGCCGCCTAAAACATGAGCTAAAAAGTCAGTATCAGCAAAAGCTTCGTTCGTATGTCCCATGCCTGTATAGAACATTTTACCTCCGTCATATTCCTGAACCCAAGAAATAGGGTGGTGACTACCATTTTTACCACCCGTATAACTTGTTTCGTCTAAATTTGCAAGTACATCAATGTCTTCGCTAATATCTTTAAAATTGTACCACTCGTCAAAAAGTGACCATTTTTTTGGTAGCATTTTAGTTGCCAAATGTTTGTGATCAATAATAGTAACGATTGCTTGTTGTTGTTTGGGGTGAGAAATGAAATAAGCACCTATTAATTTACCATACCAAGGCCAATCAAATTCTGTATCTGTTGCTGCATGAATACCTACAAAACCGCCACCAGACTGTATAAATGCTTTAAAATTAGCTTGTTGTTCTTCATTTAAAATATCACCAGTAGTGCTTAAAAATAAAACAGCCGAATAGTTTTTTAAGGTGTCAGCATTAAAATAGGTAGCATCTTCAGTTGCAGTTACATTAAAATCATTTTCTTTAGCTAATTTTTTTATGGCTACAATTCCTGTTTCAATCGATTTATGACGATAGCCTTCCGTTTTAGAGAAAATCAATAAATTTTCTGATTGTGCTTGTAAACAAGGAGGTATTAGCATTAAAACACAAACAACTGAAAGACTGATTAATTTACTTTTTATATTCATAAATATTCGATTATCAACAAATATAGTAAAATGATTTTCTATATTTGATTTTAAATTAGCACTAAATATTTATAAAATGACTCAAGGTAATTTTGCTCATAACGTGTTTTTTTGGTTAAAGAATCCAGATGGTGCGGTCGACAGAGCGGCTTTTGAAAAATCGTTAACTAACTTTATAAATCAGTCCGTTTTTATAAAAACCAAGCATGTTGGAACTCCTGCTCAAACGGATAGAGAAGTTATTGATAGTACCTATACCTACAGTTTACTTCTCACTTTTGAGACCAAAAAGGACCATGATGCCTATCAAATAGAGCCTAACCATAAACAATTTATTGAAGAGTCTTCACCACTTTGGGAAAAGGTAGTTGTTTATGATTCTGTGAATATTTTACCTTAAAATTAGGTGTCTATTTTACAATAATTAATTACTGTTTCTTATAGTATATGTATCCATATTGAAATTTATTATAAGTACACTCTACGTTAATATATGATAATCAGCGTTTTAAATATTTTTTGTATATTTCTTCTTTTTTAGTGAAAGCTAATAAATATCATGTTTTTTCCGATTTTCTCTTCTTAGCTTTAGGGTTCAAATTAATTCCTAAATCTTTTACTATGAAAATATATGACGACAAACACATTAAAAACGTAGTCTTTGTAGGGGCTCATGACAGTGGTAAGACAACACTTTCAGAAACAATGCTCTTTGAGGCTGGTCTTATTAATAGGAGAGGAGCGGTAGAAACAAAAAACACGATATCAGATTTTCATGAGGTTGAGCAAGAGCGAGGTAATTCTGTGTTTGCCACGCCTTTACATACAGAATGGAGAAACTATAAAATAAATATTATAGACACTCCTGGTTTAGATGATTTTATAGGTGAAATTATTTCTTCAATTAGGGTGGCAGATACTATTGTTACGGTATTAAACGCACAATATGGTGTAGAAATTGGGACAGAAATAATATGGAATTATGTAGATAGATATAGTAAACCAACACTTTTTGTTATCAACCAAATAGATCATATCAATGCTAATTTTGATGAGAGTTTTAAGAGCATTACCTCTTTAGTGGGGAAAAATGCGGTTAAGATTCAATACCCTATAAAAATTGATGGAGCTCAATGTATTGTTGATGTTCTAAAAATGAAAGTTTATAAATTTAAACCTACTGGAGGTAAGCCAGAGAAATTACCAATCCCAGATGATCAGATGGAATTGGCTAATAAATTGCATAATGAATTGATTGAAAAAGCAGCGGAAAATGACGACGAATTGTTGGAGTTGTTCTTTGAAAAAGGCACTTTGAATGAAGATGAGATGCGAAAAGGGATCAAAGCAGGGATGTTGAAACAAGAGTTGTTTCCTGTATTTTGTGTTTCTGCTTTAAATGATATGGGTACGGGCCGCTTAATGGGTTTTATAGATAATGTAGCTCCTGCGGCAGCCGATTTAAATATTGAGCAAACTTTAGAAGGCAAAGATATTATTGGTAAGAAAGAAGCACCAACAAGTTTGTTTGTATTTAAAACGCTAAACGAGCCTAATTTAGGTCAAATCACGTATTTCAAGGTGGTGTCAGGAGAGATTAAAGTAAATGATAAAATGGTAAATTCTAGAAATGGAGAAACGGAAGCTATCAATCAATTGTTTATTATGGACGGTAAAAAGCGTGAACCTGTTTCAAAATTAACTGCTGGAGATATTGGAGCTACGCTAAAATTAAAATATACTGAAACGAATGACACGCTTCATGAGGTTGGTAAATCCATAACTATCAGGCCTATAAAATACCCAGAGCCTAGAATCCGTAGGTCTATTGTTGCTGAGAATAAAAAGGATGAAGAAAAATTAAATGAGGCTTTAAAGAAAATTCACAATCAAGACCCGACCGTAACCATTCATTATGCAAAAGAATCGAAACAGCTCATTTTAGGATGTCAAGGAGAATTGCATTTGGCCATTGTTAACTGGCAGTTAGAGAATGAATATGGTATAAAAGTACGCTTTGAAAAACCGAAAATCACCTATAGAGAAACGATAAAACGATCGTCAACTTCTAGTTATAAACATAAAAAACAATCAGGTGGTGCTGGACAGTTTGCTCAAGTACATATGAAAATAGAACCTTGGGAAGAAGGCATGCCGGACCCTGAAGGTTTTAATATTAGAGGAAAGGAAGAAGTGGATTTACCTTGGGGTGGAAAGCTTGTTTTTTATAATTGCATTGTAGGAGGGGTTATTGATTTGCGATATCTACCATCTGTAATGAAGGGGATTTTAGAGGTGATGGAATCGGGTCCACTAACGGATTCGTATATCAGAGATGTACGCGTTATGGTTTATGACGGAAAAATGCACTCTGTAGATTCCAACGATATTTCATTTAAAATTGCGGGAGCACATGCGTTTAAAGAAGCTTTTTTAAATGCAAATCCCAAATTGTTAGAACCGGCACAAGAATTAACCGTAAAAGTACCTGAAGAGATGGTTGGGAATGTGATGACCGATTTACAATCGAGACGCTCCATTATTCAAAGTGTTGAAAGTAACGGGCATTATCAAATTTTAAAATGCATTGCACCTGCTGCTGAGCTTTTTGGCTATTCCACTAGTTTACGATCTTTAACACAAGGGAGAGCTTCTTTCAGCTCTAAATTTTCGGCTTATCAGCCTGTGCCAAGCAATGTGCAACAACAATTAGTAAATCATTAATGTGTAATTTAAAACAATAGTAATATGGAGACCAAAGTATTGTATTTAAGCGATTTAAAATTTAATTTAGAAATTTGGAGAAGAGAATTGAAGTTTCATGCTAAGGAAATGGATTTGTTTGAAAAAAAACTTGAAGAGATTGCTAGTAGGGAGTTCAGTAAGAAGGCTTTAGTTCCTTTGGAAAGTTTTCAAAATAAGATAATGATAGAGCAAGATGTCATTTCTAAATTACAACATCGGTGTAAGGCAAAAATTAAGAGTATTAAAGCTGCAGATTTAAATGAAGAAGTGGATGGTAGACTGCAAAATGACCAACATAATTTGCGTAATGATATGCGTACCTATACAAAATTGCATCGCCAACTTAAAGAAGAAATGATGGATTATTTTTTGGAATGGTTGTAAAATACAGTTACCATTTTTAGGTAATTAAAACATAATGGGTTACACCTTGGTGTCTAGTATCGAGGATTTTTTAATCATGAGACAAGTTGTGTTATCACTCTTTTATTTGTGGAGCAAGAAGCCTGAGTTTTCCTCTTTTTAAAAGCAATAAAACTATAAAAGCAAGCATACCACAGATAAAGAATCCAACAAATAGGGGAAGGGCAGTGTCTTCTATGAATCTACCAATGTAGGTACTAATAGATACTGCCATTAACGTGGAGATAAAACCAGTAATTGCAGCTCCTATACCAGCAATATGACCTACGGGTTGCATTGCTAACGCTCTTAAGTTTCCAAAAAGAAATCCTATAGATAGGAATTGTAAGGCGAAAAATACGATTAGAATGGCTACAGGCGGATTGCCTGTATTGTAAAATAAAATGCAATAGAGAAAGGAGGACGTTAAAAAGCCTAGCAACGCAAAAGTAACCAGTTTTTCCATACCGAAACGCAATACCAATGTGCCGTTTAAAAAAGTGGCTGTACCTACTGCAATGGCTAATCCTGCAAAAATGAATGGGAATTGATCAACCATTAAATATTGTTTTTCAAATATTTGTTGACTTCCACTTAAATACACAATAAAAGCTCCTGTGATAAATCCCGAAATTACGGTATACCCAATGGTTGTTTTATGTTTTATTATTTCCCTTAAGCCATTCATAAAGATGTGCGAAGAAAATGGAACGCGATTTTCTACAGCTAAGGTTTCATCTTGGCGTTTCCAAAACCAAATGGATATTAATACACTAAATATCAATTGACTGTAAAAAATAGCTTGCCAGTTATAATGGTCAAGAATAAATTTTCCAGTGGCAGGTGCCACGGTAGGAACCAATAAGAAAACCACGGTAATAAATGACATAATTCTCGCCATATAATCACCACTATACTTATCTCTAACCATAGCAATAGCAATGGTTCTTGGAGCTGAAAGTCCAATTCCTTGTAGAATTCGTCCTGCAATCATCATGTTTAAGCTAGTAGCATAAACACAAATAAAACTAGCTATAATAAACAAGCCAAAACCCATGTAAACCACAGGCTTCCTGCCTAAGCTATCAGAAATAGGCCCAAATAACAAGGGGCCAATCCCCAATCCTAAAAAGATCATGGTAATGATGAGCTGATTGTCAGTTTCTTGAAGGGTGCCAATACTGATGCCTATATACGATAATGCAGGTAATAATGCATCTATAGCTAGTGCTACGGCTGACATTAATGAAGCCATTAAGGCGATAAATTCAATCTGACTCGATTTTTTTATTTGCATCGGGCAAAATTAGAGTAATTATATAAGGTGATTTAACTTAATGCTTATTTTTTAACAAATAAATAACCTTAGCATTCGTTAGAAATAGTAGTCCAAATAAATTATGAAAATCCAATAATTGTAAATACTTAATAAAGTATATTTATCTCATGAAAAAATTACTCTCTTTACCTACTAATCTGATCAACTATTTTCATGAAATTGAAGATAAAAATAATGACGAATGGTTTTGTGCTGCGGATCCTGAAAATACACCTTTAGGTTCTGGAGGTGGTACAGCTTGGTTGTTGAAGGAATGTTGGAAAGACGATAAATCGGAAAAGTTTAGCCAATGGCTGGGTAAAGAAAAGAGAATTTTAATTCACGCAGGCGGACAAAGTAGACGCTTGCCTGGATATGCTCCGTCAGGAAAAATATTGACACCCATACCCGTTTTTCGATGGGAGAGAGGTCAGCAAATTGATCAAAATTTATTGGATCTTCAAGTTCCATTATACGAGAAAATCTTAAAAAAGACACCTAAAAATTTAAATACGCTTATTGCAAGTGGTGATGTGTATATTAGGTCTGAAGGGCAAATTGATGAATTGCCTGATGTTGATATTGCTTGTTATGGTTTATGGGTAAATGCAGAGTTAGCTTGTAATCACGGCGTTTTTATATGTAATAAAAGTAATCCGGAAGAGTTACTTTACATGCTTCAAAAGCCTTCAACACATGAGTTGCAAGAATTATCGCAAGACAAATTGTATCTGATGGATGTTGGTATTTGGGTGTTGAGTGATAGAGCCATTGAGGTGTTGGTAAAACACTCGGGATACAGTAAAGATGATCATGGGAATTTAATAACAGAAAAACCGTTGAATTTTTATGATTTATATGGCGATTTTGGATTAAAAATGGGAATTAAAGAAGGTGGTGATGCTCCTGATGTTAATGAACTTACTGTTGCTATATTACCTTTGCCTAAAGGGGAGTTTTATCATTTCGGGACTAGTAAAGAATTGATTTCGTCAACTTTAGCCATTCAAAATAGAGTGTTAGATCAACGTTCTATATTGCATAAAGATGCGAAGCCTCACCCTTCAATGTTTACTCAAAATGCAGAAGTAAAAGTTAGTTTACATGCAGAACAACGTAATCTATGGGTTGAGAATTCATATATTGAAGCAGGTTGGCAATTGGCTTCAGATCATATTATTACAGGAGTTCCGATTAATAATTGGAATATTAGTTTACAGAAAGGCATTTGTTTAGATATTGTGCCCATTGATGAAGATTTATTTTGCATTAGACCGTACGGATTTAATGATAAATTTAGAGGGGCAGTAGGTGACGAAGCAACGTTTTGGTTGGAAAACAGTTTTCAGACATGGTTGTCAGATAGAGACCTATCGTTAGATGAGTTGTCTATTGACAAACAAACAGATATACAAGATGCTGCCATTTTTCCTGTGGTGCGTAAAGCAGAATTAACGGAAAACCTTGTTTCATTTATGATTTCTGGTAATGAATCAACTATTACCTCAGAATATATCAATAGGGAGCGTATTTCTGCTTCAGAAATAAGTAATAGAGCTAATTTAAGCCGGTTGTATAAAGAACGAGAAGCTTTCCGTAAAGGTAATTATGCGTTGCTTCATAAAAACTATAAGAAGAGTGTTTTTTATCAGGTCGATTTAGATGATATGGCAAAACGAGTAGCTCAAGATAATATCTCATTGCCTGCTTTAGAAATTCCTAATGATCCTTTTTTGCAAATGCATGAATATATGTTTCAGGCAAAAGTAAAACAATATCAAAATTTGGACTTTAGTATTGAAGAGCAGAAAGCCTTTAAAGTACTTCAAGAAAACATAATTAAAACCTTGCCATTTAATAACTTAAATCCGCAGTTAAATGTGTATCACGATCAAATTGTTTGGGGTAGAAGTCCCATCCGAATTGACGTTGCCGTTGGTTGGTCAGATACCCCTCCATACAGTTTAATTCATGGAGGAGCTGTGGTGAATATGGCTATTGAATTGAATGGACAACCTCCTTTACAGGTGTATATAAAGCCTTCAAAAGAGTTTAAAATTATCTTGCGTTCCATTGATATTGGTACACGAGAAGATGTCAGTTCTTATGAAGAATTGTCAAAATTTAATGAAATAGGTTCCGCTTTTTCAATTCCCAAAGTAGCCTTAAGTCTTGCAGGTTTTCATCCTAATTATTCAGAAAAGAATTACAATAGTCTTTGTGATCAATTGAAAGAATTTGGTTGTGGTATTGAAATATCAACCTTAGCGGCTATACCGAAGGGGTCAGGATTAGGAACTAGTTCTATATTGGCAGCTACTGTATTGGGAGCCTTATCTGATTTTTGTGGTTTTGGCTGGAATCCCAATGAAATTAGTCATAGAACCTTGGTGTTAGAGCAATTATTGACTACTGGTGGTGGTTGGCAAGATCAATATGGTGGTGTTTTACCAGGTATAAAATTAATCCATACGCAAAAGGGGAGTAGTCAACTTCCTGAAATTAAATGGGCTCCAGAATTTATCTTTACTGAACCAGAAAATAAAGCACGTTTGTTATTGTATTACACCGGTATAACACGAGTTGCAAAAAATATTTTGTCTGAAATAGTGAGAAGTATGTTTCTCAATGAAAATAAAAACAATACCCTTTTAGGAGAGATAAAACAGCATGCTTTTGATACGTTTGATGCGTTGCAACGTGGTAATTTTACAAACTTCAGTAATTGTGTGGCTCAAACTTGGGTACAGAATCAGCAATTAGATGCAGGTACAAATCCGCCAGAAGTACAAAAGATTTTGTCGTTGATTAAAGATTATGCTTCTGCTTTTAAATTACCAGGAGCCGGTGGCGGTGGTTATATTTTTATCATTGCTAAGGACCAAGAAGCGGCTGGTAAAATAAGACAAACGCTAATTAGCAATCCACCTAATAGTTTGGCTCGTTTTGTAGATATAGATTTATCGCGTACTGGTTTTCAAGTTACACGATCATAATTCTAAATGGGCTCACTGTTACAAGAAAATATATAGGATATTTACTGTTTAATTATCTTTTCGTAATGTACCGAATGGTCTGAATTACTTGTGATTTTGGTAAAATAGACACCTTTGCTAAGATTCAACAAACTTAATGTAATAGTATTGGTTTGTTGCTCTATATTCTTGTTATAGACCAATTTACCTGTTGATGTAAAAATATCAACTTGAAAGGTATCTGCATTTTCTTGCTGTAATGTAATTTCATTATCAAAAGGAATAGGGAAGAGGCTCCATTCGTTTATGTCATTCGTGTTAATTGGCTCACCATTAAAGTATTTTAAGGCGATGTTGTATGATTCTATACCAATTTTTTCTCCAATTTTCCGTCCTCTAATATCGTCAATTGGTGGATGAATTCCTCCCCAAATTCGTGATAAACTCGTTTGATCTGAGGCATCTCTATAGGTTGCCCATTGTAAGGTTAAGTCCTGCGTGGGACCTTGTTCAAAAACTAAAAAGTCATTTTGCTTGATATCAAAGATTCCCATTCCACCAGGAAAATATTCATTTCCTGTAAGCAGTGTCATTACTTCGGCAGCAGCTCTAGAAAACGTAGAATGTCCAGAAACATAGCCCGCAAAAGGAGGCGTAACAAATGTCCCTCGTTGATAGGGCCACCAATGCGTTCCTAAAATCCAATCGACACCAGCGGTATCGGTTTCAGGGTCAACAATAAAGTCGGGACCTTTCCAAGCGTATATTTTTATTTTACCTACGTTTTCATTGTTTGGTCCCGCCAAGGCATCACCAGCTTCAATAACGGCGGTTAATCCGTCCACTAGCGGAATTCCATGTGGATTGTAACTCGGTAATGATTTATTAGTACTTTGTCCTTTGCTAGACATATAACGTATGGCCGATATGGGGCGTACATAATCATAATACCCTTTGATTCCCCAAGTGTTTACGGCACAATCATGCATGGCACCACCTAGCATTAAATAAGATTTTACATCCCATTCTAAATCGCCAATAATTTCACCTTCTCCGCCTAATCGTTTCTCTAATAAGGGGTGGTCATTCACATAGTTTAATATGGTAAACCAATGTCCGGGCGGTGTTTCTGAATCAGGGCCATCTGCCCAAAACTCTGCTAAGACGCGTGCATAATCCGATCTTTTTACCAATTGTGGGGTATAGGGTAGGTTTGTAATTGGGTTCAAAGCATGACCAGTTCCTGAATCGCCGCCATCGGTAAAATCATAAAAGTTTTTATAGGCGTCAAAGTTATCGTCAAAATTGTCAATATCGGCATTGCCTATTGCAGAAGGTGAAATGTCAATTAAGGTGTTATCATTTGGATCTAAATGTGCCGACCAAGCTGCTACCAATAAAAAATTCCATTTGTAGGCATCATCAATTCCATCTTCATTAGAATTTTTAATATAAGGTGGTGGCCCTGGGTCGTTATACACGTAACTGTTAAAGTTATGGTTTAAGACTTTTAAGTCGGTGGGTTGTAGACAAAATGGTGTGACTTGTCCCCATTCAGGACCTAAAAAATCAGGTGTTTTAGAATTGGAAACATTCCCACTTTGATCTATAAAGACATCAAAGGCGAGGGGTTGCCATCGATTTGGGTCAATGTCAATAGTCTCTTCATAGGTATTCAATTGTATGGGCGGGTTAACGGGCTCATAATACTGATTGTCGTAATCATTGGCTTCATTAGAGCCATCTTGCAGACCAAAAGCTATCATTTCGTTGCCTAAATAGTTACCTAAAGCAGCATAAGAGCCTGTACTATAATCGGTTGTTGTAACATTGGGGTCATAACCATAAGAAACTAAAAGGTCAAGAAAAGACTTTTTTGTGGTACTTACCAAGGGGGAATTTTGAAATCTATGGTTGAGTAAAGTAAACATGGCATAACTCAATACTTCGTGTATGGCAGCTTCTTTATCTGTAGGTTCTGGAATACCAGAAAAAGTAGACGTATAGTTACCATAGGTTTTTCCAAGTAAAATGGTTTCAGCTTCATCATTAAAAATGGCCCAAGCATCGTACATAACCATGGAGCTATGAAATAGATTCCGAGCATGTGATGTTGGTCGAGCTACATCATTACGAATGGCAACTAGTAATTGTTCATTCCAATCTCTAGCCACAGAATGTTGACCATAAGTTATGGTTGCTGAAGCCAAATTAAAAATAAGAAAGAGAATGATTTTTATGGAACGCATGGTTGACTTAAAAATGGTGTTGCTAGTTTATGAAGTTATAAACGCAAAGAAATGAATTAAATTTTAGTTTATCGGTTCTCAGTACGTCTCTTCGAGTGTTTTTCATAATGCGTTAGTATCAGAATCCCGAAGTGTCGGGAGTATCGAGAATCGTTTATTACGTTACTTAAAGGTTCTTGATACTATCTCTCGTTCCTCAAGGTCACTCGAACAGACGGGGAGGTTTAAATTCTAGTTACAATGATAAATTATCCGTCTCTTCGAGTGTTTTTAATTTGCGATAGCAAATTGAATCCCGAAGTGTCGGGAGTATCGAGAAGTAATTGTATTAAATGGTTCTCGATACTATCTCTCGTTCCTCGAGATCGTTCGAACGGACGGGGAGAGGCGATAAGGTTTTATTCTCAAATAATTATACCTAGTTTTACTAAATGCAACTTTCTTTTGTTTACATATTAAAATGTAATGATGATTCTTACTATACTGGAGTAACTTCGGATTTAACCAAAAGATTATTTCAACATGAAAATGGTGTTTTTAAAGATAGTTATACTTTTCAAAGACGACCTGTCGTTTTAGTGTTTTATGCTGAATTTACCGATATAAACTTAGCTATAGTTACTGAAAAACAAATAAAAAAATGGTCAAGAGCGAAAAAAGAGGCTTTAATAAATGACGAGTATGAGTTGCTAATTAATTTGGCTAAAAAGAAATTTAAGTAACGGTTCTCGATACTATCTTTCGTTCCTCATGACCACTCGAACAGACGGGGAGGTTTAAATTCTAGTTATAATAATTGATTCTACGTCTCTTCGAGTGTTTTTCTTGGAGCGGTAGCCATAGAATCCCAAAGCGTCGGGAGTATCAAGAAGCGTTTATCACGTTACTTAAAGGTTCTCGATACTATCTTTCGTTCCTCGAGATCACTCGAACGGACGTAATGGTTTGACTTTGGGTTACAATCATGAATTGAACGTCTCTTCGAGTGTTTTTCATAATGCGGTAGCATATTGAATCCCGAAGTGTCGGGAGTATCGAGAAGTGTTTATTACGTTGCTTAATGGTTCTTGATACTATCTCTCGTTTCTCGAGATCACTCGAACGGACGTTGAAGTTTGATTTCTAATTACAATAATTGATTGTACGTCTCTTCGAGTGTTTTTCATAATGCGGTAGCATATTGAAAAATGTATCGAGAAGCGTTTATCACGTTTCTTAAAGGTTCTCGATAAGTGTTTATTACGTTTCTATATTTTGAATTTGTAAGAGCAAATTTAACCTCGAACTGCTGGGAGTATTGAGATGTAGTTGCATGAAACAGTTTTCGATATAATTTTAGGAATAAAAAATCCCTCAATGTTAACATTGAGGGATTTTTCTTTTTATAAAGTAAATGTGTTTATGCTTATGATGTTGTTTCCAACAATTCTATGGTTCCAAGATCTAAAACAGTTCCCACTTCTACTAATATTGTATCGGAGGAATTATAAGGGTCAAAACCATAATGTTCAATACTGATTTTATATTCACCAGCATCAAGACCTTGAATTATAAAATTGCCATTTTCATTAGTTAAAGAACCCGTAATGTAAACATTATCAAGTGTGTAAATACCCACATTAACACCTGCTAGAGGTACAGCATCAATTTCATCTCCATCAACATCTCCAGTTATTATGCCCATAACAGACCCCGAATTAACCTCTGTATTTACGCGAATTACAGGTTTTAAGTTAAATTTGCCCGAATTCCCTGCTTTAACTATTGATTTCTGCACATCCCAATCTAGAATAAAGGTATACGAAAAACCGGGTTCTAATTCGGTATTAATTTTTAATTTTAAACCGGACTGCTGAGCACTTGGTGTATCTAAATGCGTTGTTACAGGTTCATTATCATCATCAAGATAGGTGATGGTATTGTTATCACTTAATATCAATCTTATTTGCTTTAGCATTCCAGAAGAAATGACTTGATCTGTTAATAAAAGGCTATTGCCTGCAATAAGTTGGGTTAAATCTACTTGAATAGGATAGCCGTTTTCTGGAGTAAAACTTACCCAACCTTCTTCATCTTCAGAACTATTATACTGAATATCAACAATTTCAACATTAACTTCTAAGTAGTCTCCCGGAGCATCTACTAGTTTTAGTTGCACTTTTGCAGTATTATTATTCTCGTCACTTTTGGTACAGTTTTGAAATACTCCAAAAACAAAAATAGAGAGTGCTATTACACTTAATTTCTTTAAAATCATGGTTGCTATTTTTAATTTATAGTAAAATACGACATTAATTCTGTTTTAATTCTAAAGTTCGTAGCAGTGTTTTGTGTAAGTATAGCTAATGCTATTGATTTAGGTTGTTAAATGGTAAATCTAAGTTTGTTGAGAACTGTTAGAACCCGAAGAGTTATCGATACTCCCAAAGTGTGGGGATTAACGAGAATCGTTTATTACGTGGCTTAAAAGGGTTCTCGATACTATCTTTCGTTCCTCAAGATCACTCGAACGGACGGATATGATTAAATTCTAGTTATAATGATAAATTGTACGTCACTTCGAGTGTTTTAAATTTGCGATAGTAAATTAAATCCCGAAGTGTCGGGAGTATCGAGAAGCGTTTATTTCGTGACTTAAAAGGGTTCTCGATACTATCTCTCGTTCCTCAAGGTCACTCGAACAGACGGGGAGGTTTCGGGTCACAATCATGAATATAACGTTACAATTTTGAATAAGAAATTGTAATTTGCAGTGGATTAAATTAAGTTTATGAACATTCAATTATTAAAAGAAAACATTGAGGGAATTGATATTTATATTTTAGACCAAATAGTAAAAGACAACTATCAACCAAGAGATACGATTTTAGACGCTGGTTGTGGAACAGGTCGAAATTTAACATGGTTTTACAACAATAATTTTGAGATTCACGGTGTCGATAATCAAATAGAAAGTATTGCATATTGTAAGGAGAAATATGTTAGGCAACAAGAACATTTTAAATTCGCTTTAGTTGAGGAATTACCTTATGAAAGCAATAACTTTGATCATATTATCTGTAATGCGGTATTACATTTTGCAGAAAATTTAAGCCAGTTTTGGAAAATGTTTGATGAATTAGTGAAGGTATTAAAACCTCAAGGAAGTTTACTCATAAGAATGGCATCCAATTTTGGAATTGAAAATCAAGTCAAATTGATCACTGATGGTGTTTATGCATTACCAGATGGTTCTACACGATTTTTATTAGACGATAAACTATTGCGGGATCTTCAAAATAGAATAGAGCTCACTTTTTTAGAAAATGTAAAAACAACTATTGTTCATAATCAAAGAAGTATGACTACTTTGTTATTAAGAAAGGAGCAGGTTTAATGCTTGTTTATGGCTGCAATAAAATCCTATTTAACATAATATAAATTATAGGACAAATCTTTAGTATTTACTGTATAGCCGTATTTCAGGCTATTTGACATAATTATAGATATAACAACACGTCAGTGTTTTATATCGACCATAATTATGTTAAAAGTTAATACGTCTCATTTAATTCTGAATTTCATTAGATCCTATAATTATATTATGTAAAATATCCCAGGAAGTTCTGTTTTCATAATTAATCTTTCTTCTGGGGTCATTAAATATTCGTGTTCTTGCTTTCGTATATTTTTAATATTCTGTACAAATCGTTAAAGATTTTTTAAATAAGCAATTCTCAGCGATTAGCATTCCGTTACACAAATGTCCCATAATTTACTCACGACTTTTATATTTATTTTTTAGAGTTCGTGAATGCCATTAAAAAAATGGCATTTGTCCATTATGTAAAATTGCCGCTTACAAACGCTAGATTGTTTATTTAAAATATAATTGCTGATGCAATTATTTTTAAAACTCAATTTGCCATCGCTTGCAACCGACAAAAAAAAAGCTAACCTTTTAAGTAGTTTTAAAATTCGCGTATTTCAAAATAATTCAGTTAAAAAAGTTTTCACGAGCTTCTGGTAAGGTTGTCTCAAGAGTATAATTTTTTAAAATCGACTTTTTAGGAGATTCACGAACACCGTTATAATTCTTTGAATCAATAAACTCGTGAGTAAACAAAAAATCTATACACTTGCTAACTTTAGTTTTTTAATTTGTCTTTTCTTTCCAACTGCTTCAGCCAATTATTTTATTCAATAGCTCCATACATAAGATTTACAATTCGCTTATTATCTGCACTATTTTGAACATGTTTTGACTGTTCTAATAATAGTGTTTTCCTTAATGAAGGAAATATTTTATTAGCACGTTTAAGCATTTTTACACCAGGAAACATAATATCGTTCTGTGCTGCTATTAATGTTATTGGTGTTTTTAGTAAATTAGCTTCCCTCCTATGTATAACTGGAACAGGTGTGAAATCCATTTTAAAATTTAAGAATACTTTAGAGAGAAATTGTGTGGCAAAGGCGTCTTTTTCTGTAAACAGCTCATTTAAAAAACGCTCAACATATTTTATCTTTTTAGTTTTTATAAAGCGTTTCATTGGTATGAAAACTTTAAATAATGCTTTTAAAGGATTTCCATTTACAAGATATGCAGGTGCTGTTAAAAACACTTCTTTTATGTTGGAATCTTTAAATTCTAGAGCTTTTAAAATGACTAAACCCCCAAAAGAAAATCCGGCAAGAGTCACATTTTTTAACTCTAAAACATCAATGACTTCATGTAACCACTTACCGTAATCATCATTTTTCATTGATAATTTTGTTTCTGCACTTTTATTGGGTTGGGCCAATACATCAACTGCAAAAACTTGAAAATGGGATTCTAATCCTGAATACGTTTCTAAAGCTATTGGTGCACATCCATTTGAACCATGAACAATTAGTACTGGTGGTTTTGACACATCACCAGTAATAATCAAATTAGTTTTACCAAAAGTCGTTTCGACGTCTTGATACTGATAATTGATATTTAAATCCTTTAACTTTTGATTGTAAAGGTTTAAAATTTCTGCTTTTCCTGTTGCAGATTTATATAGTGATTCCATTTTAGCTAATAAAATTAATCTTGATGTGGTTTACTATAGATTACTGGCATCTGCCCTTTCCATTTAGTCCATAAGTTGTCATCAATAATTAAACTAGCGATAAAATGACCAACATTTATACGACTCACTTTGCCAGCATTAAATATAGCACTTCGTGTTGGTGAAGGATATATCTCATAATCGGTAACTTTTTCTTCGTTAATTAAGCCATCTGGTCTAACTGCAATCCATTCTATAAAATTATCATTTTGACCTACTTGAGTTCGTAAATAATCTGCAGCTTTCTCATTATCTACATGAGGTGGTAATAGTAAGCGAAGAAGGCCAATAACACATTTTTGAGCAAGCGAAATGGATTCGTTTAAATCGCGATTGCGATTTCCTGTAGTGTTCATTAAAACAAACTTTGTTGGGCTTTGCAGATTATTTGATTTTATAGCATTGCATAATCTTCGCGTAGTATCTGTTACCAATTTTCTAGGTTTTCCATAAACGCCTTTCCAAGTTAAATTATGACCAAGACAAGAAGCAACCGCATTACAATCGCTTACAATTTCACTCATCTCGTTATCACTTAATTCTAATATACTTGCTGAGATAATTTGCAAATCATCATTGATTCTCCATGATTCTGGCAACTTTTCAGGTGATCTTACAATTACTTTTACTTTATGTTTTTCAATTATAAGCTGTTCAACTAATTTACTTCCTGTAGCTCCACTTGCTCCTACTACTAAAACTTTCATTTTGATTTTTTTTAATTGAATTATATATCTTTATGACGATGTATTAATACAACTGTTACACTAATTGAAGTTATTCTATTTATTTTAACTGAATAGAAAATTCGTGAGGATTTATTTAAATTCTTTTAAAAATCCAATTGGAAATTTCTTGTAAGGCAATTGGAGAAAATGTTTGCTCTATTTTTCTATACTCATCCATTTTTCCTGTTTTGCACTCTTGAAAAAAGTGGTTTAAATTTTCTAATTCTAATATTTTATAATTTTTATTCCCGCCTTTGATTAATGCTTTTCGTATGCCTTCTTGATTTATTGTTGCATTTACTTGCGAATCTTTACTTCCATTTAATGACAATACTGGGATTTGTAATTTTTCAATTTCATCAGCAGGGTTATATTGTAAAAAGTACCGTGACCAAGGCTTTAAACTTGTTTTTAACTGACTGTTTATAAATGCATTGATATTCTTTTCTGGCACATTTAAAGAAGTTAAAATTGGTCTTAAAAAATCATTATAATGCTTCGTTAATTCATTTTTAATTTCTGCTTCACTCTTATTTGAGGTTACAATTGCAATCGCTTTTCTTGTATTTTTTTCATAGCCGACTTCATCTTTAACAGGAAATTGTCTTAATGTTTTAGATTGCATTACTGACAATTCTGTACCAGATATACCTGTTGAAGCTAATAATACTATAAAAGCGATGTCATTTGAGTTATTTGCCGCTAAAGGAGCAATAATACCGCCTTCACTATGACCAATCAAACCAATATTTTTTATGTCTATATCGTTTCTTGTTTTTAAATATGCAATTGCACTCAATACATCTTTAGAAAAATCTTCTGTTGTTGCAGTACCAAAATCACCTGTAGATTCCCCATGACCACGATCATCAAAACGCAATACGCCAATGCCTTTTCTTGTTAAATAATCTGACAATACTAAAAAAGGTTTATGCCCCATAAAACTTTCATCTCTATCTTGAGGACCACTTCCACTAATTAAAATTACAACTGGAAATTTTCCATTTTTATTGGGTAACGTTAAAGTGCCTGCCAACGCTATATTTGCTTCTGTATTTTTAAAAATAACCTCTTCTTCGTAATATGGATAAGGCTTCACGGGTTCTTGGGGCCTTTTTGAATCTACTATTTTTACAGCACCTTTTTTTAAATTTAATACCATTTCTATACCTCCTTCTTTATAAGTACCTTCAAATTGTTGTGCTTTAGTATTAAAAACTCCTATATAGTTCATACCAACATTAGAGCCATCAATTATTAACTTTCCGTTTGTAAAAGTTGTTATTGAAGGCTTTATACCAGAAATTCTGAACGTTGGAACATCGATAGTAGTTGAATACTCAGCGTTTTCTTGTTTAATTTTAAAAATAAAGGTGATTAATTTATCTCCTCTTTTTGTTTCTCCACTCCAATCTCCTGATATATCTTGAGAAAATGCGTTTACTATTGATATTATAAATGCAATGACAAATGCTACTATTGTTTTCATTTTGGGGTGTTTTTTTACTTGCCGAAAATTATTCGGCTATTAAATTATTAAAATAATAATATTGAAATGTTTGGTAAGCGTTTTTTATTAAGGTTATTAATTATAGCATGTTACCGGCTGCTTTAGCTTGAGCATCCAAACGACTACCTATAAATGCTCCAAGGAACATACCGAAACATATCCCAAAGGAAAGCCCTAAAGACCTTTCAAAACGCTCACCAAAAATAACTCCAGCAACAACTCCAAAAAGAACTCCATAACCTATACTTCGCTCCATGTAATATCCTTTGGAAGTCAAGGAAAATATATCTTTTAAATAATTCTCAAATTTATTTAGTGTGTTTTTGAAGAATTTTTTTCGATTTTCTGGATATGATTTTAATTGTAAACTATCCAGTTCTACTTCTATAGATTGAATTTCATCAGTGGTGAATTCTCTGTTTTCTAATTTTTTTAGAATCTCAATAAATTTCTCGTAAATCTTAATTTCAGATTTTTTAGTTGTTTCTCTTTTTAAACTTTCAAAAAAGTTAAGTGTATTTTTTAGTGTCATAATTTTTATTGTTTTCTTGGTTAGTGGTCCATATTAAAAATTATTACATGTAAAATTTGTTTTTTTTTTTGAGAATTTCATAAAAGACACATAATCAATCTTTTAAATAGGTGTTTAATTCCTTAGACTTTCTATATCAGTCATCAATTCTTCTAGTTTTTTGAATACTCTTCCATAAACTATGTTTAAATCCCATTTATAAATTCGACCTCCCATAAATGCCAGTAAAACTAAAATTAATAATACGATGACGATTCCTATTAGTGGAATTCCAAATACTAAATAGATATCAGGAAAGCCAATCAGAATTTCACCTACAAGTCTTTCACCCATAGGCATACCTTCGGCATCTTTAAACCAAAAGCCTAATAGCATTGAGATAAATATAATTGGGTACAAAAATCTTGACATTTTCTTATTGATAGCTACTTGTTTATGTATCCATTGGTTAAATGCCTTTAGGTATTGATAACTAGTTATACCTATATCTATTTTTTCTAAATCATTTAATAACTTCTTATTAATAAAAACAAGCACAGAAAGGGTAACAAAAAATATAACACCTGTTATTGGTATGCCTACAAAAAAAGAGACGATTAAAAAGATAAATGAGAACGCAACAATTGCAATCAAATTTATTTTAAACATTCTTTTAAATCTATCAATGATATGAATTGATTTTTGGTTGTATAGGTTGTTTATTTTTGGAGCTACTAATGCGTCGCTCTCAAGAAAACCTTCTTTCCATATGTTTTCAATTGATTTTTCCATCTAATATTTTTTTTAATCTAGTTTTAATTCTTTTAACACGTACACCAATATTATTAGGATTTGTCCCTATAATTTCAGCAATTTCTTTTTGTGATTTTTCTTCTAAATAAAGCATAATAACGGCTCTATCTATTTCCGATAGCTTTCTAATGGCATCATATAATAAATTTAAAGATTCATTTGAAAAAGCGTAGTTGTCTTCGGTTTCTTCAGCAGTTATAGAATCAGATACAAAATGTTGAACATTATTATTCTTTTTCTTAAGTAAGGTCAAACAAACGTTTAATGAAATTCGATACACCCACGTACTCCATTGCGATTCCTCGCGAAAATTCTCCTTACTTCTCCAAATTTGCAGACATACTTCTTGGTAATAATCTTCAAAATCTTGTTGTGAGTTGGTATACGCACGACATAATTTGATGATTATTGCCGCAAATGGTAAAATGGATGTTTTATAAAAATCGCTACTCAATAGTGTTATTTTTATTAGTTAGTGGCGTAAATGAAAAATTATTACACTCCAATGAGATATTTGTGAAATAATTTAATTATTTCTAAATACAATCAAGTCTCTATTTTTTAAAATTAGGAGAAGGCTCTTAATAATATAGAAAATTAGTATTAAAATTAAATTATGGCTTTTCATTTCACATAAAACACCCTTCCGTGTTATGTTATCTCGACTTCCATTTTATCCTAGCTCAAGTTACACTATAACACATTTTATATTGTTGGTTTAACCAGTGGCTGAAGCTATAATCAAGAGTATAATCTCGGACATCGTCTTCCACTTTAACTTTAGTCTTCAACGACTATATATTTTTGCTTATAAGCTTCTCTCGTCAAAAAGTATATTTCCTCCTTAATAAGAGCGTCCATCAAGAGAACTAGATCTTTTATTTTTTGGAGACCTTGGTGCTTATGATCTAATAACGCAACATGATCACCTATAATCCCGATCATATCACCATCTTTTAAAGTAACACCATTATATGCGAAATATGGATCTGTATGTGCTACACTTTTTTTATTATCAATATATATAGGAACAATTGCATCAATGACTTGTCCATATTTTTCAGCCCAACCTGGGATACCATTTGCAGGATCACCCTTAATTTTAGCAGTCAGAACTATATTCAATTCCTTAATTTTAGCAACAGATGTAGGGTCATTAGGATCAACCGCTATCGCGATGTGCGTATGTGCATTTCCATCATAAGACCTCTCACCATTAACGCCTTTAACAATACCACTATTAAAGTAGTACTTCATATAATCAAAAAACTCTTTCGGTGTATTATCACTCATGTCAGAAAGCGGCATCACAGGGATGCCAAGTGAACCATCTTCTTGCGGAAAAAGTGGAAATTTTCCAGCTTTTGCAGCCACACTAACAGTAAGTGGATCAACAGTATATGACATACTGAGATCTTCTTTTCTAGGAATTTTAAATATATCTTGCAAGAAATTCTCAAGATTACTTACATTGAAAATCTTAGTAGAATCAATACTTTCAATCTGATTTTCGCTTCTAGATGCAGACTCGAAATTCACAGACTGCTCTAATGGTGAATCAATATCCGGACTTGGTTGCCCTTCAGCCACAGTAGCCATAAGACCCAGCGTAGCAATAGCAACCATTAATTTTAATGAAGTTAGTAAATTAGAAATCCCAAAGCCTTTAATTTCTTTGACAATCCATTCTTCATGTTTGTGTTCTTTTTCCTTGCTTACCATAACTGTATTTTTTACTAGTTAAAAAAAATATATTTTATCGCTTAATTTCATTATTAAAATAAGTTTTTTCGATTTAATTCTAACTCGTTAACCAATCCCAAGCGGCTGAAACTCCATGTAACATAATAGAACTACAATGTAACCTTATTTTTTAAGATATCAATTAATTCTTTGCAACCATATTTACAATTCCTAGACCTAATTTATTGGTTTTAAATAAACTATAATTGATAATTGTCATTTTTTAAAATTTCATTCTACATTAAATTTGTCTAAAACATAGGTATTGTCAAAATATTCTAAAGTATTATGAGATTAGCTTTCGCATTTCTAATTTTAATTCACGGACTCATCCATTTAATGGGTTTTGTAAAAGCATTTAGGTTGGCAGAGATTCATCAATTAAGCCAAAGCATTTCAAAGCCTATGGGAATTTTTTGGCTTTTTTCGGCCCTACTTTTTATACTTTCAGCTGTTCTCTATTTAGTTAAGCAAGATTTATGGATTGCCTTTGCCATAATTGGCGTCCTTATTTCTCAAGTGCTGATTCTTATGTTTTGGAAAGATGCCAAATTTGGCACAATTGCTAATGTAATTATTCTTCTTATCACTTTGTCAGCCTATGGCAATTATAGATTTAAAACAATGGTTGATAAGGAATTAAATGCAATTACTAATAATCTTCAATTTAATAAGGAACGCATTTCGCAAAATGACATCGACAGCTTGCCGTTGATTGTTCAAAAATGGATGCAGACTTCTGGCGTTATTGGAAAAGAAAAAATTATTTCTGTACGATTAAAGCAAGTTGGTGAAATGCGGACTGAAGTAGACGGTAAATGGAAGCCCTTCAGTGCAACTCAATATTTTAATATAGAATCATCATCATTTATTTGGACGGCGAAGATTAAAATGATGCCTTTAATAGATCTTGTTGGACGCGATAAATTAATCAATGGTAAAGGTGAAATGCTTATAAAGTTGTCTGGTTTAATTGCCGTCGTCAATGAGTCGGACAACATAAAAATAAATACCGGTGCGATGATTCGATATTTAGCGGAAACTTGTTGGTTTCCTACAGCGGGTTTAGAGGATGCAATTACTTGGGAAAATATAGATGTAACTACCGCTAAAGCTACACTGAAAATTAACAATCAAAGTGTGTCTGGATTGTTTAAATTCAACTCCAATGGTGATTTTATATCTTTTGAAGCTGATCGTTATTATGGTGGAGATGAAAATGCTCAACTTGAAAAGTGGGTTGTTACCGCCAAAGAACACAAGGAATTTTATGGCATAAAAATTCCGAATAAATGTCAAGTTACGTGGAAACTTAAGGAGGGAGATTTTAATTGGTTGAATGTGGAGATTACTGATATTGAATATACTACCGGTAACAACTTAAAGTAAACTAGCAAAAGCTTGCACCCTTCCCTCCTATACCATTTTCACTTGGTACGTATGCTACCTTCCAAACAAAATATATTTTATTTCTCGACTCCGCTCTATACAGGGAAGCATAAAAATGGGTTACTCCATTCACTTCTATTTAATATAAAATCATAAATTCTCAATCATTTTATGAAACTTGTTTTCTATTTAGAGCCACTCACAATTCTTGAAATTATTCCTTTTTCATTTGTAAATTCTGCTATTAATACACCCGCTAAATGGATTACAATAAACCCAATCAAGTAATAAGTACCTAATACGTGGATTTCTTCCATTGGTTTTTTAAATTCTTTTGGACCAAATTCTATTATAAGTCCTGTAACTAACGAAATAACAACACATATATAAAAAATGATATATGTCCATTTTTGAAATTTATCCTTTATGGATTGATTTTTAGTAAAGGGATTTTGAAACTTCATTTGTCCAAAAAGGGGAAGTATAAATCGCAAGCTAAATAATCCGGTCAATACATAACCAATGTAAATATGCCAATCCCACATGGGCTGTCTAATCTTTTTTGCTAAAACAATGAGTTGATCTTGAGTTAAGGCCTGATCGGTGCCACTTAAATAATCTTGTATGATAACTGCCATATTATTCTTGTTCATCCACGTTAATCGTAAAAAAATGGTAATTAACAATAGCAGAAATGAAACGGCTATTGCCCAATGAATTATTCGATATGTTTTAGAATACTTTGTGTTTTCCATGATGCTCGTTTTTTGGTTTTATATAAAAAAAATAAGGGTAATAATAGAGTTTTACATCTTCTTAATTCTGTTGGATTGTATAAAAGATATTATTGATGTCTATGTGGTGTGTCCTTTTTTATCCGAGATTCACATTGAACAAATAACCAACTACAGCTGTCAGACCCATTGCGATAGTTCCCCAGAATGTAATCCGGAGAATTGCTTTTCCAATACTAGAACCTCCCGTTTTAGCTGCTAATGCTCCTAAAATGATAAGAAAAAATAGTGCAAAACCATAAAGAGAATATTCCATAGTTTTTAAAGGAAGAAAAAGCGTTACTAAAAAAGGAAGTAATCCTCCAATTGTAAATGCAGCACCAGAGGCCACTGCAGCTTGCATAGGTTTGGCTTGACTAATTTCATTAATTCCTAATTCATCTCTAATATGTGCACCTAAAGCATCGTGTTCCGTTAATTCTTTGGCTACTGTTAATGCAGTTTCTTTTTGAAGACCTCTTTTTTCATAAATTTCCGCTAATCTTTGTAATTCGATTTCGGGCATTTCTTTTAGTTCTTGCTTTTCACGTTCGATATCAGCTTTTTCAACATCTGTTTGTGAGCTTACAGAAACATATTCTCCGGCTGCCATGGATAAAGCTCCGGCTACTAGACCAGCTAATGTTGCTAAAATAACAGGTTCTCTTACATCACTCGCAGCAGCAACTCCAATCGCAATACTCGCAGTTGATAAAATTCCATCATTTGCTCCAAGAACGGCTGCTCTTAACCAGTTACTGCGGTGTATATAGTGATTGTCTAAATAATCATCTTCAAATTCTGACATTTTTCAATTTCTTATTTCTTATCGCAAATTTATGATAGGTTTATAAGTTGAAAAATGATTTTTATCAGATATCTTCATCTCGACTTGCTACACATGCTACCTTCTCAACAAAATATATTTTGATTCTCGAGCAATGCTCCATTCGCTCAAGTTAAAATCTTCACCGTAAAAAATCAAATAAACTCCTAATCATTACAACGCTTTATATTTCCGAATACTTTCATTAAAAAAGGTAATCGCTTTGGCTTCAGTTACATCTTGCATAGGTAATACCGCTCCTTTAAAACCATCATTTTTCCATTCGCCAAAGGTAATTTCATCAAAGTTGGACGTGTCTATACCGTCGTGACCGCTATAACCAGAGGTGTACAGGTAAAAATCGTTAACCATGGTATCGGGAATTGCCATTCCGAAGCCTAAGCCTATGTTTTTAATGGTTTCATAACCCCCAGAATCAAAATGGTGTGGCCAGATTCGAATATTGGTGTCAAATTTCATTTTTTCTACTACATTCTCTAACGCACGATGAGCAATGCGTCTAAATTCTAAGGCTTGATTAAGTTCCCGTTGTAAGGGTTTTGTAAATACAAAGCTATCCGTCATTTTACCATACGGTAACTCATAATGGAGCTTGTAGCTATAGGTTTTTGTTCTCCCCAAGGCGGTAGTAACTTCATCCATCCACTTGACAATTTCACGATGCGTTTTTCCATCGAGTTGTAATGTCATTCGTGCGGTATTATTGGTGATCCAATGCAATGAGAACTGCGTATAATCAAATACGATCTTACAGCCTCCTTCATTTAATGGCCAGGTTTCTAAATAGCCTTTTTTGGCGTCAAATCCCAAATTGGTATGGCTATCGTCTTGTTTTTTATCTAAAAAGCTAATGCCTGCGGCTGCCAAGTATTGGGCCGCTAAGTGTATCATTTTTATATGTATCATGGTTGGTTTTTATGAGTTTATACCTGCGTAATTAATGCCGGTAAGACGGTGCATATCGTGGTTAAACGTTGATAAATCGTCAAAGTTGAACTTTGCCAAATCATTGTGTCCACAAGCTCGAGCAATGACCTTAATTAAATCATTGGTCGCATCAAAATAGTTATGTAATTGTTTGGCGGAAGAATCAATAATTAAACGACTTCGCAACGATTCTTTCTGTGTAGCTATCCCGACAGGGCAATTATTACTACCACAGGCACGCATCCCCAAACAGCCAATAGCCTGCAACGCGGAGTTGGAAACCGCAATAGCATCTGCACCTAACATTAAGGCTTTTCCAAAGTCTTCGGCAATACGCAAACCACCCGTAATGACTAAGGTTACATCATTTGCACCGACTTTATCTAAATAGTGTCTCGCACGAGCCAATGCGGGAATGGTAGGTACATTTATATTATCTCTTAAAATGGTGGGTGCAGAACCTGTACCTCCGCCTCTACCATCTAAAATGATATAATCGACACCAACATCTAGGGCAAACTGAATGTCTTTTTCAATATGACTGGCTGCAATTTTAAACCCGATAGGAATTCCACCCGTTCGGTCTCTTACTTTTTTGGCAAATGCTTTAAAATCTGCCACTCCATTAAAATCAGGAAAGGTTGCTGGTGAAATAGCCGTTTCACCTTGTTTGAGTCCGCGGACTTCCGCAATTTCTTTGGTTACTTTACTCCCTGGTAAATGTCCACCCGTTCCTGTTTTTGCTCCTTGGCCTCCTTTAAAATGAAAGGCCTGAACATTGTCTAATTTATCCCATGAAAAACCGAATTGTGCCGATGCCAATTCATAAAAGTATTTGGTGTTATTGGCTTGTTCTTCAGGTAACATCCCTCCTTCTCCAGAACAAATTCCGGTACCGGCCAATTCCGCACCTTTAGACAACGCTATTTTCGCTTCTCTAGAAAGTGCTCCAAAACTCATATCACTGACAAACAATGGAATATCTAATGTTAATGGTTTCTTTGCTTTAGGACCAATAACCACCTTTGTGGCTACATTTTCATGGTCTAATAAAGGTCTATTTGCTAATTGAGCAGGCAGAAATTGGATGTCACTCCACTTGGGTAAGGTGTTTCTGTCCACCCCCATAGAGGCTGAAGAACCATGATGACCTAAGTTTTTTAATCCGTTTTTAGAAAGCTCTTTTATATAGCCCGTATAAGGTTCCGTTTCTTCAGGATGTGTATCTGCATAAGCTCCTAAATACTCGTCTCTGTTAAACGGTTGTGGATTGCTAGACAGGTACTCATTTATTTCAGCTTCATCTACAAACAAAGCATCTCCTTCAATTTTGGTGGTGAATTTATGCAAGACTTCACTATTGTTGTATTCCGAAACCCCAGTATCATACCGATAATCCCATCCATGAACCCCACAAATTAAATTATGCCCATCCATATGACCGTCTGCCATTAACGCACCACGATGTAAACATCTACCATAGAGCACGGAAATATCATCGTCATACTTAACTACGACAAGATCTAGGTCATTGACCTGAGCGGCGAATGGTTTTTTGTCTTCTAATTGGGCTAATTTTAAAATTTCAATAGGATTTTTCATTCTTGGTTGTTGATTTTTAAAGGTTATGCTAAAAAGGTTGCTGATACTAGTATTGAAAATACGCAAACACGTACTTGTACGACGTAAGGTCTAAAAAGTAGACGTGGACTCCACGTGAACCTGACAACAGGTGTAAAAAAAAAGTAAAATCCGACGTCAGAAAGTGGTTTTACTCCTTGTAAAATACGAAAAAAATGGGAGATCTATGTAGTGACAAAAACTATAAAACGAAAGGATCTACTAATGGTGTGGTTAATAATACAATCTAAAATCAAGCATTTTACAAAGATTGTAATGCTTTTGATGTAATTCTTCAACAACTTCAAACATATCATCTTCTTCTTTAAATAGACTAAAAAATGCTTTGTCTAGCAATAAACTTGGTATGGTGTTAAGGTCAACGCCATAACCAGAAATTGCACGTGCTCCGGTAACTGCCAAGAAATATTGAGCCTCTTCATCGTCTAAATCTAATACTTTTGCATTCGAAAAATGTAAAATTTTACCGGCTAACTTTCCTTCAAAAATTTCTGCAATCTCTTGTAAACTATAGAAATAGTCATTTAAACAAATATTATTTTCTTCCCCTTTCAATACAAAGTAGATGATTTCATAGTTTTTGAAATTATGATCATCGTACACCAAGGCATTTAAACTTTCTTCGAGACCTTCAATGGTGTCGCAGGTTTTATAAATACTATTTACCCCATGCTGCAATGCCAATTGTTCTAGATGCACTAGCACTTCGGTAGCGTTGGTGGTTTCTATATCTGCAACTCCTTCTAAACAGAAAATAAATTTATCTGAATCGTCGAAGTTTTGTTGTGGTAACTCTCGTTTTGCTAACAAATTTTAGTTTTTTTATTAGGTATCGTTTTACAAATTTACGAACATATTTTACTTTAAAATAATTGAATCAATTTCTAATGTAAAAGCTTCTGCTTTTTTATTTCCTATTAAAAAGGCTATTTCTTCAATACTTTCTTTATCATAATTTGATGCTTGGAGCTTACGACCTCTAAATGCGGGATACATATCCGATAAGGAGATTTCAATGGTTTCCCAATCTGTTGTGGTGGTAAACGTTGCGATATACGAGTAATATTCAGAAGCCTTACTTTTTACTCTGAATTGATAGGTTTTTCCATCACCCTTAACTTTCAACATAATTTTGGAATATGATGTTGTGCTTATGTTATCAAAATTATACCGCAAAGAAGAGAACCCGCCATTGTTTTCTAAGGAAACACGTCCTTTAAAAACGCCATGTCCGGCTTCATTTACTTGAAATGATCCTGAAGACCGGCCGCCCATCACCACATCATCTACAATTTTCCAATTGCTGGTGTCGCTTTTTGTACTAAAGTCAAAAATGGTTGTTGTTTGCATGGTTATTAGTAGAATTGTAAGTAAGAGTATATTTTTCATAATTGTTTCTCATTAAGATTATCCATCATAATAGCCTAAGTCTAAAAATTCAATTTTTGAATCCATCATCTTAGTGATGAACTTTTTATTGGCGAGATAGTTCTTGTCTTTATTAAATTTTATAAAATGACCATTGGCATGAATGCTGAATGTTTTTGTGCGATACACCACCAAACGGTAATAGGGAATGATCCACGAATTGCGATCTAGTCGATTTGTAAAATGGATAATTATGCCATTAGGCCTTAATTCGATATTTGCAAAGTTATCATCTATCGTTTGTAAATGTATAGGTTGTAGTTTTGTGCTCAATTCTTTAATGATCAATCTGCTGGAACCCACGCCGCCCCTCTTTATCTTTTCCAACAAAGAAAAAGCGTTGCCCACTAATTCTATGCTCTTTGCTGTATAGGCTTTATTTTTATGACTTGTGTTAAATAACATTTTCGTTCTTTTTGTTTAACATTCTATTCGTGTATGCATTTTACGGGACGCTATGATAGCCGTTATGCGTTTAGCGTTTGCAAATAGGTTTCTCCATTCGCTATATGCAGTTGTTGTTTCTCCTCAGGCTTTTTATCAAACATACGCACCAACATGCCTAATCTAGGGTTTGACAAAAAGAAATCGCGATGTGTATGCATGAATCGCCAAAAAAGACCATCCCAGGTCGCTTGCCACTCCCCTTTTTTATAGTTGCTCATTTTCATAATATAGTTACTGCCACTGATATACGGTTTGGTTGCCATTAAGCCACCATCGGCAAATTGACTCATTCCATACACATTGGGCACCATAACCCAATCGTAGGCATCAATAAAGAGTTCCATAAACCATTGGTACACTTCATCAGGATCAAATTCGCAAAGCATCATAAAATTACCCAATACCATTAAGCGTTCTATATGATGGCAATATCCTGTTTTCAATACTTTTTTAATAGTACGGTCAATAGGTACGATTCCCGTAGTTCCATTATAAAAGGAAGCAGGAATTTTCTTTTTAAATTTCCAGAAATTGGTGGTACGTTCTTCACTACCTCTCGCTTCGTAAACTCCTCTTATAAATTCTCGCCATCCTATAATTTGACGCACAAAACCTTCTGTAGAATTAATGGGAATGTTGTTTTCTGCTGCATAAAGCAAACACGCCTCAATAATTTCTTTTGGGGTTATCAATCCCACATTTAGCATGGGTGTTAATACGCTATGGTTGAGTATGGAATTTTCATCAACAATGGCATCTTCATAGGCTCCAAATTCCATAAAACGCTGTTCAAAAAATTGATGGAGCCATACTTTTGTCGTTTCAAAACTGGTTGGATAGAGCGAATGCTCCGTCAGACTTCCTAAATGATGCGAGAAATGTGTTGAAACATACGTTGTAGCCTCTTTATAATAGGCATCAACATCAGGGAATTGAATGGCTGGCGGTGTTTTTTTTGCAGGATATTTCTTTCTGTTTTCACTGTCAAAGGTCCATTTTCCGCCAACGGGACTCCCATCAGCATCTATTAAGATCTTTCTGTTTTTACGTTGCTCCGTGTAAAAGGTACTTTGATGGTATTTCTTCTTACCCTTTTTAAAAAATGGATTTAGGTCTTCTTTTGAATTTAAAAATAATAGCGATTTATATTGTGTTGCGGTGATACCACATTCACGTAGGCCCTTATCTAATCTTTTTTGTAGCCAATTATCTGTCGGGTCTATATAGTTGATATGGGAGATGCCTTTCCGTTTTAATTCAGGAATTAATAATCTAATATCTGAAATGTCTTCCGTAGCTTCTATATAAATTACTTCTCTGTTGTTGTCTTTCTGAAGAAAATCGGCATAGCGTTTCATGGTTGCTCTATGAAAGGCTATTTTCTGCTTATGGAAGGGATACTGCTTAAAGAACAAATATTCTTCTACGAGATATATAGGAGCATCGGTCTCCAATAGTGGCGACTTTTCTACTAATTGATGTGGAAAGATTATATGTATTTGTTTCATTTATTTGATCTACAACGTTTACTACAATACTTAACTTCAGCCCAATTCTTTTCCCATTTTTTACGCCATTGAAATGGTCGTTTACAAACCAGACATATTTTTTCAGGCAGGTGTTGTTTTTTCATGGTCTCGCATCGTATTTTTCATCTTTTCTTTTCAATAGCAAAGCCTTTTTGTAGAAATGATTCCTCTAGAAATATAAGGCGATACATAGCTTACCGAACCATTGCTATAGTTCCGCGTTGCACCATACGAAACAGGGTCGATAGTGCGAACACACTGCAAGATGTCTGCATATACAGTGGGGAAAACAATATCTTGATGTGCTATTGGTTCCATTTACCGTTTACTAATTTTGTTGCCCGATATGGCTCTTTGCCTTGTACATTTAAAACGTGTAATTTCTGAACTGCGTTTTTTTAAATGTTTTTGACTCACACCACTATTTACACGTTTCCGCCAGCGTTTAAAACTGGATGTTTTCAAGTAGCCACGCATTACTTTTATCACCTCTTTTTCTGGTAAGCCAAATTGAAATAAGATGGCTTCAAAAGGGGTTCGGTCTTCCCAAGCCATTTCAATAATACGGTCTAACTTCCGTTCTGTAAATTGTGATACATCTGCCATATTAGTATTCTAATTTTTCCCAAATTTGGTCTGCATTCAAATAAAAACTCCCCATACAATTAAAGTTACATTCTGTTGGAGCAATGATGGAAAGAAAAGTGGTTTCGTTTTCTCTTTTGTATAAATGATAGATTTCGCCAATGATGGGCTCAAAATTAAAGGTTGCCTGAAAAATGAGCTTGTTGTACTCAAACTCTTCCAGCATTTGATCATATTCCGCTTTTAGCTCTGCATATTTTGCCGCTACCTTCTGATTTATCTTATTGATGCTCCTGTTTTTCCAAGCAATAGTATCTGTGGTCGTTATTACCGGTGCACCCACATTCGTAGCATAGGGTTTTAATGCCGCATCATATTTTTGAGTGGTGGTATTAAAAACTACATTATCTGGTTTCTTATCTTTTTTCATTGTATTTCAATGCGTATAAACATACATTCAACTACAAATATACAAAATGTTTAACTAATGTTAATATAAGTTAAACAAAATATAAATACGTTTGTAATTAAAACCAATTTAGCATACCATCGAAAACGTGTATTCAATGTAATGTAGTAGATAAAACCTAAAGAAAATAATTTTTATAATAGACCTAATGTAACATGGATTTTAATTTTGAAAGAATTCCGCACCATTTTCACCAACAAAAAATACGTCTCCATTGGTATCGACAACTTTAACCAGTTTAAAACCGTCTACAGTTTCATGCATAAGATCAATTTTAGCATATTTGGTCTCTGTGATTTGTTTAACTTGATAACCACTATTTAAGAAAACACCATACTTATTATTTGCCTTTACGATATAAAAAGGTTCCTCTACATTTTTATATATGGCATCGTATTCAAAAGGAATGACCACATTATTTTTCAATTTCACATAATTGCCAGTACTTTTACTCATCACTAAGCCCCACTTATCATCTTTTTTTACGATATACAAATGTCTGTACGGCTGTACCTTTAGCGTTCGTAAGTAAATGGATGCTACATCAATGTCTTCATATTTATTTTCTAGTAGTGTTTCTCCTTTTAGGTTGATAGCACCCCATTTATTTTTGCGTTTAACGACAAAGCAATCTATGTCCCAGTGTTTAGGATTTATAGAGTCGTATTTTGCCTCAATGGTATTGGTCACAATTCCTAAATAACTGGACCCTCTAGTTCTTTTCGCTGTAATAATCAATCCTTTTAATTTTTTTTTATGGATGGTTTCGAACTTGGGATATTCATTTTTTCTAGCCACAGTAAAAGGAAGATCAATATCAAAACCGTTATTTTCATCATCCATTTTTCTTTTTTCTAAAAGTTCGCCGCTACGGTCATAGATATACACATCACTATTTTTTTGACATATAAAACGACGTTGATAATCTTGATATTCAATGTTGTCGTAAGAAATTTCAAGGAATGGATTTTGTATCGAATTAGCAACATTGTATACTCCATAAAGGTCCTTTTTTTTAACTATAAAAAAACCAGTATTGATGTATTCTATGTGCTGAAAATCTGTATCCAGTAGATTATTTCCATTCTTATCTATTATTCCGTATTTCATATTCTTTTCTACAATATATAGGGAATCTGCAATGAGCTTCGCATTACTTAATGCTATGGGAACTATATTTTTCCCATTTTTATTGATGAATCCGAATACCTTGTTTTTGTACACTTTGGACAGGTTGTTTCTATCAAAAAAGTGGACGGTATCGTACTGGGCTTCAATTATAATTTCTCTATTCACATCCGAAAAACCCCAAGAACCCTTATTTTTGAAAGGAATTAAAGGTTCTTCCACCTGACTATAGGTACATTGAAAAAAGAGGAGTAATGCGAGTGATACTATTGATTTCATAGGTGTTTTTACTATATTTTATGTTTCGTATAGAAACAAACTACTTGTTTTTCCTTCTTTTAAAAAGAAAGAAATTATATAAAATCAAAAGTAAGAATTGCTACATAATTTAGGGTGTGTTTTAGCAGTTAAGTGAAGATAAAATCTATAAAAGGTATAACACGCCTACTTAGCCTGGTGTTTTATAAAGAATGTTACTTCTGTGATACTATTTTTTAGTATCCGTTGTGAAGCTATGTTGCGGATTTTTGGGTTCGCTTCTATTTTACAAATGGGAGCTTTCTATAATTGAAAATGATTATTTCATTCAAACCACATTTCTTAAAAAAAATAGGATAACGAGGTGTTAAAAACCTGACTTGTAGTTGTAAAATATGAAAAAAGAGGAATACTACATTTGCTATGTAAGTTTAAAATTTTTAAAACAAAAATCGATTCCTTCATTCACAATTTCACTTAAAAGAAATTTCAATTTAAGTCATATTAATCTTTGATCTAAAGTAATTATATACTTTTTATCCTTAGTATTCACAGATGAGTTCTCCTTATTATGTTTAATGCAAAATTTATATGCCTCTTCTCAAAAATCTTCTTTTCCTTTCTAAATCACCATTTTTTAAGGCATTCTCGATATTTCTTTTAACTTGATTTTTAATTGGAATTGTTTCTATACCCAGTTCAGATTTTTCTATTATTGATAAAATATTTCGCCAATCGGACGCTTGAATATCTCCTATAATTACATTTCCAGAATATGTACCGCCATTACCTCTCCACCATATATTAGAAAAAACATTAACATCTTGGTTCAAAGAAATGTGCTGAATTAAAATATCGTTGAAAATCCTTTTCATTTCCCCGCGTACAATATCAACAACAATATTAACTTTTTTATAATCATCACAATTAATTCGAGCATATTTAATTAAAAATTCTTCTGCTTTATTTTCATATCCTAGAGGAATAGCATTAAAAAACGTATTACAATAATGATTTGACATTCCGAAATAGGGTTCTTTCTCTACAAAAAAATCAAATACCTTGGACATTACATTTTCAATATCATTCACGCTCCAAATAAATCCAAATTTTCTATTTTCTCTCGGAATACTAAATTGGTATTGAGATTTAATTGCTTGAACATATTCTATAAGAAAGTTTGAGTCAATTTCTAAAATTTTAAGAAAGCCATTTCCTTTATAATCAAAGTTTGATTGTAGCAGGTCTTGCTGGATATAGGATTGTTTGATTAAATTAAGATCATCTCCTAATTCTTCGAAATACTCTTCAAAAAAAGACATCCATATTTTAATATCAGCACCATTAATATTTTGTTCAAGAATAGTTGACAATATTATTTTAAATAAGTTAGGTTCAATCTTTTTAAATCTTGCTATTTTTTCGAAATGCGAGATATATGTTCGTTTAGTATTTTTAATTGTTTCTATGAAAAAATTTAAATATTTTTTGGATACTAAATTATCACTTAACCTATCAAGAAAAGACAGCTGCCATATAGGCTTTAAATCAAACTGATTCTCAGAAATTATACTCCAAATTTTATCGGCGATATGATTTTTGGTCAATTGATTGGTAAAAGCTACATTGGGAATAAAATTTTGTATTTTATTCTCCTTTATAACTAGTTCTAAGAAAAAGAGTCCAATTTCAAAATTATGATTGAAGTTTTCATCAATAATGATATCTAAAACCTTTGAATAATTCCAATCATTACTTGAAAATGTTCTTATATAAACGAATTTTTTATAAAACTCATCCACCTCATGGGAATCTTCAAAAACAAAAGATTTTCTTATTTCCAATTCTTTTAAAACATCATATTCTGTTAGGTTATCATATTCATACATTTCTTTATCTCGAAACTTATCCCAATCAATTTTTAAAGAAATTTCATATAATTCATTTGTGAATTTTGATTTTAAGTATTGGAGTTTTGGATGTTTAATTTTACATATTTTTAACCATTTAATTTTATCTTGAACATAATTAGCATGCTCAAACGATTCTGTATTTAGGTGTTTTTCTATTATGTTTATAAGGAATTTCAAATCAAATTCTAAAATTTTTTTGACAATATCTCTTGGTGAATCTTTTAGACTTTTTAGAACATCAAATGAAAGTTGTGGATTTTCTTCAAAATTATTATTAATTGTTTCCCAAAGATTTTTGCGAAATAATTTAATCTCAGGACTATTTTCCAGGTAATAATCATAGTGATAAAAAGAATTGTTTCTTCCCCTTTTGAAATGATGAAACTTATACTGTAAAAAAGTCTTACTTAGCTCAAGTAGAATTTGAATGTAATAGTTTCTTTCAATTTTAAGTCCATTAATTAATATTTTAAACAATGAAACTTGTCTGAAATAAGCAATTTGATAATCGTTTTTATCAAATGTTAGCGTACTTACTATTTTATATATTAAATTTGATAAGAGTTTAGGTTTTTTTCTAACATATAATAGAGAAAGTTCAATTGCTTCTTTAAGATTTGAAGTATTGTAAAAATAATTTCCTAATAATTCAATTATTTCATCTCCTTTATGTGAAAACTCATTATTCGAATATGTTACCTTAAACTTTTCAATTTCTGGTTGTGAAATATGTTTTACGGAGTTTAAAACATATTCAAGTGTTTCATCTTGAAGATAAAACCAAAAAGTATTTAAAAATTTTATATTTAGATTTTCTTTATTTAATGAAATTAACTCCCTCCAATATTCTAATAAATGAGGTTTTAATTTTTTCATTACTCTTTCTGGACCAAAGGTGTTATTTGCAGGAATAACAGTGTCGCTAAATCTAAATATATTCTCAAAGAAATATTTTTGAAGCAAAGTTTTAAAGGACAATAAATCATCTTTTATAAAACTTCTGTAGAAGAAATAGGTTGATAAGTTTTGTTCTGGTATTTTTACATTCTCATATTGAATTTCAACAAGTTCAAGTCTATCTAGATTATCAATTACTTGTATAAAATCATCATATGTGACATTGAAGGTTTCCAAAATTTTCAAAGTTGTATCCTTATCTTTAAATGGAATAGTATAAAAGAATGATATTATTCCAAGACATTTTAAGTTTAAGTCATTAGAAAATTGCCCATCGTCCTTTATAAAAGTTGAAAAATACTTTTCAAATAAATCTGAAACATCTGATAAAACGGTTATATCCTGTTTTTCTTTAGCTAAAAGAGCGGTCATAATTGCTATTCTAGGATTTCCCTCGGCTATTCGAACAATCTCCTTTTGATAATCCGTGTTACTAATACTTAATGGTTCAGCCTCCAGTATCTTCTCAATTTGTTCATCAGAAAATTTATTAAGATCGATCCTTATTGGATTATATTCTTGACTTAGTTTTTCAATTTCTTGAAAAGCATAATCTCTAACGGTCGTAATAATTTTAAAATTTCCATTCTTATGAGATTTATAAAATCCTGTTATTTGATTAAAAGCATCTATTCGATTAGCATCATCAACGAACAAAATATAGTTTTTATCTGAATCAAAATATTGGTATAAATCCTCTAACAATGAATGATGTTTGTATGAAATGCAATAAGCACTAAAACTTGGATTTTCTTTTACAAATTCCCTTATTGCCTCTATTGCCAATTTTGTCTTTCCAACTCCTGGTGCTCCAGTTAAAATTATAAAGTCATTATTACGAAGGGCTTTTTTTAGCTCTTTTAATTCATCGACTCTGTGTAGAAATTTATTATTTAATGGAGTAGCAATACCATTCGAAATACTATTGTATTCTTTTATAAACTTATCTATTGAAATTATTTGGCCTGTGTCAATAGGGATTTGTAAATATCTCTTGGCTAAATCCCTGTGTTGTAAACTTAGTTCCAAAGCTAAACTATCCAATGTGTAAATAGTTAACCTAATACTGGTATTCTCTAATAAAGAACGTAATGTTTCAATTTCGAAAACTTTTAAGTGAAAATTTACACAAATAATAATTTCAGAAATAATAGCAATATCAATTCCTGTTTTTTTATTATCCAGACACTTATCAATATCATCTTGTAACTTGTTAATGCCTTGGGTTTTATTAGTTGAATATTCTACAAATATATATTTACCATTGGGTAATAAAAGAAAAGAATCTGGTGTGCCTTTTATTGTTTTTTGATTACCTTTTTGGCTACCTGTTCTAGAAAATGCGGAGTAATTATTATTTCTTAATAAGAGAAAACTGTCACATAATTCTTGAAATACGGCACCGTTAATAGCAGAAAGTGCATTTTCTATATTTTGAAGTTTACTCATTATTATTCACAATGTTAAAAAGCTCTTCTCTAATTAAAACACGAAGTTCATCACTATTCTTGTAAATAAGAAATCTTTTAGATTTTATATCTACTGGTAGATTTTCAGGTTCGCTAGAAATCAATATTACAGGTTTATCAAGAGCTTGAGCTATTCCAAGTTCATATAATACATTAGGGTTTCTACCATTAATATTGGCAATTATCAAATTTGCTTTTACTATTAATTTAAGCATTTCTGGAAATATATCACTCTTAAAATAGTTTTCATCTCCTCTAAAAGCTTTGAACCCTATTGATAAACAGACCTCTTTAATAACGTTATATTCATTCTGATATCTATTATGAAAAGGTGTCAGTATAAAGACTAGTTTTTCATCAATTTTTAAATCATTCTCCTTAATTCCATTTGATTTTAAAAATTCAGTTAATTGTATTTTCGATCTTTCCGTAAGTGGAGAATCGTTTTTAATATACTCATCTCGTAACAGCAAGTGATTTACATCTCTCCATCTTTCTTCGTTTAAGACTAATCTATCATTTATGTTATACATCTGAGATTCGAGCGATTTACGAATACCTTCTAATTCAGCTCTTTTTTTATCATCGTTATATTTTGAAAGTTTTGACCTTTTGGCAATTATATATGCTATCAATGCTATTAAAGCACTAACTAAAGCAAGTGAAATTATATATATATATTCTTTAATCATTTGTTCTCTATCTTTTGATTATTTGTTGTGTTCTGAATCAAGTTTTTCTATTTTTTCAACTCCATCAATAATTAAATCTACAGATTTTTTAATTGCATAACTTGAAACAAACAAATTAATCGCTAAAATAATTGGCCAAAAATATTTTACCTTTTTTAAATAATAAATTATTGTAATTCGCCAAAGTGCTACAACTAATATGGCAACAGCAATTCCTGCGAAACAAAAGAACAAACCGTTTGCTTGATTTTCTGTTTTTGATAAGGTAAAGGCAATTGAAAATGATAATGCAAGAAAAATAATATCAACAGGTAGTTCGCACAAAGCTTCAATCAAACTGGGTGTTTCAATGTTCCTTCCAATAAAAAGTTTTAACAAGAAACCAATTAAAAGTAGGGTTATCGGTAAAATAATATTTAAATGAGCCATTCTTCTAAATTTAATCAAAGATAAAAAATTTACAATAGGTTAAATATAAAATACTGAAATAGACGAGAAGATTTTGTGCACTTATTAAATTCCGAAAAGTTCCTAACTTAATTTTTTTTAATATTTAAGAACGCAGTACATATTGACAATAAAATCTCAAAAATTCCCACCTCAATAAATTCCACAAAAACGATGTTTAGCATAGAAATACCCTTAACTTTGTTACTCGTTTTTATCCTTAAATTGAAATATTATGAAAACAACAGTTTTTCTCCTCGTATTTACAGCATTCACACTATGTATAACTTCCTGCAAAAAGGAAGTAAAAGAACAAACCCGTATGGAACGTGTAATGGCGGTTCATGATGAGCTAATGCCCAAAATGAGTACCATCGGTAAGTTATCAAGTGCCTTAGAGCCTAAAATTGATACTACTGCAACAGGTGCCACCTACAAAGTTGCCAAAGATTCGTTGGTACATGCCTATGATTTTATGATGGAATGGATGAAAGACTTTGGCGATAAATTTGATTCAGAAGAAATCTTAGAAGGCAAAGCCTTAACTCCAGAAAAAGAAGCCTTACTTTTGGAACAAGAGGAAAAAGTGCAACAAATGAAAGACATGATGCTCGGTAGCATTGCCAACGCAGAAGCCTTGTTGGCAAAAGAAAACTAAGATTTCAATACAATTTTTGAAGGGGAAGTGGTACCACTACTACTCCCCTTTTTTTAAGACTTCTGGGCCTACTCGTTTTTTATCGGCATGTTTAATGCCTTCCTTCATCCATAAAGGAGCAACACTATCTTTTAGGTAGTGATCAAAATATTGCTTCATCCGGATTTGAAAATCTTTTTGGTTTTCCTCTTTACCTAAGTGATGTGGTTCATCTGGATACGACAATAAAATAACCTCTTTACCGAGTCTTCTTGCTGCGGAATAAAACTCTAAACCTTGGTTCCAATCTACCGCTCCATCACTAGTACCGTGTAAAATCAAAAAAGGTGTATTGATGTTTTTTGCCTGATGCACTGGCGATTGACTTTGATACAATGCTAAGTTTTCATACGGACTCACACCCATTCTACCCTGAGACCATTCTAAAATGGGACCATTTAAACTCCCTGAGCGTTTGTAGGCAATATTGTACATACTCACCAAATTGGTTAACGGAGCACCGGTTACTACGGTTGCAAACATATCGGTTTGGGTAACAATAAAGGAAGATTCATAACCACCCCAGCTATGCCCTTGCAAGCCAATATGGTCTGGATCTGCATAGCCCAATTTAATCACTTCTTTTGTGGCACTGGTAACATCATCTAAAGCGGATGAACCTGGTAACCCTTCATCAAAAACGATATCTGGCATTAAGACCAAATACCCATTGCTGGCATAAGCAGACATATGTGGTCTGTCATCATACGTAGGCATTGAATACAGGTGATGTCGGTTAGACATTTTCTCGTAGAAATACACAATCATAGGGTATTTCTTTGACGAATCATAGTCCGCCGGTAACGCCAACGTAGCTTGTAGTTCATGTCCGCGTTCATCGGTATAATCTACCAATACTCTTTTGCCCCATTTAAAATCGGCTTGTTGCGGATTTGCATTCGTAATTTTTTTGGGTCTTTTAAAGGCCAGGTTAGATGTCCAATAATCAGGAAAATCTACAAAGGTCTGTTGGGTAAAGATGATGTTGTCGGTATCTTTTGCTTTGAGTACGCGTCCCATCATTTTGTCTTCATAAATCAATGCTTTTGGTTTTTTACCTGCCGTTACTTCATAATACCCTGATTTTTTGGTGCGGTCGCCATAGGCATAGAGCAATAAGGGTTTGGTAAGGTCAAATGTTTCTGCTTCAGGGTCTAATTGGACTAATCGAAAGCGGATTTTCCCTTCAGTGCCCACACCTTGCGTAAGGTTTGATACAGCTTCTGAATTCAGTGAGATGATCCATATATCGAACTTGTGATTTAAGAGTAAGGTTTCCCCATCTTTTGACCATCCGGCAATGCCATAAGTAGGTTTTTCAACGGGTATGTCATACTCTTCATTGGCAAAATTGATTCCTGTGCGTTCCGTTAAATTAGATAGCGTTCCGTTAGCAAATTGATAGCCCATTACCGCACCGTCTTTAGAAAACAGTGCCCATTCACCATTGGGAGATATTCCCATATTCCGCAACACCTTTTTGGCGATTAACTTTTTAGCTCCTGTTTTGGTATTGATGCTGTATAAATCAGTATAGCCTCGAACCATAGTAAGATCTTTACGGTATAAGGTATCTACACTACCTACAGCCCAATCTGACTTTTTACTGACCGTTACCCTAGGCATCTCCTCATTCTCTAAGGGGATAAATTTTTTGCTGTCCAAATTTAATACCGCGGTAAATGTTGCCTTTTCATCTTGCTTGGCTTGTACCGCTTGCCGAGACTGAATGCGTTCATCTTTATAGTGCCAAACATCTACATCTGCCTTGAGTAAATCGTCCTTCTTAATAACGTCTTTTTGGGCCTTAACACCGAAGGTAATTTGTGTTCCAGCTTTATTCCAAGTAAGCTTTCCATAATCACAAATAGTCAATGGTTTAGGAAAATTTGCATCTCCTTCCGGGGAATATATATTTGGTATAATAGCAGTGGTCATTCCCGAGGATAAATTGGAGGTGTAATACAGCTTGTTTTCACGTTCTACCAGTGTGTCTATTTTGGTCCCGAATAGGGCTGCCAATCGATCTCCTTTTTTATTCCATGTCATTTGAGCATAGGTAAATTTACCCGTGTGCAATGGATAGGTACGTAAGGTGTTTAGGTCGATAAGAAAGAGTCCGTTACCATCATCTTCATTAGCATCAACCACATAAGAAAAGAGCGTGCCTTCTTTGTTAAAAGCATAGTTGGCTACATTACCAATATTTAGGGTAATGTCTTTGTTTAGGTCTTTCAGCAACACATCACTTCCTTTATGATCTGCCTTCTTATCCATCGGATTTTTTTGAATGGCGATAAATTGAGACGTCTTTGAAAAATGATAGCCTTTTACATTTTTCACCTCAGAAACTTTGTTGGATTCGAGGTTCAACAGTTGTAAGTCGCTAAGTATAGGTTTTTTAGCTTCCTTAAGCTTTTCAACCGCCTTTTTTGTGGGATTGACCAAATAGGCTACCCATTTGCTATTGGCAGAAAACGCTACTTGTTTTCCGTTGATAGCGGTACGTAAGGTATCGCCTTCTGTTTTTTTAATATGTAAGGTGGCATCGCCTTCATTGGGTACATAACTAAAGGTAACCCAGTTTCCATTGGGTGAAATGGCGGTATTGGTAATTTTATTCCATTGGGCATAATCGTCTAAGCTTAATGGTTTTTTAGTTTGACCAAAACTGACGAGGCTACACATGAGTAGGCCAAGAAATAAGGAATAGGTACGATTATGGTTTAGGGTGTTCATAACGAAAGGGTTAGATTGATTGAATTCAAATTTACTATTTTTTATTTTCTTGCAGCTTTAAACTCACTATCCTCATACCATTTTGGGAAATGAGTCTCATTTCCTAATTTTAAGCCAACATTAAAAAATAGTTGTAAATCTGACTGAATACCGCTCAATTCAAAGGTGTTGGCATCGTAATTATCTGCTGGTTGATGGTATTTAAATTCTCCATAATTATCATTAAACGCTTTCACTTCTGCAATGCTATGATTAAATCCTTCATAAGTACCCGCAGCGTACAACGCAGGAATGCCAATTTTAGCAAAATTAAAATGGTCTGATCTGAAGAAACCGCCCATTTCTGGCGTTGGATCTGGTATGATGTACCTGTTTTGTTCTTCAGCTGCTGTTTTTGCGTATTCATCCATTTCGGACTGACCAAATCCAGTAATGGTTAAATCTTTCATTTTTCCTAGACTAGCAATAGCATCCATGTTTATATTGGCAACCGTTTTTTCTGGGTCAAATATAGGGTGTGCGGCATAATAGGCAGAACCTAATAAGCCTTGTTCTTCTCCCGTTAATGCGATAAAAACTATAGATCGCTTAGTAGGTTTACGCTTCTTAAATGCTTCTGCTATGGCTAATAAACCGGCTGTTCCTGTAGCGTTATCTACGGCTCCATTGTAAATAGAGTCTCCATCTACCGCTTTACCTACGCCTAAATGGTCCCAATGTCCAGAATAAATGATGAATTCCTCTTTTTGATCCGTACCAGGAATCATAGCGACAACATTTTTAGAAACGTCCTTTTTAATGTTATTCTGAATCCCCACCGAAACGTTTACGTCTAGTGGAATCGGTTGAAAATCTTTGTTATGAGCAATGGTTTTATAATCTTGCCCTTTCATGGTGGATATATCAAACAATTTTTGAGCACCGGCACCACTAATCCAAGTTTCAACATCTACCAATGGAGCATCACTTTCAATGACCAATTTGGCACCACTCCAACTCGATTCAATTACGTTCCACCCATATGAAGCAGGTTCCGTTTCATGAATGATAATTACGCCAGCCGCACCTTGTCGTGCTGCTTCTTCATATTTATACGTCCAACGACCATAATACGTCATGGTGTTTCCTTTAAACAAGGTGGAATCTCCTGATTTAAATCCCGGATCGTTAATTAACACCACAGCCGTTTTTCCTTTCCAGTCAACACCTTCATAATCATTCCAACCATATTCGGGAGCAACAATGCCGTAACCCGCAAATACCAATTCGGAGTTTTTAAGGCTAACTTCGGGAATTGTTTTATTTGTAGTTGCTACAAAATCTTTTAAATAGCTTAAATTAAAACTTTCATTACCATTGGTAAATGTCATGTTTTCAGTGGGTTTGCCTATAATTTCTACCATAGGAACATCTTGGAAATAGCTCTCGCCATTTCCTGGTAAAAGGCCTAATTTTTCAAATTCATCTTTTAAATAGTTTACGGTTTTTACTTCACCTTCCGTAAATGGTCTTCTGCCTAAAAATTCATCTGATGCTAAGCGTTCCATGTGCTTCGCAATGGTGGTTTGAGCAACTTCAACACGATCTGTGTTTGATTCCTTGTCATTTTTACAGTTGCTAAAAAGCACTGCTAGTACTAGAATTTTTAAATAATTTTTCATTGTTGTTAGGTTGGTTAGATGTTGGTTTTAGAAACTAAAGATAAGATTTATTATTTACCCTCGATTATTGCTGATTATTCAATAGCTACAAAGGGTTTCTTTATTTATTCTTCTGCTTATGAGACGTCGTCTTTATTAGAAGTATCATTTTTATAGTTACGCCAGATCTTGAAAAGCCGTACACCCAACCTCGCAAAGAGGATGATGGCAATAACCATTACAATATTGAAGCCGTCCATTGGGGGTTTTTGTTATTTTTTACGTGCAATCAATAAAAGGGAATCGTTGTCATCAAATTCTTTATATTCTTCGACTGATAAAATTTCAAAATATTTTCGAAACGCTTCTGAAAGAGACATTACGCTATGATAATTAACAAAAAGACCTTTGAAAATTTCAGAACCTTCACCTTTCCAAAAAGAATGACAAATGATGCCATTTAAATTTAGAATTTCGTTTTGTTTTCTCACAGATTCGATTAATTCGTCATCTTTTAAATGATGCATTACTTTGTTTGAATAAATTCCATCAAATTTCATTTCCGTTTTTAAAGAAATGGCATCTAATTCAATGAAATTGCCATCAGGATTTTTACTTACCAAATGATTCATAAATTCACTTGAATTATCAGAACCAGTGACCTTATAAAATTCGTTTAATATTTTCCAATCTGTTCCAGGACCAGAACCAATTTCAAGTAGTGATGATTGTAGAGTTAAAACCTGTTTAAGTTTTTCAATAAAAGGCTGTCCATCAAAATTTTTTGCCAATTTAATATATTCTTCAACAGATTCTTTTGTTTTATAATAATCTCCCATATATGAATTTCAAATGAATTACAGCAATTATATTAACATCATCCTTTTAAGACGCTACTATTTTAGTAATTAAGGTCTTGTATTCTTGAATATCCTTTTTATATTTCTTTTGTAAATTAAGCCATGTTACTACAATTCCTATAGCTAATAGTAATGCACCCAGTATATACATGAACGTACTACTGTCGCTGCTGCTTATTTTTAAGATGATCGCAATTAGAAAAGCAAAACCCGTTAACATACTTGAAAATATCACCAATTTCATTAATAAGTATTGCTTAAAAGAAATTTCAATATGGGTTTCATTTTCAGTAGCTTTTAAAATCTTTCCAATTACAATGATCTTATTAATGGACATAAGATAAAATGCATATAGACCTTGTTTTTGTAATGTAAATGTTGCGGAATCACTTTTACTAGTATCCATAGCAAAAGCAAACCTGTCAACAGAGCCCAATGAAGCATCTAGTTTCTTAACAACTTCTTGGATATCACTTTTTACTTGAAAATTCCATTTTTTCATATGATCGTTTTAATATTTGATAAGGGTACTACTGTACAATTACAAGGTACGCCTATCTCAACTCCTGCATATGCTACTTTTTTACATACTTCAAAAACGAAACTGTAATCACCTTTATTGACATCTTGATTTTATTCAATTCTTTTACCCTCCATTTCACGCCCTCCTTGAAATAGGGTTACACTACCTATGTTGCCAGCATCATTTTTATTAAAGACTAATTGTGCATCAACTACTTTTAAATAAAATTCATTTTCAGATTTTGG